>DATKXO010000148.1:0-22315 GCA_035528995.1 Phycisphaerae bacterium | reverse complement strand
CGCCCTGGCCCTGGACCACACCGATTTCTGGTGCAACTTCTGCATGATCCTGGCCGCCACCGGCACCGTCATCGTGTTCGGATGGGCCGTGGGGGCCAAGCGCGGCGTCAAGGAGATGAACCGCGGTGCGGACTTCCCCGTTCCGCGATTCATGCCCTTCGTGATCCGCTACGTGACGCCGGCATTCCTGCTGATCATCCTGGTGGCCTGGACCGCCACCAACGCCGGCGACTACCTCGACGGCATGAGCCCCACCAGCCGATCGCTGATGTACGAACGCGGCGTCTACGCCGGGGCCATCGCCACGCACTTCGGGGCCGAAGGGCTGCCCGACGAGGCGATCGGTGTCAGAACCGAGGAGATCCTCGGCCCGGAGAAAACGCCGGTCGACGCGGCCGCCCTGCCGGACTGGCTGCAAGAGTCGCAGGCCGAGGCCGAGGAGGCCCGGGCCGACGGTCCCACCGACGCCAACGTGGCCCGTTTCGTGTTCATCGGCATCGTGGTGTTCTTCATCTTCCTGACCGCTCTGGGCGACATCGCCTGCCGGAATCGGATCGGCCGGACCGTCGCCGAGGCCGAGCGGCGGGGCGTGCGCCTGTAGGCGAGGGCATGAGCATGACGGATTTCTTCCTGTTGCCGATCCTGGCCCAGACGGTCCGGCTGACCGTTGACGGGGCGATCGTCATGGCCGTCTGCGTCGCCCTGGTCCTGGGCCTGATGGTCTTCTGCATGGCCCGCATCCTCCGCGAGCAGCACCCGCAAGAGCACCACCACGCCCCCCTGGACATCAACACGCACGACACGGACCGGTAGGAGCCCGCCGGCCTGACAGTTCCTTAAGAAACTTGGGTCTTCTCCCGCAGGTCCCAAGCTGCCGGCAAGGGCACGAGCAGTACGAGCCGCAGGCTTCAGCCTGCGCGGACACACCGCGCTAAAACCCGCGGCTCACCGATCTGCTGGAAAGTTGGCCAACTGCTGAAAGACCTTGCGACCCTCGTGCGGGTCAACCAGCTCCTTCGAGCCGAACTGGGTGGGATAGGCTTCCAGCCTGTCTGTTGCCCAGCTCTCGACTTCGTGCGGCGACAGGTAGAAAAAATCCTGCGGCTCGTTGCCGATGCGGCAGGACCTTCTGCGAGGACCGGATGACGAACAGGCATCCGAGCTGAAAACACCTACCTGCGCGGGCAGGGGTTGGTCGGCTTCTCACCATTGTTGGAAGCCGCGTGTGCCTGCGGTGCAGGCGGAGGGTTCAGGGTTCAGGTTGCGGTGGGCATCCTGCCCGGCGAGGGTTCAGTCCGTAGCGCCGGACATCCGAGTCCGGCGGAGGGGCAACGAGCCAACTGTGGCACTGCTTTGCAAGCAGTGAGTGTGCCGCTGCGCTTGCGCAGTTCGCTGGACGTCAAACGCGCGCGCGGCCGCCCGCCATCCGGGTGTCGGGGCATCGACCCGACCTACACGGCTTGGTATAATCCTGAGATGCCCGGCGACCCATACAGCGAGCCGTTCAACGCCTCGACCCTCGTTGGCAGGTTCTGCTGGTCCGCGGACATGACGGCTGACTTTGACGCGGATTGCATTTACCACCGTTGCCATGTCGCGGACCTTCCGGCTTTCGAGAAAGAAGAGCAGCTCACCATGCGAAGTTCGGTTGCCGCGATTCGGCCCGATTCCCAACTGTGGGAGACCCGTGCCATCTTTCTACACCTGAACGTCATGCAGTGGTCGGCCTTCGGCTCGGTTGAGATCAGCTTGCCGTTGACCGTCTTGGAGGGGCGCAGGTTCCATGTCTTCAGACGATCGGTAGGAGGGAACCGGCACCTGTACCTGCTGCAGCATCAGGACGCCAGTGCGCTGGTTGTCGAGGATGAGGCAACGGTCCGAGACCCGCTTGCGACGCTGTTCGAAAGGCAGAAGAGCGGGAAGTACAACCGTAAGTGGGACGAACGGGTGGAAATCATCCTTACGACGCCCGCCGCGTTTGATGGTGCCCGCATCAGCGCGATCGCGCATCAACAATGCCGCACACCAGGCTGCGGCGAGCTGAGTGATCAGGAGGCTCGGAATAAGCTCAAGGCGTACTTCCATGAACACCCTTCGAGTCCCTTCCGGGATCTCGCGGATGCAACTCTCACCGACCAAGACGGTGCCAGGCCTAGTTCGCCTGCATGATGCTTCGCTTCGACGTACTGTTGCCCCGAGCGCGTGATGCGGTAGGTGTCGCCATCCGCCTGTGTTTCACGTCACTCCGTTTCATCTCCGCGCCCTCCGCGTTCTCCGCGGTGATTCCGTCTCACGGCACCGTCGTCACGCTGACCATTTCGCTCCACCCTTGACATGCCGCCAGACCTCGTCGCTGCGCGACGGCGGACTTCGTCCGCGGCGGCCCGTCAAGCAGCGTAGGTCGGGTCCTCGACCCGACATTCTCGCGCACACGGCGAACTCGCCTCGAACCAAGCGCGTCGGGTCGATGACCCGACGTACATGGCTATTTCCCCGCGCTCCGCTCGTTCCGCATCCGCGTCGTCTCGGGGCACTGGAATTTAGCTCCATTCCTGTCGAAGCCCACGAAGCGCCATCCCTTAGCTTCAGCCTGTTTCCAAGTGAGCGGCTCTGGCCACGCTCGGTGCGGACAACAGTCGGGAATCCGTTGCACTTTCTTTGCCATTATTCACCCTTTCCACTTGGGGACCGCATCTCACTCAGGCCCAACGGGCACATCTCGCATCTCATTCTGCTCCAACGCGGCTATTAGCACACCGCCTTCGTCGCGGGTGGGCTACACCGCGCGATTACGCCCCAATCGTCGCGCTGGCCGTTTCGCTCCACGGGCCCTTTTCGCCGGTCGTGGCGACCCAGCGGAGCATGTAGTGGGCCGTCTTGCGGTAAAGTGGACCGCCTTCCTGGGCGAGACGCGGGCCGTACCTCAGCGAGATAGCGTCCGCCTCTCGGTGAGGTCGGGACCGAGTAAGCACGGGATCGGGACCGAGTAGGCAGCCTACGCGGTCCCGATACCCGCTTGGGGCGGCGCCGCCGCCTTGCTTGAGGGCGGGCGCCTGCGCCAAGCAAGGCGCGGGCGTCGATCTCAGCTTGGAAACGGTTTTTCCGAGGGCCATAATGCCGCACAACTTATCCAGATTACCCGGTTTGTCATAGCCGAACGTCCGAAGACCGGGTTCCTGCTCCGGCGGCCCTACGTCGGGAGGACCGTCACCGTCGAGCCCTGGTCGACCATGTCCTGGACCAGGTCGTCACCGTCGGCGCTGCCGCTGATCTGGACGATCGCCGCGTAGTCGTCCGGGTCGGCGGTGATGTTGTTCTCGAATAGGGCGTACTCGATGGGCACGGGCGACCTCCCGTTCCGCTTGAATGTCAGGATAGGTCACAATGGACTGGCGGTCAATCCGCGGAAGTGGTTGGAATAGCCGCCCGTCCGACAGCGGAACCTGCCGGATGAAGCCCACCGGCTGAAAACCGATGGCTATTGGCTAATAGCTGACGGCTAAGAGCCAATAGCTGCGCGCCCATCGCCTCCGGCTGAAGGCTGACCGCTGAGAGCTGATAGCTACTCGCCCTCTCACCGCAAATCCGGATCCGTCGGCGGATGAAAATACCGCGGCCGAGGCCCGAACAGCCGCTTCATCTCGTTGAGAATCCGCACCACCTGGCGCTTGTCGCGCTGGGCGACGAACGTGCCGGTGACGGCCACCCGCTCGAACAGGTCGCTGCCCGCACCGGCCTGGCGCAGCGGCGTCAGGGCCGACGACTCCAGCTTGCCCGTAAGCTCGGTCTCGTGGCGATTCTCTCTGTGGCTGACGAACCCGCCCCCCTCGAAGCTCATCCCGCCCTCCGGCCCGACGATCATGTAGTTCACCGTCGCGTTGATCATCGACTCTTCGGCGAAAGTCGTGCCCGGGTTGGCCTCCCAGACCTGGCGGATATGAATGACCTGGACGGCCGGCTCGGTGCCGGGGTTGTCCGTATCGCCGCCGGTGCGTCGCAGCCCGACGATGTCGACGTGCTTGTGAGCGTCAATGCAGTAATAACACTCGGGAAACGCCTCGAAGTAACGTGTAGCCGAAGCCCCGTCCCGGTGATCGTCAATGAAGAACTTGGTACTTCGAGGCTGACACCCGAAAAGAGCGCCAACGATCGGCCCCAACAGCATAAGCAGAACCGCAATCACTCGACGATAATGTAACAGCACGTTGCCCCCCGCTGCCTGGTTGCCTCGTTGCCTGGCCGTTTGCCTCGTTGCCTAGTTGCCTCGTTGCCTAGTTGCCTCGCCTCTCACTCCCCCGCCACCTTGAGGATCGAGTGCAGCGGATACTGCGCGAGCTGCCGGCGCCCCCCGAGGAACTCCAGCTCGATCAGGACGGCCACACCAACGATCGTCCCGCCGAGCGACTCGACCAGCCGGCACGAAGCGGCCAGCGTCCCGCCGGTGGCCAGAAGGTCGTCCACCATCAGGACGCGCTGCCCGCGCTGGACGGCGTCGGTATGAATCTCCAGGCTGTCGGTGCCGTATTCGAGCTCGTACTCCTCGGTGTGCGTCTCGGCCGGCAGCTTGCCGGGCTTGCGGATGGGCACGAACCCGGCCGACAGCGCCGTCGCCACCGCCGTGCCGAAGATGAACCCCCGCGACTCGGCCCCCGCGACCAGCTCGATCCCTTTGCCGCGGAACGGTTGCGTGAGGTACTCGACGGCCAGCGCCAGCCCGGCCGGGTCGTTCAGCAGCGGCGTGATGTCCTTGAACACCACGCCCGGCTTGGGCCAGTCGGGGATGCTGCGGATCAGGTGATCGAGCCGGGCCAGCCCGACCTCGTCACCTTGGTCGACCGTGTCGTGTGGGTCTGCGGTGCTCATGGAGTTACTCGTGGATCACTTTGACGTCCAGCCGGTTGCCGCTCTGCTCGATGACCTCGAAGGCCATGCCCTCGACGCCCAGCTCCTCGATGGTATCCGCCAGAAGGTTCAGGTCGAACTTCCAATCCACCTCGATATCGGCCACCCCGTGGTTGAGGTTGCGGAGCGTGGCGCCCTCCGGCCCGTTGACTGTGCCGCGATGAGCCGCCAGGGCCGCCATAATGGCCTTGGCCTGCTGGCGGTCCACGTCGGCGAACTTGACCGACAGAATCCGCCGGGCGGCCCCGCGCTTGTGCCACGCCTTGGCAATGTCCTTGAGCACCTGGGCGGCCACGTCGTCGGCCAGCACGCGGAAGGCGTCGTCGCCCGCCGCGCCGGATGTCGTGCGATACGCCTTGCTCGGCCGGTACGTGTTGGACATCAGGATGGCGGCCGAGTCCGCCTGCACCGCCCGCACGTTCAGCGTCACGTCCCAACCGTAGAGAAACTGATCGCCGAGCTGGACGCTCGCGCCGCGACGGGCCTCCGCCCGCCCGTAGACCAGCACCTCGGCCTTGAACTCGGCCGCGACCGCCGCCAGCCGGGTCAGGTCGTCGTCCAGGGCAGCCTGATTGACGTCCCGATCGCGGACCTCGTCGCTCACGCCCTTGTCCATCAACTGGACGTCCTTGCCCAGGAAGAAGTGTTCGATGCGCGACTGGCAGACGCCGTGGAGCACCGGCGGCTTGAGGTCGTCCACGTCGTTGTCCTCGATGATGACCACCATCATCCGCGGGTTGCCCTCGTCCTCCTTGAGGTGGGTGAAGGCGGCCCAGTCGCGCTCGAAGTCGGCCACCGCCACAACGGCGTCGATCTCAACCAGCGTGACCTCGCCCTCGGTCCAGCGGCGCAGCTCGGTGTACTCGGTCACGTAGCCGCCAGCCTGGGAGAGGATGCGGTCCTTGACCAGGGCGTACTCCTCGGTCTGGCTCTGGGCGTTGATGAACAGCCCGCAGGCCTGCTCGACGGCGGCCCGTTGGGCAGCCTTGACCGCCTCGTCACCGGCCCGGACGTCCGTGCCGGCCGCCCGACCCACCACCTGCACCCGCTTGGGCATCTGGCCCCACGACGGAGCGGCCACCGCCAGCAGGGCAATCAGCCCCACACCCAGCGCACGATCTGACAAGCTCATCCCTGGCTCTCCTGGTTGCTGTGGTTGCACTCGATATCCACACAGTCATCCACCGGCCGGCCGGTCCGCGAGCGGCACGCCGTCGCCGGGCACAGCCGGGGCCGGTCTCCTGGGCACACGCCGACGGCCCGATGGACGCCGGTGGCCGAACGCGGGCCAGCGTACCCTTGCCCCCACCGCCCCGCAACGATGGAGGCATCGAAAAGCACTGGACTTACGTTCGGTTTGTGCTATAGTCCCGCACCTTACCGGCGCTGGGCGCAGCTCGCCGGTGGGTAACGTAATTGCTTGCAAATACTTGGATTACACGTCGAATGCTCGCTCGGTGCCGCCGCTTGCCGGCGGTCCGCCGTCGGGCCTGACGAGCTTCCAGCAAGGAGACGACCATTGTCTGCGACGGATTTGAAACGGACGGGATGGGCATTGCTACTGGCACTGTTCGCGCTGGCAGCCGGTCCGGCGACCGCACTGGGCCAGGACGCCCCGGCTGCTGCTGCGGCCGAAACCGCAAGCAAGTTCTCCGCCATTCCAGGCGTGTGGTGGATCGCGCCCATCGGGGCCGTTCTGGCGCTGATCTTCGCCTGGTTCTTCTATCGATCCATGATGAGGTCCGACGAGGGCGACCCGGACATGATCCGCATCTCCGGCTACGTCCGCGACGGGGCCATCGCCTACCTCAAGCGCCAGTACAAAGTGGTGGCCATCTTCTTCCTCGTCGTGTCCTTCCTGCTGTTCATCATGGGATGGGTGCTGCACGCCCAGCACCAGATCGTGTTCGCCGCCTTCCTGACCGGCGGGTTCTGGAGCGGCCTGTGCGGATACCTGGGGATGAACACCGCGACCCGCGCCTCGCACCGGACGACGGCCGGGGCTCGCAGGTCGCTCAATGACGGCCTGGTCGTCGCCTTCCGCAGCGGGGCGGTCATGGGCCTGGTCGTGGTCGGCTTCGGCCTGATCGACATCGCGGGCTGGTTCCTGCTGCTCTACTCCGACATCCTTCCCTTCGGCTTCGCCCAGAACATGAGCCTCAACGAGATCACCGTGGTCATGCTCACCTTCGGCATGGGCGCCAGTTCCCAGGCCCTCTTCGCCCGTGTCGGCGGAGGGATCTACACCAAGGCCGCCGACGTCGGGGCCGACCTGGTGGGCAAGATCGAGGCCGGCATCCCCGAGGACGACCCGCGGAACCCGGCCACCATCGCCGACAACGTCGGCGACAACGTGGGCGATGTGGCCGGCATGGGGGCCGACCTGTTCGAGTCCTACTGCGGATCGATCCTGGCCACGGCCGCGTTGGGCGTGGCCGCCGCCACCGCACTCGCCGGCGGAGAAGAGGGTGCGGCTTCGGCCGCCATCAAGATGCTGTCGACTCCCATGGTTCTGGCCGGCGTGGGCATCATTCTGTCGATCATCGGCATCTTCATGGTCCGCACCAAGGACGACGCGACCATGGGCCAGTTGCTCCACGCCCTGCGCGTCGGCGTCTACGGCAGCAGCGTGCTGATCGCCATCTTCAGTGCCCTGGTCTGTTGGATGTTGCTGGGCGACATCGACGGGCTGAACTGGTGGGGCGTGTGGATCGCCATCCTGGCCGGCCTGGTCGCCGGTAACATCATCGGCTACGCAACCGAGTACTACACCAGCTACGAGTTCAAACCCACCCAGAAGATCGCCGAGCAGGCCCTCACCGGACCGGCCACCGTCATCATCGCCGGCATCGCCACCGGAATGAAGAGCACCTGGGCTTCGCTGGCCACGATCATCGTGGCGATTCTCGTCGCCTTCGTCGCTGCCGGTGGGGGCAACCAGTTCACGCTCGGCCTGTACGGCGTCGGCATCGCCGCGGTCGGCATGCTGGCCACGCTGGGCATCACGCTGGCCACCGACGCCTACGGTCCTATCGCCGACAACGCCGGCGGAAACGCCGAGATGACCGGTCAGGACCCCAAGGTTCGCAGCCGCACCGACGCCCTGGATTCGCTGGGCAACACCACCGCGGCCGCCGGAAAGGGCTTCGCCATCGGATCGGCCGCCCTGACCGCCCTGGCCCTGCTGGCCGCCTACGTCGAGGAGGTTCGCATCGGCCAGATTCGCGAAGCCGGGGCCGAGATCGTCCAGACGGTCGATGCTCCGGACGAGAACCTGGCCGTCTACTACGGCCACGGCAAATGGGCCATGCGCATCGGCGAGGGCACCGGTGACCGCGACTTCGACTGCCTGATGACGCTGGGCGAGGTGCCGAAATCGCTGAAGAAAGGTGATCGGATCACCGACCTGGGCAGTCCGGACCCGGACGAGGCGTACGCCCGGAGAGGCACACTCCCCAGCGGGCACCATATCAAGCTGGTCTCGGCCCGAAAGGCGTCCATGGCCCAGTACATGACCTTCTACAACGTGACGCTGATGAACCCCCAGACGCTGTGCGGCATCTTCAGCGGGGTGCTGCTGGTCTTCGTGTTCTGCTCGATGACCATGCAGGCCGTCGGGCGGGCGGCCTATGCCATGATGTTCGAGTGCCGCAGGCAGTTCGACAAGATGCGGGCCTACCTCCGTGCCCAGGGCAAGGACGAGGCCTACGCCAACAACTCCGACAACTGGCCGCGGACCCAGGTCGAGTACGAGGGACAGAAGATTCCCGACTACGCCAACTGCGTGGCCATCTCGACCAGGGGGGCGCAGAGGGAGATGATCGTCCCGTCGCTGCTGGCCATCATCATGCCCGTGATCGTCGGGCTGCTGTTCGACGTGCCGGGCGTCATGGGCCTGCTGGCCGGCGGGCTGACCAGCGGCTTCGCCGTCGCCATCTTCATGGCCAACGCCGGCGGGGCCTGGGACAACGCCAAGAAGTGGATCGAGACCGGGCAGCACGGCGGCAAGGGCAGCGACGCCCACAAGGCCAGCGTCGTCGGCGACACCGTGGGCGACCCCTTCAAGGACACCTCCGGCCCCAGCCTGAACATCCTCATCAAGCTGATGAGCATGGTCAGCGTCGTGTTCGCCGGGCTGATCGTGAAGTACGCCCCGTCGATTTCCGACCTGCTGGGCCTCGGTTAGACCGTCCCGGCAGCTTCCACGTGCCCGGGACCGGTGGGCTCGCTTCCCGCTGGCCCCGGGCACCTTTTTGGAGTAATCTAAACCGTTATGGGAGGGCACAGCGCCGAGCAGCTCGCGATCGAGATCGCACGGGTCGCCAACGAACAGAACGCCGAGGACGTCACCGTGATGGACCTGCGGGGTCTGTCACCGGTCACGGACTTCTTCGTCATCTGCTCCGGCACGTCGGGCCGACAGCTGCAGGCCTTGTGCGACACGATCAGGGAGTGCGCCCGCAAGGTCGGCGAGCGGGCCCACGGCGTGGCCGGTTACGACGTGGCCAACTGGGTCCTGGTCGACTTCATCAACGTAATGGTCCACATCTTCACCCCCGAGCACCGCCAGTACTACGACCTCGAACTCCTCTGGGGCGACGCCCCCCGAATCGACTGGACCAAATCCGCCAGCGCGTAGTATCCACCCCGACCGGGAGCTGTGCGGGCGCAGGCCTGGCTCAGGATCGCCGCCGCCGGGCGACCCGCCGCCGGTGTCTCCGCCCGACCCCCGCGAATCGACCCTCCAGGTCGTGAGCACCTGCGGGCCCACGGCGGGAGAATTGACCGCCCGGGAGGCTGGACAGACGGCCCAGCACACGTTAAGGTAGTTCAGCATCCGCGGCGAGGTCGGCCCGCGGAGTGGAACGGCCAGCGCGACGGTCGGGGCGTGACGGCCGGGATACACATCGTGCCTCACGGAGGTGCGAATCTCAGTTCGGTGAGCTAGGCAGACGAGTCAGTTCGAAGACGGATCGAAGCCCATCTGAGGGGATCGAAGCTCGTGTTCACGGGCACGCATCGTATTGCGCTCGCGCGCCCACGCAGCATCGAAGCGGGGCCACTGGCTCCCTCGCAAGGTGAAGCCCCGCACCTCCACTGGCTCGCCCGCCTGCTCGGCCGCGCCTGCACGACCTTCCTGGCGCCCTGCGCCAACGCCTCGCTGATCCGCATTCTGAGCGGCGTCCACCTGAGCTTCCCGGCCTACCGGTCATTGGCAGGATCGCGCAACGACATTGGGTGGCTTCCGGCGCAAGTACCCCTGGCAATCCAGTCCAGGACCCTTCGTCAGACGTATCCCCGCGCACCTCCGATGCCGGTCGCTGTCCCGAGCCGGAATCTGGTGGGCAGCGCCCACTGGTGTTTGAATTGCGAGTACTGAATCGCGGACGGGTGCCCGATTCCCTCTGGAGGTGGGGGGCGATTATGACCTGCAGGGGTTTCCGCTGACAAATACACGTCCGGCCGAACCATCGGAACAAGGGCGATGGTGCGCTTTCGGGCGAAAGGCCCAACAATCAAGGGAGAACAAGCCGTGGCAAGACTATCTCGATTGCCAATACTGTTCGTTTTGAGTTCGTTTCTGGTATATGGAGCGGAAGCAACTGCTGCAACAGACGTCAAGGGCATGACAACCGTCGAAGTAGCAGACGACATGCCGGGGATATGGTTTCGGGGTGTGAACAAGACAGGCGCCAATATCCATGATTTTACCTTCAAGCTGGGGGACAGTTGTGGAGTGAGGATCGAATACATCCTCGTTAGATCTTCGCAACAGGGCGGCTGTGGCGATTGGGACGTCGACGACGACCGGGACGGAGAGAGTCAGGAGTGGCCCAACGAGGCCCAACAGAGTGAGCGGGATAACTATTGTAACCCTAAGGAGAAGAAGGCTAGGGTGGACGACAAGGGGGCAACCCCACCAGGGACGCCAATTAGAAAGGGCAAGGAATTCACCATCAGGATCCGCTTCACGGCCAAGACCACTGGTACCTGCACACTCACGATCACGCCCACCGACTGGTGGGACTTTCAGCTCTGTTCATTGACCGGAGGAATGCAAGACGGCGCCAACATCTGTGCGGTAGACAACGAGACGGCCACCTTCCCCGGCATGGGTTCGGTATCGGTGAACGCCACGGGGCAGACGATCATGCAGTTGGACTTCGAGACGGCCGGAGACTACCTACTCGAGGAAGTGTGGCAGTTGGATGCCCAGACGGATGAGATTCTTGCCACAGCCTCCTGCGGCCTGTCCACGACTTGCGGTCTTGCCTTGGCTGGCTCGGTGCTTCCGGGCGGGATCGTCGGATTTGGGGCAACGTTCGACCAGCTTGGGCCAGGGGATACAACGTTTCTTACCATCACGGCAGATACGACAACGCCGCCGCCCACGGGGGCCTGCTGCCTTCCTGACGGGAGCTGCGCCGACGGCTATGTGGACGGCACCTGCACGGCGGCCGACGGCATCTACCAGGGGATCGGGGTTACCTGCGCGATCGGCGCTGATTGTGACATCCCCCCGACGGGGGCCTGCTGCCTGTTGGACGGCGTGTGCGAGGAGCTCATCGAATACGACTGTCTCGCGGCCGACGGCACGTACGAGGGCGACGAAACGCTCTGTGGGGGGACCCAGTGTCCCCAGCCAACGCCGACGGGAGCCTGCTGCCTGCCCGACGGAGTGTGCGAGGAAATCCTCACCGACGCCGAGTGTCTTGGGGAGGGTGGTGTGTACAACGGAGACGGGACGATGTGTCTAGGCGATAACAATGGCAACGGGATCGACGATACGTGCGAGGAGCCCATCCCGACTGTCTCCGAATGGGGCCTGATCCTCCTGACGCTGCTGTTGTTGACGGCGGGAACAGTTGCGCTTGGCCGGCGTCGGCGTCGGCGGCCGGTGGCCGCGTAGGCAGTTGGCGAGACGGTATGTGAGTTGAGAGGACTGGTAATGGACGATCCGCTGCTCGAGTTTGTGCCGTCGGTTTTCTTCAAGGTCCTGGCCGCCACGCTCACGGTGGTGCTCGTGGGGTGGGCCGGGGCCCTGTGGCTCTTCGGCGAACTGAGCAACGTTGACATAATCGGCTCGCTGATTTGCGTGCCGATCTTCGCGTACATGGTCCATCTGTGGATCGTCTACGCGCGAGACCGCGAGATGGACGAGTAGCGCGGTAGATCGTGCCGTCGTGTGGGCCTGCCCGTGGTGTTCGGGTACCTGCACGCGTGAGCCGGCAGGCACCGGGCAGGCGGGCACACGCCCGGCGTGGCACGTGCCTGCAGCCAAAGGCATGGGGGCTACTCGTCTCCTGTATGGCGCAACGATAAGTACTACCGCCGCCGCCGCGCAACCGAACTGTGTCACGTGGGCATCCGATGAGCAAAGCACGCCAAAACGACCGGAAGGCGTTAAAGCGAAACCGCCAGGCAGACCGCGCCCGCCGGGCCGAACGGCGTGAGCGAATTGCCTGCCGCAAACATGAGGCTCGCGGAAGACCGTCGCGGTTTCAAGGCAAACGCCCCATCCTGCGGTTTGTGCTGCTCTTCGGCCTCTGCATGGGCGTGTTCTATGCGGCTGCGTCGACAACGCTGTATTTCGCGGACGTTCTGACGCCCTACCTCGAGCTCAACGCGGAAGTCTCGGGGGTGCTTCTGCGACTATTGGGCCAGGACGCGACGGTCCTCGGTCGGAGTATCGATTCGCCGCGGGCCTCGATGTCCATCGAGAGGGGGTGCGACGCAATTCACCCCTCCGCCCTGTTTCTTGCGGCCATCCTGGCGTTTCCCGCCTCGCTCCGGAAAAAGGTGGTCGGCGCAGTGGCGGGAGTCGCGCTGTTGTTGGCGATCAACCTCCTACGGATCATCAGTCTGTTCTACATTCGGGTCCATTTCCCCGCCGCTTTCGAGATCATGCACGTGGAGGTGTGGCAGGCACTGTTCATCTTCCTGGCCCTGCTCTGCTGGATCGTCTGGGTGGCCCGGGTGATGCGGACAGTGGATAGGCCACCTCATGCTTCCGTATAGGCGAACCGGCGGATTCTTCTTGCGGCTGCTGCTGGCGTACGCCCTGCTGATCGCCGCCTGGCCGGTCCTGCGGGGAGCTTATTCGGCCGGCTACCGGGCGGTGGGGAACGTCGTATTTCAATGGTTCGACCCGCACGGAGAGGTCCGTTTCCTGCCGTTCTCCGATGCCGGCAGGAAGATGGACACGGTGGCTCATCTCCTCAACCGGCGCACTGGTTTCAGCATTCCGATGGGCCTGAGCAGCCGGCTGATGGGCTACGTACCGACGGCGGAGGTTATCGCCCTGATCCTGGCTACACCGTTGCCATGGTCGCGGAGATGGAATGCGTTGCTGTACGGCTTGATTCTCGCGCACGCCCTGGCGTTGTTCAGAGTGACCATGCTGGTCCTTCATGGGTTCAGCGGTACGCATGAGGCCGCGTTGTACGCCCCCGGGCCGTTCTGGAGCACGATCCTGTCCGCCGCATACACGGTTATCGCAGCCTCTTTGGGCTTCGCGTTCGCGACGCCGATCCTCGTGTGGATTCTCGCGACCTTCCGCCGAGGCGACTTGGAGCGGTGGCGCACGGCCCTGACAAAGCCCGATGCCCGAGCAGTAGGCCTCGGTCGGCGCCACGGGTGGCACGGGGCAGTCGAGTCGCCCCTGCACTCGAAGAGCCGCTCTGCGATTGGCTCGGACATGCCCGTACGGTAGCCTGCAATGGGCCGTTCCCTGATCCCGAGAATCGGGACGGTACTGATCCCCGGCACCATCCGATGTCCGACTACACTCTCAGCGAGCCCGCCGGTTGTCAGACAACCGCACCCGTAAGAGCTTCGTGATACAATAAGCCGCTCTGGTAAGCCTAAGGTAGGAAGGTCGCTGACCTGCCTCTGCGGTCTCGGTTGAGGCGGACGCCGTCGTCCTGCGAAGATGAAGAAAGCTGCATCAACCGTGCTGCTTACTTCGATGCTTGCCCGAACAACTCCCTGAGCAATTCGTCCCGGCTGAGGGCGAGGTGGTCGGCGACGCTCCTCAAGATCGCACTGAGCGTGCCGATCTTGATGGCCTCATGGGCCGGGATGGTCAGGTGATGCTCGCCGCCGCGCTGCGTGGTCAGGCGGACATGGCCGCCGGTCTGGTGATCCACCTCGTAGCCCAGCCGGGCGAGGGCCTTGACCAGATCGGGACCCGACAGGTCTCGCGGCAGCTTCACGAAGCTATCACCTCGTCACGGACCGTATGCAGGCGGATCACCTTGGGCCGGGCCTGCTTGTCAGGGAAATGGCAGCGAACCGCGTCGCGTATCATCTCCCGTAGCTTGTCCATGTCGTCGGCTTCCGTGATGATCGACTCGCCCAGGGCGCGGGCGGTGTACCCGCCGTCAGGGTCGTCCTGGATCAGAAACACGATCTCAGTCATGCCCGCCACTCCCAGTACGCACATTCCACCGTCAGACGGACGGTGTCGCCTTGCTCGATTCCGTATACATTTTCGTCTCGTGAGCCCTCCGAGGCAACCTTGCTTTTCCTTGCGTCGGGCGGGTGGGCCAGGCTGGCTTGATCCTGATGGTCTCGCCGGCTCGACTTGATCCGCCCCCCTGGCACGCGGCACCCAAGCGCACGGGCGGCGCCGGTTGTCAACCGTCCGGGGCGGGCGTACATTCCAATCCATGAAATCGACCATCCGCCAGGTCGCCCAGCGCGTATCCGCCGCCCTGACCGCCGCCTTCGGCCAGCAGGGCGCGGCCGCCGATCCGCTCGTCCGACCCGCCCAGAACCCCGACTTCGGCGACTACCAGTCCAACTGCGCCATGTCCCTGGCCAAGCGGGTCAAGGCCAAACCGCGCGACGTGGCCGACACCATCGTTCGGCACCTCGACATCGACGACATGTGCGACCCGCCCGAGGTCGCCGGCCCGGGCTTCATCAACCTGCGCCTCAAGCCCGCCTACGTCGCCGCCCAGCTACAGGCCGTCCCACCGGCCGCCGAGCCCGACCGCATGGGTCTCGAGCCCGCCACCGACCCGCGCGTCGTCGCCGTCGATTTCTCCAGTCCCAACCTGGCCAAGGAGATGCACGTCGGCCACCTTCGCAGCACGGTAATCGGCGAGTGCCTCTGCCGCATCCTCGAGTTCGAGGGCCACACGGTCCACCGCATCAACCACGTCGGCGACTGGGGCACCCAGTTCGGCATGCTCGTCGCCCACCTCCGCGAGACGCAGCCCCACGTCCTGGACGACCCCCAGCACCTCCGCCTCGGCGACCTCGAGACCTTCTACGTCGAGGCCAAGCGCCACTTCGACGCCGACCCAACCTTCGCCGACGCCGCCCGCCGCGCCGTCGTCGACCTGCAGGGCGGCCACCCGCCGACGCGCGCCATCTGGAAGGCCTTCTGCGAGGAGTCGCTACGCCACTGCCAACAGGTCTACGATCGCATGGGCGTGCGCCTCGACCACTGCGGCGAGAGTTTTTATAACGACAAGCTCGCCGGCATCATCGAAACGCTTGAAAAGCAGAACCTCATCACCATCAGCGAAGGGGCCGCCTGCGTCTTCCTCGACGGCTTCACCACCCGCGACGGCGATCCGCTGCCCATGATCGTGCGCAAGTCCGACGGCGCTTACAACTACGACACCACCGATCTGGCCGCCATCTATCACCGGCGGTTCGTGCTCGGCGCCTCGCGCCTGATCTACGTCGTCGGCGCCGAGCAGAAGCAGCACTTCGAGATGCTCTTCGCCGCCGCCCGCCGGGCCGGCTGGGCCGACGACGACGTCGAGCTGGTCCACCTGCCCTTCGGCATGATGCTGGCCAAGGACGGCCGACCCTTCCGCACCCGCACCGGCGGCACCATCAAGCTCAAGGACCTCCTCGACGAGGCCGTCGCCCGGGCTCGAAAAGTGATCGAGCAGAACGAGGCCGACCAGGCCAAGCGCCGCGGCCTCGCCTCCGATCAGATCGACCGCATCGCCGAGACGGTGGGCATCGCCGCCGTCCGCTACTACGACCTCTGCCACAACCTCGCCAGCGACTACACCTTCGACTGGGACAGCATGCTGGCCATGGACGGCAACACCGCCCCCTACATGCAGTACGCCTACGCCCGCATCCGCTCCATCGGGCGCGAGGCCGGCATCGACTACGCCGACCTCCCCCCCGACGCCCCGATCCTGCTCGAACATCCGGCCGAGATCGGCCTGGCCAAGGCCCTGCTGCGCTTTCCCGAGCGGATCGAGATCGTCTCCGGCGAGCTGCGCCCCAACGTGCTGACCGAGTACCTCTTCGAGCTGAGCAAGGCCTACAACCTTTTCTACGACCGCAAGCGCGGCGTGCGCGTCAAGGACGCCTCGCCGGAGCCGGTCCGCATCTCCCGCCTGCGCCTCTGCGACCTGACGGCCCGCACACTCAAGCTCGGCCTGGGCCTGCTGGGTGTCGGCACCGTCGAACAAATGTAGAAGCCCGCCACGGGTGCCACTGGCAGCTTGCCTGCCAGTGTCTGTCTGCCGTTGCCCGAGCCGCGAGCTTCAGCTCGCGCGGCCTCTGCCGCGCGACCGGTGCCACTGCCAGCTCGCCTGCCAGTGTGTGTCTGCCGTTGCCCGAGCCGCCAAGTCGCCCGTACCACCCCAACGTTTTTCCCTTGCCGTGCAGGTAGGGGCCTGTACACTGCGCGGCGTTCATCCTGCGCGTTCGCGCCGGGTATCCAGGTGGGGTCCTGTCAACTCAACAGGCGAAGGAGGCCTTGAGCATGTCGACGAACGTGAAGCGATTCCTGGCCGTCGGGCTGGCTCTGGCGTTCGGTGTGGCGCTGCACTTCTCTTGTGCCGGTGGTGGTGGTGGGACGATCGTCGAATCCCAGTTCACCATCGGCGGTAAGACGTTCACCTTCAAGCTCGGCGTGACCGGTGTGATTGCCGCCCGAGCCGGTGACCCGCCTCAACAGAAGGCCGGCATCGTCTCGCCCCTGTTCGATCAGACGCCGACCGACACGCCGCAAACCGCGGCCATCACGCTTCCGACCTCCAATGTCACGGTCATCCCATTGGCCCCGGCGAAGTTCCAGTCGGCCGCACAGCCGGTCACCGGATCGGGCGAGCTGTCCATCTACATCGACAGCGCGTCATCGACCGATCCGTGCAACCAAGGCGTCCTGATCGGCACGTTCGGCCTGACCTTTACCGGCGGCGTTGTGACCATCGATCGGGCCAGCCTGGACGTACCGCCGGCCGCGATGGACTTCGTGCTCAGCGGCACGTTCACCATCTGTCTGGAGTTGACCACGACCGTGGATGTCGAACTCACCGTCCCCGACATGGGCGTCGAATACGGCCCCAGCGGGGCGCCGCCGAGCGACAACGTCAACGAGAACATTTCCGACGTCGGCACCACCGGCGCTCCCGGCTTCACGCTCACTGTGGACCTGCAGGGGCAGGGCACCGTCGAGCTTGCGCCGCCCGGTGGCACCTACGAACAGGGCACCGAAGTGACCGTGACCGTGACGCCCGACGCCGGCTGGGTTTTCGTCAACTGGGCAGGCGATCTGGCCGGGACCCACAACCCCGACACCATCACCATAACCGGCGACACGACAATCACGGCCGTCCTCCTTCAGCCCGAGCAGATCTTCGAGGACGCCACCGACTTCGAGCAGGGCACACTGATCGGCCTGGGCTTCGACGAGCAGGCCGGCGGACTGACCCTCTCCGGAGAGTCCGACACCCTGCCCTTCATCTGGGTGCCCAACTCCAACGAGGGCACCATCTCCAAGGTCGATACCGACACGGGCAACGAACTCGGCCGGTACCGCGTGTGTCCGGCCGAGGTCTACGGCAATCCGTCGCGAACCACCGTGGATCTGGCGGGCAGTTGCTACGTCGGCAACCGGGCCACCGGCACGGTCGTCAAGGTCGGTCTGTTCGAGAACGGCGGCTACGTCGACCGGAACGGAAACGGGACCATCGAGACCTCCAGCGACTTGAACGGTGACGGCGACATCACCGGTGAGGAACTGCTGACCTGGGGCCAGGACGAGTGCGTCCTGTGGGAGGCGGTCCTGGCCATCGAGGGCGAGGGCACCTACGTCCCCGGGACCTTCACCGGCACCTACCCCAACGACGACTGGAACCCGGGCACACGCAGCATCGCCGTGGATGCGAGCAACAACGTCTGGGTTGGCGCCTATGGCACGCGGAAGTTCTGGTACCTGAACGGCACGACCGGCGACATCCTGAGAACCGTGGACGTCTCTTCGGTCAGCCACACCCCCTACGGAGCGGTCTTGGACCGAAACGGCATCCTCTGGTCGTCCGGCCAGTCGGGTTACCACGTCCTGCGGCTGGATCCCAGTGATGACTCCTTCACCACCATCGCACCGGGGCATTTCGTGTACGGGCTGGGGGCCGATCGCGAAAACCACCTCTTCATCTCCGGCTGGTCCGACACCAGGCTCACTCGGCTCAACGTCGTGACCGGCGAGGTGGACTGGAGCGTCCCCGGCGTCTACGAGTCCCGAGGCGTGGCCGTCACCGACGACGGCGACGTCTGGGTGGCCAATTCCAGCCCGGGCACCGTGACGCGCTGGTCGAATGACGGCGTGATTAAGGCCACCATCAGCGTCGGCAATACGCCCACCGGGGTGGCCGTCGATGCAAACGGCAAGGTCTGGGCTGTCAATTTCGGCGACGCGTACATCAAGCGCATCGACCCGGCCACCGACGCCGTGGATCTCGAGAAGGCGATCCTCGGCACGGTGCACTATGGCTACAGCGACATGACCGGCATCGTGGCTCGGTCGGTCTCCACGCAGATCGGCAACTGGACGGTGGACTACGGATCGGCCGAGGCCCAACAGGTCTGGGACACGGTCGCCTGGGGCAGTCTCGAGCCCCAGGGCACCAGCATCTCGGTTCGCGTGCGAAGCTCGGACGACCAGATCACCTGGTCGGATTGGTTCGAGGTGACCAGCGGGACCGACCTGGCTCAGGTTCCGCCCGGCCGATACCTGCAGATCGAAGCGACCTTGCAGATTCTGTCCGGAGACCTGTCGCCGATCCTGTCGTATCTGGCGGTCTTTACGCAGGATTGAGCACGGGGCGCGTTTCGTCGTGCTTCACGAATCGCGTGGAGCGACGCTCGTTCGGTTCCCAGAACCGACCGTTGACGGGTTTCGGTGCGCCGACGGCTGCCGCGCCCGGGCGTTCCTCCCGACCCTCGTTACCGTCAGACTTGACCGGCCCGTGGCGGCAACGACGCCTCCGCCCGCCGACCCGTTATGCCGCGATTCGTGTTGCCGCCCGCCGACGTTCGTGTTAAGCTCCTTCATCGCGATTCAGACAGGGGGGTGCCAGGGGTGAGCCTCCAGTGTTTCCATTCTTGATCCTGCCAATGAAGAGAGTCCGGCCATGTTGACTCGGTTTCGCCGTTTGCTTCCTTTAGGGATGGTCTTGGCCCTTTGCTACGTTGCGGCCTGTGCCGTCAGCGTCGGCGGCGGGGGAGGGGTGGCCCCGTTTATCGCCTTCACCATCGGGAACAAATCGTTCGTTTTCTCGTTGGGCAACGCGGGGGTCTTTGCCGTCCGCCGGGGAGCGCCACCGGTGAAAGGCGGCCTGCGCGTCGAGAACCTGTTTGAGCCGCCCGCCGACCGCCCGGTTTCGGGTGACCTCACGGTCAACCCGATGAACGTGCGCGTGACCCCGTTGAGCGTGGGCAAGCCCGTCGCCCCCATGCAGGGCATCAGCGGCTCCTTCGTCGTCGTCGTCCTGCTGGGCAACGTCGGTGACGACAACCCCTGCGAGACGGGCACGAACGTGGGCACGATCCACGCCACGGTCACCAACGACGCCGTCTCGCTCGACACCACCGCCCTGGCTCTACCGGCCGCGGCGCTGGTCGAAGCGATCACCGGCGACTTCTCCGTCTGCCTCGAGGTCAGCGGCGACATCGACGCCACCATCACCATCACCGAGCTGGGCATCACCTTCGGCCCGGCCGAGACCGACGGCGGTGAGGCCAACGAAAACGGCGGCGGGATCGACACCACCTCGGCCTCTCTGACGTTTCACAACCAGGACGTGCAGCCCATCCACTTCCTCGGTGCCGGTGACGACTTCGGCCCGCAGAATCGCGTGGAAGCCGGCCAGACCAGCACCGACGTGATCGAAAACGCCATCATCGGCCTCCCCGTCAACATCCGAGCCGGACGCAACGGGACCGTGCTGGCCGAGACCGATTGCCCGGTCGTGAACGGCCCCGGCTACACCGCCACCGTCGTCTGGAACGGCTTCACGGTGTCCTGTGAGGCCGATCAAGGCACTGCCGCGGGCGGCATCATCCAGGTCCCCATCAACAGCGCGGGCAACGCCACCGCCGTGACCGACACCATCGGTGGAGTGGACTACGGCATCGTCGGCGTGATGGAAGTGCTGTCCACGGACGGCACGATCCCGGCGCCCGACGTCGTCACCGTCGACCTGGCCGAGCTGGGCCTGGAGTACGTCGAGACCATCTATCTGGCCACCCATTCCTCCCACTCCTGGGACATTCCCAACGGCGTGAAGGTGGCCACGTTCACCTGCAACTACGTCGAGGGCGGCAGCCCGACGACGCTCGACATGGTCATGGGGTCCAACACCGCGGAGTGGGCTTTTGAGAACCCCCAGCAGTTCGAGTTCATGGGCGGGCCGGTGTCGCACAATCAGCCGACCATCCTGACCAGCGCCCCGACGACCGTCGACTCCACCGAGGAGTACGACGGGCACGATTTCGCCGCCTCCCTGAGCCTGGACACCTCGCGCACCCTGGCCAGCCTTACCCTGGAGTTGGAAGACCCGGTCGCGGTGGCCGCCACCCGAACGCCGCCCAACGCCGCCTTCTTCCTGCTCGGTCAGGCCCACATGGGCATCACCCTGGAAGGCCCGGCCGGCACGCCCGACGTGGACACCGGCGCCACCGGGGGTACCTCCGGCGGCGAGGCGTTGGCCGGCTGCTGGCAGGTCACCGTCCACGTGGACAAGGACGGTGAGCTGAAGGAGCTGGTGCTGGTCCTCGACATCGACGCCGCTGGCGACCTGGCCACCCTGTGGTTCGAGACCGAGTCCGGCGATCCGCCGCAGACCCAGCTCATCGAGTTCGCCCGCTTTACCGAGGCCAATGCCGGGCTCTTTGCAGCGCTCATCACCGACGCTCAGCAGTCCGTTTCCGTCAACGCGGCCGGCACGGAGGCCGACATCTCCTTCAGCTTCAACATACAGGCCGACGAGCAGAGCAACTCGCTGGCCCTGAACATCACCGACGCGGCGCTTTCCGGCAATCCGCCCGCCAGTTTCGTCTCCAACACGGCCACCAGCACCGACGACACGGAGTTGGTCCCGCCGGCCGAGGGCCGGCGCACGAATTGCCCCGACGTCTCCCAGGAGACGGTTATTTCCCAGGAGGAGTTCGAGGTGGACTTCGAGTTCGATGACCTCTGCGGTTCGGGGACGGGCACGATCATGCCCATGATCTTCCTTGCCCTGGGTTGGATGAAGCTGCGCAAATAACCGGGCGTAGCGGAACGCCGCCGGGTCTACCGGTTGGAATGCCCGGCGTGCTAAAGAGGACAAACGGATGAAGTCATTTGCAGGGTCCGCCGGACGGACCGGCATGCTGGATACCACCGACTGCAATAGGGAGGTCTGATCATGCGCAGGAACACCTTTGTGCTGCTGAGCGCCGCAGTCCTGGTCGCTCTTTGTGGGATCGTCGCTTGTTCGGTCAGGGTCGGCGGCGGGAACGGGATCGTGGCGGAAGTCATCATCGCCGGCAAGACGTTTACGTTCACGCTCGGCCAGGTCGGCCAGATCCAGACGCGGGCCAACGATCCGGTCCAGCAGGTCGGCGAGATGACCTTGTTCCAGCAGCCGCCCGCCGACACGCCCGTTGCCGGACAGATGCGCCTGCGCAGCAGCGACGTCACCGTGACACCGCTCGACCTTTCGACCGGGCGGCGGGCCCAGCAAGCGTCGATCGACGGGTCCGCCACCGTGCGCTTCTCGATCGGGCCGATGTCGGCCGCCGACCCGTGCAGCACCGGCGCCCTCATGGCCGAATACCGCCTGACCGTCACGGACAACGTCGTCACCGTTCAGACCGAGCTGCAGACCATGAGCTCAGCGGCCCTGGCCCTCGTCCTGAGCAACAACATCGCCATGTGCGTCCAGGTCACGGCCGACTTCGACGGATTGCTGATCATGCACCAGTTCAGCCTGGAGTTCTCCAGCCAGACCGCCGGAGGCGAAGGTGAAGGCGAGGGCGAAGGAGAAGGCGAAGGAGAAGGTGAAGGCGAGGGAGAGGGCGAAGGTGAAGGCGAGGGTGAAGGTGAGTGGCCGTTTGGGTGTTGCTGCGATGGCGGCGGGATGCGCAACAACAACGCGTCTCC
>DATKXO010000147.1:0-21538 GCA_035528995.1 Phycisphaerae bacterium | reverse complement strand
GATGAAGATGGGGAAGATGCTGTCGCCTTTCTCCTGATAGAGGGCCGCGGCGTCGCCGGTGAGCGGGTTCTGTTGGTAGTAGGCGTACAGCCCCACGCCGACGAGCATTACGGTGACGGTCACGATCTGCCCGGCCGCACTCGAGATGATGGCCCAGCGAGCCTGGCGGGCGTCCTTGCAGCAGAACATGCGCTGAGCGAGGAGTTGATCGGTCCCGTATGCGCCCAGTCCGCCCCAGGTGGCGGCGATGGCGGCCGTCCAGATGGTGTACTGCTCCCACGGCTGCATCGAGAAGTCGAAGAAGCGGAACTTGCCGTCCGCCGCGCCGACTCGCAGCATCTCCGTAAGACCGCCGCCCAGGTTCGACGCGACGACCGCCAGGGCTGTGCCCGCACCGATGAGGAAGACCAGGAAGAGGACCACGTCCGTCCAGATGACCGTGGTGATGCCGCCCATCAGCGTCCAGGCGATCGCGACCACACCGATGGCGATCACGGCCCAGACTAGTTCGGGAATGCCGGTGGCGCCGGCCAGGGCGCCGAACTGGTCGTGCAGCACGACGCGCAGGACGACGGCCGTCAGGTAGACCCGGGCCGATTG
This sequence comes from Phycisphaerae bacterium, assembly GCA_035528995.1. GTDB lineage: Bacteria > Planctomycetota > Phycisphaerae > UBA1845 > UBA1845 > DATKXO01. The sequence goes on along the minus strand of DATKXO010000147.1, from coordinate 20,938 downwards.
GGCCAGCATGCCGCCGACCATGAACAGGGCGGTTGCGGCGGACCGTACGCCCGATCCGAGACGGTGGCCCATGTAGTCGTAGGGGCTGTAGACCTCGCGCCGGTAGTACGCGGGCACCAGGACGTAGCCCACGATGATGCGGGCGAAGAGGGAACCGAAGACGCCGAGCTGGAGGTAGGTGAAGTTGCCGCCCGGTTTGAAGACCACGAACGGCACGCTGATGAAGGTCAGGGCGCTGATTTCGGTGGCGATGATCGAGCCGCTGACCGCGTACCAGGGCAGCTTGCGACCGCCGAGGAAGAAGTCGCGCATGGTGGCCTGGCGGCCGGCCAGGGCGCCGCCGATGATCGTGGTGGCTGCGAAGTAGATGGCCACCACGCTCCAGTCGATCCAGCCGAAGCCGCCGCCGATAGTCGCCAAAGGGAGGTCCATGGAGGTTTCGCTCTCGCCGCGCGGGTCCGGGTCAGCCTATGGCAAAGGTAAAGATGCCGAACGGCCGGTGTGGCCAGTCAAGTCGGCCGGGCTCGGACCGTGTCACGGTGATGGCATCGGGTTCAAGGGGGCGCTCCAGCAGGTCGGTGGCTGCGGCCGTGCCCAGGGTCGGGTCCCATCGCAAGGCCGTCGGGCCCCGCTGGCCGTAGGCTTCGTAAAGCCGGACGACGACGCGATCTCGTTCCTCGGACTTCTTGACCGTGTCGATGAGCACGTTGGGCGGTTCGGATTGCAGGCAGGAATAGCGCCGGTCCCGTGGGCCGCCGTGCGGTGTTGTTGGGACGACCAGAAGAGGCACGTTGAGTTGGTATCCGGCCTGCACGACGCCGCCGGCTCGCCAGTCACCTGCATGGGGCAGCAGGCTGTAGGTGAACCGGTGCCGGCCGCGGTCGGCGTCCGGGTCCGGATAGGTGGGCGATCGCAGCAGGCTCAGGCCCAGCACGTCGCCGTGACAACTGTAGCCGTACTTGCAGTCGCTCAGCAGGGCCAGGCCGTAGTCGGGTTCGCTCAGATCGCACCAGTGGTGGGCGCAGCTCTCGAACCTGGCCCAGTCCCAACTGGTGTTGAAGTGGGTCGGGCGGCGGACGCATCCGAACTGGGTGTGGTAGGAGGCGAACTCGGCGCGCAGCTCTACCGGAAACAGGACGCGCAGCAGCTCGTGGTCCGCGTGCCAGTCCACGTGGGTCTCGAAGTCGATCCGGGGCGACGCACAGGTCAAGCGCACGTGCTGCACCAGGCGGGAGTGCGAGCCGATCTGGCGCTCGATGCGGAGGCTGGCTCGGAGTGGGCCATTCTCGGCCACCGTGATGTCGGCCGGGGCGTCAACGGGGTGCCGCTTCTCCAGGTAGTGAATCTCGACGTTCCAGGCGTCCTCGCGGTGGGGGCGGTCTTCGTACAGGACGAACTGGTTCGCCGGGCGACTATCGCGCAGCACGTCTCTTCCCGCGTGCTTGTCCAGCAGCGACACGAGACGGCCGGCGTCGTCCAGCTCGACGCGGAGCCACTCGTTCTCCAGACTGCGCGACGAGGCGCTTGCCGGCGTGACGGAATCGGCGGGCGCTGCTGCCTTCACCACGTCGAAAACGCGATGGCCGATCGGGTTGACGTCGGCCAGAAGCGCCAGTCGTGTGGCGCCGCCGTCGAGGGCGACGCCTTGCTGGATCGGCGTTGCGTCGTCCTCGTCGGGCGCCGTCACGCAGGCGTGGTCTGAGGCGACGTCGGCCGGCAATTCCACGACTTCCGTCCGCGGCCAGCTCAGCGTGTTGACGGCCACAATCGGGTTGGCGGTCGCCGAGGTGTCGGCCGCTTCCGCCCAGTGCCGCAGGCCCGTGCTGACGATCTCGTCCAGTTTCGCCGCCAGGCGGGCGTAGTCGCGCTCGCTGTCCTCATAGACCCAGCGAATCGACGAGCCGGGCAGGATGTCGTGGAACTGATTCAGTAGCAGGATCTTCCAGCACTCGTCGAGCGCGTCGGCGGGGTAGTCACCCAGGCCGTGAGGCGACAGGGCGTGCAGCATCTCGGCATCGCGCAGGCGCAGTTCCGCGCGGCGGTTGTGGCGCTTGTTGGCGGCGTGCGTGGTCAACGTGCCGCGGTGGGTTTCGAGGTACAGCTCGCCGTCCCAGCTCGGCAGATTGCGGGCGTCCCGGTGAAGGGCGTCGGCGAACTCTGCAACGGTCGACATTCGGACCCGGGGCAGCTCCTCACAGTCTTTGGAGCGCTGCAGCAGTTCGAGCATGTCGGCCGTCGGCCCGCCGCCGCCGTCGCCCCAGCCGAAGGCGTACAGCCAGTGGTTGCACCGGTCGCTCTGGCGGAAGGCCCGTTCGCTGGTGCGAAGCTGGGCGGGCGAGCAGTCTGAGCTGTACGTGTCCGAAGTCAGGAAGTGGGCCAGCACGCGGGTGCCGTCCAGGCCGACCCACCAGAAGGTGTGATGCGGGAAGCGGTTGAACTGATTCCAGGAGAGCTTCTGGGTGAAGAAGGTGGGCATGCCCGCCTGGGCCAGGATTTGCGGCAGGGCCGCGCAGTAGCCGAAGGTATCGGGCAGCCAGAGGTAGGTCTGCTCGACGCCGAATTCCGTCCGCCAATAGCTGGCCGCGTGCAGAATCTGCCGCACGAGCGATTCGCCGCCGATCAGGTTGCAGTCCGGCTCGACCCACAGCCCGCCGCCGGCGTCCCATCGGCCGTCGGCCACGCGCCGGCGGATCGCTTCGAACAGCTCGGGGTGATCTTCCTTAATGAACGCGTAGAGCTGGGCCTGGCCCTGCTGGAAGCGGTACTCCCCGAAGCGCTCCATGTTGCGCAGGACCGTGGAGAAGGTGCGGTAGCACTTGCGGCGCGTCTCGCGGATCGGCCAGAGCCAGGCCATGTCGATGTGAGCGTGGCCTACCGCATGACACGCCGCGGCCGACGCGTTCGCCCGGGCGGCAAGCGCCGGTTTTAATCGCTCGAGCGCCGGCGGCGCGGTGTCGGGCACTCGGGCGGGATCGACGGCGTTGACCGCCTCGTTCAGAGCGAAGATCAGCTTGCGGCGTCGCGGGCTGTCCTTGTCGAGCGCGTCGGCGAGTTGCAGGGCGAACGTCACGTCGTGGTAGAGCCGATTCACCTCCGGCACGATCAACGCGGCCCGAGCCTGGGTCAATCGGCCGATCGGCTCGTCCGAGCGCAGTTGCTCCCATCCGTCCAGACCCCACAGCCGGTTGGCCGCCGCCTCGACCATCAGCGTCAGCCGACCGTTCTCGATGAACGACGCGTCCAGCGGAGCGCACTTGTGGTACTCGCTCAGGCCGTGGTAGGGGGTGCCGTCCTTCCAGATGCAGGCCTCGCTGCCGGTGTCGATGAAGGCGTAGAGTCGATCGACGGCCACGTCGGGCGGCACCGCGCCCGTCATGCGGAACCAGGCGGTGGACCAGGCCGGTCCCCACTGGAAACCGACGCTGACCGGCTTGTATTGCGCGCCCATGGCTTCATCGAACGAGCACGGCTCGGGGCACTGAAAGACCTCGACGTCCAACTCGCACAGCGGGTTGAATCGTGCGGGCTCGATGCAGGTCTTGATGAACCACACGATCCGGTCGCGGGCGAGTTGATGATCGAAGAGCATAGGCTGTCTTCCCCTGGATGGTGCGACCGGTCAGCAGGTCAAGTGCAGCGCCGGGCCTACGTTCTTGTCGCGGTGCCAGTTGCCCCGGACGCCGGACCGCAGGATGATGACGTCCGAGGTGTACGTGTGGCCGTCGATCTCGATGCGGCCGAACTCGTAGGAATCGACCCTGGGCGGCGTAGTCATGGCGAATCTCCGATAGCGTTGCTCGCCGGGCTGCGATGCGGATTATACTGTGTGCCGCTGAGGCCGACACAGGGACGCCGCCAGATCGCCGTAGAGGAGCCGTTACCATGACTTTCGCAGCAACCGGCTGTTCTGCGGCGTGGCTGCTCACCGCATGGGCGGTGGTCGTCGGCACAGCGGGCGAAGGTCGGGCGGCGGACGGGCAGGCGCGTTCGGACCGACCTCGGGCCCGCGAGATCGGCATCGTGATCGGCGTGCTCCCGCCCGGCCCGCTGAACGCCATCACCGACGTCCCCGGCGTGCGCGTGGGCCACCGCACCATCGTCGAAGGCGAAACGGCGCGCACCGGCGTGACCGCCATCCTTCCTCACGGGGGAAACGTCTTCCAGCAGAAGGTCCCGGGCGCGATTGTCGTCGGCAACGGGTTCGGGAAGCTCGTCGGCTCGACCCAGGTCGCGGAACTCGGCACGCTGGAGACGCCGGTGGTGCTGACCAACACGCTTTCGGTCTTCACGTGCGCCGATGCGCTGGTGACGTACACGCTGAATCTGGAGGGCAACGAAGACGTCGGGTCGGTGAACCCGGTGGTGGGGGAGACCAACGACGGCTGGCTGAACGATATCCGGGCCCGTCGCGTGCGCGGCGAGGACGTCTTCGCCGCCATCGCCGCGGCCCGAAGCGGACCGGTTGAGGAGGGATCGGTCGGAGCCGGCACGGGCACGCGATGCCTGGGCTGGAAGGGGGGTATCGGAACGGCCTCTCGACGGTTGCCCGAGTCCATCGGCGGTTACACGGTCGGCGTTCTGGCTCAGACCAACTTCGGCGGCATCCTGAAAATCAACGGCGCGCCGGTGGGGCGGGAACTCGGGCGGTACTATCTCCAGGACCTTGCCGACAACCGGGCCGACGAGAGAGGCTCGTGCATGCTCGTGGTGGCCACGGACGCGCCGCTGGATGCCCGCCAACTCGAACGGCTGGCCAGACGGGCCTTGCTCGGGCTGGCGGCCGTCGGATCACCCATGACCCACGGAAGCGGGGACTACGTCATCGCGTTCTCGACGGCCGAGGCGGTCCGGGTTGCTCATCGGCCCTCGGGCGGCACCGAACCACGCACGCTCCTGAGAGACGAGGACCTCTCGCCGATGTTCCAGGCCACCCGCGAGGTCACCGAGGAGGCGATCGTCAACAGCCTGCTGCGGGCCACCACCGTCACCGGGTTTGGCGGTCACACCAGCGAGGCGATTCCGGTGGATCGCGTTATCGAGATCTGCACGAAGTACCGCGCGACGTCCCAGCCGGTTCAGGGCGATGCCGGGTCGCAACGTGCCCGCAGCGAACGGGAGGAGGGCGCCTTGGTGCATCTGAGCGAAGAGGCATTGCGCATTCATCGGTCGGCCATCGTGATCGATGGTCACAACGACCTGCCGTGGCGGCTGCGGCCCGACGCGGACTCGCCCTCGGAGGAGTTGGACCTGGGCCAGCCGCAGCCGCGGCTCCAGACCGACATCCCGCGGCTTCGAGCGGGCGGTGTGGGCGCGGTGTTCTGGGTGGCTTTCGCTCCGCCGGCGACGGCTCGTGATGGGACGGCCACCGAGACGGCTTTGACACAGCTCGACCTCATCTGTCGGATGGTCCGGCGCTATCCGGAGACGTTCGAGTTGGCCTTCACGGCCGACGACATCGTCCGCATTCATGGCGAGGGCCGGATCGCGTCGCTGATCGGCGTCGAAGGCGGGCATGCCATCGAGGGCTCGCTGGACACGCTGGCCACGTTCTACAAGCGCGGGGCCCGCTACCTGGGCCTGACGCATTCGGAGACGATCGACTGGGCCGATTCCGCCACGGACGAGCCGCGTCACGGCGGGCTGTCCGCCTTCGGCGAGAAGGTCATTCTGGAGATGAACCGCCTGGGCATGCTGGTGGACCTGGCCCACGTTTCGCCCGACACCATGCGGGACGTCCTGCGGGTGAGCAAGGCGCCGATCATCTTCTCACACTCGTCGGCCTATGCGGTCGCACCCCACGCGCGCAACGTCCCGGACGACGTGCTCCGCGCCGTGGCAAGAAACGACGGCGTGGTGATGGTCAACTTCTTCTCCGGGTTCATTCATCCCGACGGCGCCCGCATGACGGCCACATTCTTCCAGGAGGAGCGCGTGCTCAAGGAGAAGTACCCCGATCCGGAGGACTTCGAGAAGGCGTGGGACGAGTGGAGGGAGGCCCACCCGATCCCGCCCGGCACGGTGGGCACGCTGGTGGATCACATCGACCACGTGGTTCGTGTGGCCGGCATCGACCACGTGGGCCTGGGGGCGGACTACGAGGGCGCCAGCACGTTCCCCGCGCAACTCGAAGACGTGTCCGGGTACCCGTACATTACGCAGGAACTGCTCGACCGCGGCTACTCGGAGCGGGACATCCGCAAGATCCTGGGCGGCAACCTGCTCCGGGTCTTCCGCCAGGTGGAGCACGTGGCCCGAACCTGGGAGGATTAGCTTCGTTGGAGCGTTACATCGAGTTGCACGGCTGACGGACGGAGACATCGCCTATGATTCGAACCAAGATCGTCGCCACCATCGGGCCCGCTTCCGATTCGGCCGAGGTCCTCGACGCCCTGATTGCTGCCGGCGCGGACGTTCTCCGGCTGAACCTCTCGCACGGTACGCGTGAGGAGCACGCCCGGACGTTCGAGCGCATCCGCACGGTGGCCGCCCGACGCAAGGCCCTGGTGCCCATCATCGTCGATCTGTGCGGGGCGAAGGTTCGCGTGGGGAAGGTCGAAGGTGACGCCTTCCCGATCGGCCCGGGTGACCGGATCGATATTCTGGGCGAGACCGTGGTCGGCACGGCTGAACGCATTTCCACCAATCGGCCGGAGCTGATCCACGAGGTGCTCGTGTGGCACCGCGTGTTGATCGACGACGGCATCGTGCGGCTTCGCGTTCAGGAGGTGGGGGGCGACCGCCTGCGCTGCGTCTGCGAGGTCGGCGGGCGGATCGGAACCCACAAAGGCATCAACCTGCCCGACAGCGACCTGGCCATGTCGGCACTGACCGACAAGGATCGGGCGGACGTGGCCTGGGCGGTCGAGGCCGGTGCGGATTACATCGCCCTCTCGTTCGTCCGGACGGCCGACGACGTGGATGAGCTGCGCAACCTACTGCCGCGTGCCAAGGTTTTGCCCCGCATCGTGGCCAAGATCGAAACGCCACAGGCCATCGACCACATCGACGACATCATCGAGTCCGCCGACGTCGTGCTCGTTGCCCGGGGCGATCTGGGCATCGAGGTCGAGCTGGCCCGAGTCCCCATCCTGCAGAAGGAGATGACCCGCAAGTGTCAGGCGGCGGGCAAGCCGGTCATCGTGGCGACGCAGATGCTGCAATCCATGGTCACCCATCCGACGGCGACCCGCGCCGAGGTAAGCGACGTGGCCAACGCGGTCCTGGATGCGGCCGACGCGGTCATGCTGAGTGCGGAAACGTCGGTGGGGGCCTATCCGATCGAGGCGGTCCGCACCATGGACCGGATCGCCGAGGAGACCGAGGCCTACCTGGTCGGGGGTGGCGTTGCGTGCCCCGGCGGTCCCGACGTGAACCTCCGCTGGATGACGACGGCCGTCGCCCACAGTGCGGACCTGCTGGTTCAGGAACTCGACGCCCGCCTGGTGGTGGCCTGGACGGAAGCCGGGCACACCGTGCGTCTGCTCAGCAAGTGCCGCCTGGCACAGCCGGTGGTCGGGCTGTCGCCGGACGAGCGCATTTGCCGGCGGATCGCTCTGTATTACGGCGTGATCCCGGTGTGCCTGCCGCAGCGAGCCGAACTGCTGCCCATGCTGCGGGATATCGACGCGTTGTTACTGGAGCACAAGCTGGCCGAGTCCGGCGACCGGATAGTCGTGGTGGCCGGTGCTCGTCTCGATCCGGTAGGCGCCACCGACGCGCTGCTGATTCATCTTGTCCGTGAGCCGATAGCGTGAAGAAGTGGGTGGCACTGTCTGGCGGGTGGCACTATGCCGGGGCAGGCGGCGCGGCGGAAACCGCCTCAGCCTGACGCGCCTTCGCCGGTAGCATCATCGTCCTGACTGCCCGGCTCGTCGGCGTCGCGTTTCGCTTTCCTTCGTGCCCGGGGCGGTCGTCGGCCGGCCGCCACCTCCTCGTCGAACGTCTTCTTGCGACGCAGGATGTGGTGGTAGTGCTGGGCGAAGCGGTGGGCCTCGTCGCGCACCTGCTGGACCAGGCGCAGGGCCTCGTTGTTCCGCGTCAGGCGGACGGGCTTGGACCTGGCCTGGATGTAGATCTCCTCCTCGCGTTTGGCCAGGGAGATCACCATCGGCGGGCGAATATCCATTTCGCCGAAAGCCTCCAGGGCGGCGTGCAACTGCCCCAGCCCGCCGTCGATCAGGATGACGTCGGGGTAGAGCTCCTCGCCCTCGGCCGCGTACCGGTACCGGCGCAGGATGACCTCGCGGATCATGGCGTAGTCGTCCACGCCCTCGACGTACTTGATCCGAAACCGCTTGTAGCCGTTCTTGAAGGGCCGCCCGTCGATGAAGCAGACCAGGGCGCCCACGGACTCCTCGCCTTGCAGCGTGGCGATGTCGATGCCTTCGAGCGTCCGCGGCCGGTCGTCCAACTCCAGCAGTTCACCGAGCTTCTCGAGCCCCTTGGCCGGGTCCACGAAGAACGGCTCCGGCTGGACGTGCTCGGCCGGCTTGCCGGACAGGGAGAGCGACTCGATGGACTTGATCCGATCGCGCAGCCGGGCGGCTTCCTCGAAACGCAGGTCGGCGGACGCCGCCTCCATCTCCCTGTTCATCTGCCGCAGGACGACGGATCGCTTGGAGGCCAGGAACTTCTTGAGCCGGTCGATGTCCTTGCGGTAGTCCTCCTTCGAGATGAGGTCGGCGCAGGGGGCGGTGCACTGCTTGATGGCGTGCAGCAGACATGGCCGGAAGAAGCGCCGCGACTCGTCGTCCGCCCGGATGTCCAGCTCGCAGGTGCGGTACTTGAACACTTTTTGGAGGGCGTTGACCGCGTCGCGCAGCGAGTGCGGGCTGACGAAGGGGCCGTACAGCTTGCTGCCCTTGGGCCGCGGCGTCCGGGTGACGAACACGCCGGGGAAGTCGTCCGAGGTGGTGATCTCCAGGTAGGGGAAGGTCTTTTCGTCCTTGAGTTGAGCGTTGAACGGCGGCTGGATGTCCTTGATCAGCCGGCTCTCGGTGAGGACCGCGTCGACCTCGGTGTCGCAATCCAGGAAGTCGATGTCCACGACGGCCGCTGCCATGCGGGCGATGTTCGGGCCGCGCGTGTTGAGCAGGTCGGCCGAGTCCTGGAAGTAGCTGCTGACGCGGCTGCGCAGGTCCTTGGCCTTGCCGACGTAGAGCACGCGCCCCGAGGTGTCCTTCATCAGATAGACGCCCGGGGTCTTGGGGAACTGGGCTATGCGCTGGCGAAGCTGGTCGATGCGTGCGTCGTGGGTCATGACGCCGATTGTAGGTTTCGATGCCGTGACCGAACAGCGGAGGACGCGAGCCGTGCCTCGGAGCCTCACAGTGGCCGTTCTAATCGCGGAATGAAGTACCACCGCGAAAAAGTCAAAGCGTCGCAGCTCGCCGGATGGGGAGCCAGACGACGCTAATCGAGGCGCGCAGGTGAGCGTCCACGCCGCGTATGCCCCGCGACAATCGGCCAAGTGACCGAGTTGGCTTACGCCAGTAGACTCGCGGTCATCGTGTCCGTGGTGGGAGGCTGATGACCATGCGTGCATCGGGGAAGCTGTTGCTTGGAGTACTGGCCATGTGGATGACCGGCGGTTGCGCTAATCAGCACGCCGACCTGGCGATCATTAACGCCCGCGTCTGGACGGGTGTGCCGGAGAACCCGTCAGCCGAGGCCGTGGCCGTCTGCGGCGATCGAATCGACGTGGTCGGGACGAATGAAGCGGTGCAGGCGCGCGTCGGGCCGAACACCACGATCATCGACGCTGGGGGCCGGCGGGTGATCCCCGGGCTGACCGACTGTCATACGCACATCATCGGTGCCGGGTTGCAACTCGATCGGTTGTACCTGCGTGACGTGGCCGGGCGCGAGGAGTTTATCGCCGCGGTGGGCGAGGCGGCCGCTGGTCGAAAGGCGGGGGAGTGGGTCCTGGGCGGGCGATGGAGCGTCGAGAGCTGGGCCGATCCGCAGCCACCTGCCAAGGAGTGGATCGATCCGGTCACCGGCGACGTGCCGGTGTTCCTGTCGCGTATGGACGGGCATCAGGCGCTGGCCAACTCGGCCGCGTTGAAGCTGGCCGGCATCGACGCCGACGGGCCGCCCGATCCGTCCGGCGGCGAGATCGAGCGCGATCCGGCGACCGGCGAGCCGACCGGCATTCTCAAGGATGACGCGATGGACCTGGTCAGCGACCACATCCCGCCGATCAGCGACGAGCAGCGCGATGCGGCCCTGTTGCGTGCCATGGCCCACGCGAATCGCCTGGGCATCACCGGCGTGCACAACATGTCGGAGCCCGAAGACCTGGCCGCTTTCGTCCGCATCCGAGCGGCCGGTAAAGCGACGGTGAGGATTCGAGCGTTCGTGATGACTGAGGAGTGGCAGCCGCATTACGACACGGTACGCGAATTCGACAGCGACGATTGGGTGACGGTAGGGGGGTTCAAGGGGTTCATGGACGGCTCGCTGGGCAGCCGGACGGCCTGCATGCACGATCCGTATGCCGACGCCGCCCTGGACGAGAAGTACCCCAGCGGTCTGCTGGTGGCGATGGCCGACCCGCCCGAGAAGATGCGCAACCGGATCATCGACGCCGATCGGCGCGGGTTTCAGGTCGTGGTCCACGCGATTGGTGACAGGGCCAACACGCTTCTGCTGGACTGCTACGAGGCGGCTACGGAACGCAACGGCCCGCGTGACCGGCGGCATCGCAGCGAGCACGCCCAGCACCTGGCACCAGCGGATATTGCGCGTTTCGCCGGCATCGGTGTCATCGCCTCGATGCAGCCGTCTCACAAGGCCGATGACGCTCGGTACGCGGAGCGGGCCATCGGAGCGGAACGGTGCAAGACCTCTTACGCGTACCGGGGTCTGCTTGATGCCGGTGCAGAGGTCTGCTTCGGCAGTGACTGGCCGGTCGTGAGCGTCAATCCGTTCAAGGGGATCGCGACGGCGGTGACGGCCCGATCGCTCGACGGCCGAATCTGGTTTCCCGAGCAGTCCATGACAGTCGAGGAGGCCCTTCGCGCCTATACCACGACGGCCACGTACGCCGGTTTCCAGGAAGACCGCGTCGGCGCCCTGGAACCGGGCAAACTTGCCGACCTGGTGATCCTGGACCGCGATCCGTTGGGCATTCCACCCGACCAGCTCGGACAGGTTGCTGTCACTCACACCATCGTGGGGGGGCGAGTCGTCTGGTCGGGCGAGGTTTCGCTTGCGGAGGGGACCGACGGCGCGTATAAGCGAGCCGGCCGGTGAGCCGCGTGGCGCCGCGGTACGTGGAGGGATCCGTGCTTCATTCGACATCTAAGAAGTGGCGACTGTTCCGGGCCTGGTCCGGGCGGAACCCGGTCTGGGCGGCCTGGCAGGTGACCTACCGCTGCAACTTCCGCTGTGGGTTCTGCACCTATTGGAAAGACCCGCTGGGCGAACTGCCCGAGCAGACGCTGGAGCAGTTCGTCGAGGGCTCCGGCAAGCTGGGCAAGCTAGGAACGCTGTTTATTTCGCTGGCCGGCGGCGAGCCGTTGCTGCGACCGGACATCGTGGACATCGTGCGCACCGTGGCCCGGTTCCACTTTCCGTTTGTGACCACCAACGGCTGGCTGGTCACGCCGGAGCTGGCCAACGATCTGTTCGAGGCCGGTCTGTGGGGCGCGTCGGTCAGCCTCGACTACGCGGACGCGGCCAAGCACGACAAGCGTCGGGGGATGAAGGGCAGCTTCGACCGGGCGGTGGCGGCTCTGGAGTATTTCTCGCGTGCCCGAAAGCACGACTGGCAGCGGGTCAACCTCATGTGCGTGCTGCTGGAGGACAACCTGGATGACGTCGAGCCGCTGCTGCAACTGGCCGCCGAACACGACGCCTTTTTCATGATCCAGCCCTACGGTCTGCGCAAGACGGGAAACAGGCGCTTCATCAACACCGACGAGTCGGTGGGCCCGTACCTGGTCGCGCTGAGGAACAAGTACCGCAATTTTCTGAGCAACCGGGTTTTCCTGGGGCGCTTCGACGAGGCCTTGAACGGCGGCGTGCCCGGCTGCCGGGCGGGGCGGGCCTTCTTCAGCATCGACTCCCGCGGCGAGGTGGCCATCTGCGTCGAGGAGCGCGATTACCCGGTGGCCAACCTCTACCGGCATCCCGCGGCCGACATCGTCCGGCGACTGCGGGACGGCGCTCGGCGCAACACCTGCACGTCGTGCTGGTACAACTGCCGCGGCGAGGTGGAGATGCTCTACCATCCGGTGGGCGTGGTGAAATCGTTGCCGACGCTCTTCTTCGATCGGGGTCGCCCGTCGCAGATCCCGTGGGGCAACGGGCACGATGAGGGACACGATTGTGTCACTGGCTGCTCGGGTGCCGAGCAGGTGAGCGAGGTCAGGCTGCCAGACCCACGATGATGAGGTTGTAGGCCACGTGGGTGCCGGCGGCCGCGGCGTAGCCACGGTAGACGAAGATGGCCCCCAGGTAGGCACCGGCCATCAGGCGGAAGGCGAATCGGGCCGTCTCGAACGGCTCGCTGCCCACCGGTGGGTGATGGTGGGCGGCGAAGAGCAGCGCCGACAGGACGACCGCCACGGCGGTGGTGCGCCCGGCCGGGAAGCGCAGCAGGTCGGAACCCACCATCACGACGACGCAGATCAGGATGAGTCGGAAGACGAGTTCCTCGTAGACGCCGGCGCCGACCGAGAGGATCATCTCGGACCAGAGGCCGTCGTTCGGTTCGCTGGCGGCAGCCAGGATGAGTGCTTTGGACGCGAGCAGCAGGGGGATGCTCCACAGCACGGCCTCGCCATAGAGCTTCAAGACGGCCCACGGTCGAACCCGCCAACGCTGCTTCGAGGCGATCTGCACACCGACGAGGATCGCGATGACCGCCAGGCCGGGCATCCAACGGCCGGTCGGCCCGAACAGCTCGAAGAACATTCGCAGGAGTTGGAAGGCCACTACGCGTCCCTGACGATCGTCGGTCAGCGAGGGCTGCAGGTACAGAGCGCCGATCTCGTAGAACAGGATGAGCGGCAGGAGGAAGACCAGCGAATCCAGCGGGTGCGCCAGTCCGGGGTGCGGCAATCCAGGGCCGCGTTCCAGGGTTCGTTCTTGAGCCCGGGCCATGATCGGCCTATGGTGCCGACTTTCGCCGAATGTGCAAGCGACCGGCGGGAGGAACCCCGGGAGTGGGCCGGCATACCACTACGACCCTGCTTCGGATGTACGACCTGCTGTTGGGAGCTTTTGGCCCACAGCATTGGTGGCCGTCGAGGACGCGCGACGAAACCGTGATCGGGGCGGTGCTCACGCAGAACACGGCGTGGACGAACGTGGAGCGGGCCATCGAGGCGCTGCGGCGGGCGAACCGGCTGGCCCTGGCGGGCATTGACGCGACGCCCGAGGATCGGCTGGCGGAGCTGATTCGTCCGGCCGGCACCTACCGGGTGAAGGCCCGGCGCCTGAAGAGCCTGGCGGGCTGGCTGGGGAGCCGATTCGGGGGGGACCTGGACGCCCTGTTCGCCACGGGCTTAGCGGCGGCCCGCCGCGAATTGCTGGGCGTCAGCGGCATCGGACCGGAGACGGCGGACGCCATTCTGCTCTATGCGGGCAAGCTGCCGACCTTCGTGGTCGACGCGTACACGCAACGAATCCTGCGCCGGCACCTGCTCAGCGGGGCGGACAGCGACTACGAGCGCAGCAAGGCGCTTTTCGAAGGCGCACTGTCCCCGGACGGGGCCTTGTACGGGGAATACCACGCACTGCTGGTGGAACTGGGTAAGCGGCACTGCCGCAAGAACGCCCAATGCGAACGCTGCCCCCTGGCAGGGCTCGACCATGACGCCGACCTCTAGCCGCAACGGCCGACGACGTCCGTCCCCGGGGATTCCAGCATTGGTCGCAGCTACTCCTGCTTCTTCTTCCAGACGAAGTAGACGACAAGCACAACGACAAGTACGACAATGCAAATCCACTGGAATGCGGAGAGCGCCAGTAGCGAGTTAGCCAGAATCGTGCCCATGTCGGACTCCTACTTCAACCACACCGGATCCGTGGAAGCGTGAATACCGATTAGCATCCCGCCGGAGCCGCGTCAAACCGCGCGTGCCGGGAAGGATGCCGCTGGGCCCACGCCGCGCCAACGGTAAACTACCCAATCGGCCGGGCCGATGCAACCCCCAAACTGCCGGTCCGGCGGGGGCGGTTTTCCCCCGAACGCATCGGCTTATTCGGTCCTCCGGACGTAAAGATTTCCGGGCAATCGGCGAATGAGCCCCTTCATGTTCAATCCGGTCAGGGCGACCAGCGCCTTGTTGACCGCCAGGCCGGTAATGGAGCAGAGCCGGTCCGGTCCGATCGGCTCCCGGGAGAGGGCGTCAAGCACCTGTCGCTCGTCGTCGCTGAGGTTGAGGGGTCGGGCGGCGTCGGGTGTCTGCCCCAGGCCGCTCTGCTCGGCGTCTTCAGGCCGCATCATGCGGCCGACGTCGCCCAACTCGTCGAGGACGTCTTCCAGGCAGGTGACCAGCCTGGCCTGCCCGTCCCGGATGAGGGCGTTGGTTCCCACGGAGGTATCGCTGTCCACTCGTCCCGGGAGGGCGCACACTTCGCGATTGTATTCGGTGGCCAGACGGGCGGTGATCAAGGCCCCGCTGCGGCGCCCGGCTTCGACGACCAGCACGCCGAGACACAGCCCGATGATGATGCGATTGCGGCGGGGGAAGTTGCCGGCCTCCGGGGGGGCGTCGATGGGCAGCTCGCTGATCAGAGCTCCGTTGGCAGCGATGCGTTCGGCCAGGGCGGTGTGCTCCGGGGGGTAAATCCTCCCGAGCCCGTTACCCAGGACGGCCAACGTCCGCCCGGCGGCGGCCAGGGCGCCCTCGTGGGCGTAGCTGTCGATCCCCCTGGCCAGACCGGAGACGACAGTAAACCCGGCTCCGGCCAACGCGGCGCCGAAGCGCCGGGCCTGCTCCATTCCGTAGTGTGTGCACCGCCGGGCGCCGACGATGGCGATGGCGACGGCGTCCGTCGGCTGGACCTCGCCTCGGACGTACAGACACAGCGGCGAGTCAGGGATGTGTCGCAGTGGTGCCGGATAGTCGGCGTCGTCGAGACAGACGATGCGAACACCGGCGTCGGCCGCTCTGGCGATCTCCTCGGCGACGTCAGGGTTGCGCCGACCGGTGAAGATCGCCTCGGCCCGATGCCGGCCGACGCCCTCGGCCTGGGCCAACTCGGCCATCGAGGCCGAGAGGACACGGTCAATGGTGCCAAACCGCTCCAGGAGCCGGCGCACGGTGACCGGACCCACGGCCGACGACATCTGTAGCCCCAGGTATTTGACGGCGGCCTCGGACGCGCATGGTGAAGCCGAGGTGTCCATTCCGTGCGAACTCCGCCCCCGACACACGCGGACGGTGTATTCTACCGGGCGTGCTTTGGGCGGGCCAGTCCGCCTCGGGACAGGCTGCATGGCACAAAAGAGGATCGCCGCTACGGGCTGGTGTGCCCGCCGCGGCAATCCTCTTCGGAGGAGAAGGAGGAGAAGGAGGTCTTTGTCGCTTCTTTTGCTACTGTCTACATCCAATACAACGAGTGACGAAGCAACTCTGTTTGCCTGTTTTTTGGAAAATCGGTGTGCCTTCGAGGTGGACCGCGATGCGTGCGATGAGCGGAGTGGCGCAAGGAAATCCCCCTTCGCGGGCCTTTGGGGCCGCGACGGGGGGGCCAAAGGGAGGAAAAACAGGCCTGCCCTTGACGTCCCATACAACCATCCCAGAGACGGATCTATTCCCCAGCGGCCCGAGGGCCGGCGGAAAAACCCGCCCGAAAACGAGCGCCGACACGTGACGGCCGGGCGGTGGCGTGGCGATTGCGAAGGAACCCCGGCATCGGCTAGGCTGTGGGCGGTCGGGGTCTGACAAATTCGGTCGAACGTTCGTGCTCCGGTGTCGTTGTGTGCGACCTGTCCGGGCCAAGCCGGCTGGAGCCCGCTGGGCCATTCGGCGGGCCTCCGGCGAAACGAAAACCGCGCCCGATTGGCGCGGCGCCATTGGTACCGGCGGCTCTGGCGCTCGCGGCCGGGATGGTGCTGGACTCGCTCCTGGCGGCCGGGCCATGGGTCTATGTGGCGGCCTTCGGTGCGGGGCTTCTCTGGCTGGTCGCGTCCCCGTGGCGGCGACGAGTGCCGGTGGTAGGGGTGCTTCTGGCGGCGGCCGGTGCCGGCGGTCTGCTGCACCACAACGCGTACTACCGGGTGGGCACGGACCATCTCGTGCATCAGGTGGGGGCAGGTCGGTATCCGGTCACTCGGGTGCGAGGGACGGTAGCCACGACGCCGCGCGTCGCGCCAAAGGCCACGGGGTTGTTCGCGCCCTGGATGTTCTCCCCGGACCGCACCTCGTTCCTGCTGGACGCCGACGCCGTCGAGGGGCCTGTGGGATTCGTTCCTGTCAGCGGGCGAGTGCGAGTCACGATCAAAGAAGCGGTCATGGATTTGGCCGCCGGCGAGCGCGTCGAAATCTTCGGCCGACTGTATCGACCGACAAGCCCGGACAACCCCGGCAGCTTCGACTGGTCCCGGTGGCAGCGGCGGCACGGTGTTCTGGTCGGGATGAGCTGCAACTATCGGGAAGGCGTGACCAAGCTGAAGTCGGATGTGGGCGCGTCGCGGCCGGCATGGCCCGGGGGCCTGGAAGCGTTGCGGCTTCGCGCCCGAGGCTTGTTGCTGGATGACATGCTGAGCATCGGGGCGCCCGAGTCGACGTTGCTGGAGACGATGATTCTGGCTCAACGGTCCAGTCTGAACCCGAGTATCCGCCAGGCGTTTGTCCGGACGGGCGCATCGCATTACCTGGCCGTCAGCGGCTTTCACGTGGGCATGCTGGGCCTGTTCGTATACGCGGCCGGGCGGGCGATCGGTCTGACGCGCCGGTGGTCGGCCGTGGCGGTCGTCGTCGCGACGCTGTGCTATGCCGTGATGGCCGAACCGCGGCCGCCGATCTTTCGGGCCACCGTGCTGACGATGGCGGTGTGCGCGTCGTTGGTCCTCCGGCGGGGTCGCAGCTACTTCAACTGGCTGGCGCTGTCGGCGCTGTGCTACCTCATCTGGCGGCCGATGGACCTGTTCGAGGTCGGGTTCCAGATGTCGTACGGCTGCGTGATCGGGATCCTGCTGCTAGCCCCGGCCCTACGGGACCTGATTCTCCGGGTGGTGGCGAGACGGCCGTGGAGCTTCACCACCGACCTGGTGAAGGAGCTGAGCGAACAACGCGACCGGCAGAACGAGCGTCGGCGTCTGTGGGTGAAATGGTTGATCTTTCCGGTGGCCGTGGCGCTTGCGGCCTGGCTCTCGTCGCTGCCGCTGCTGGTGCTCAACTTTCGGCAGTTCTCCCCCTGGGGTTGGCTGAACACTTTGTTGATGTTCCCGCCGGTGGCGGTGGTGATGTTCCTGGGGTTCGCACAGTTGCTGGTGGGTGCTCTTTCGCCACTCCTGTCGGGTCTGCTGACGCCGATGGTCCAGCTGTCTGCAGGCGTGCTCCTGTGGTGGGTCGGCGTTCTCGGAAAAGCGCCGGGGGTGACGGTGTTTACGTCCGCGCCGCCGCTGGCTTGGGTGGTGCTGTATGACGCGGGGCTTCTGGCCTGGGCGGCGGTGTATCGCGGGGTGCTGGGCAGGCGTTGGGCCATCGCGGTGACGGCGGTCTGGGCGCTGACGACGGCGATCTGGCTGGCACCACCGCGTGCCAGCGGCAGTCTGACCATGACCGTTTTGTCCGTCGGGAGGGGGACCTCGATCGTGATCGAGCTGCCGGACGGCGGAACGGTGCTGTACGACGCCGGCTGTTCGGGCAGTTACGACCCGGGGGCCACGGCGATCGTTCCGTTCCTGGCCGACCGAGGCATCAGGCGGTTGGAGACGGTCATTATCAGCCATCCGAACCTCGACCACTTCGGCGGCTTCCCCACGGTGGCCGACCACGTCAGGATCGGCTCTGTGATGCTCAACCCACAGTTCGAGCGACTCAGTCCGCCGGACCAGCCCAGCTCCGTTCTGATCGAGGAACTGCGACGGCGGAAGCTGGCGGTCGAGACGATGGACGCGTCGGTGAGCGGCTTCGAGATCGGCGGGGCGAGGTTCGACGTTCTGTGGCCACCAAGGGAGCTTCCCTTCGAGCCGACGGCCAACGAATCGTCGATCGTGCTCCGCGTGGCGCATGCCGGGCGGAGCATCCTGCTGGCCGGCGACATCGAGGAGCACGCCCAGCGCTGCCTGCTGGAATCCGGAGTGGATCTGAGGGCCGACGTCCTGGTTCTGCCGCACCACGGCAGCACTCGCCGGAACACGCGGGCCTTCGTCGAGGCGGTGTCGCCCGGCTACGTCGTCCGGTCGACCTTCGAGCGCAACGAGACGAGCCTGGCCCGTTTGCGGTCGGCCATCGGAGAGCGCCCGTTGTTCAACACGGCGGACGACGGAGCCATCCGCGTGGTCCTGGGGGGACGGGGGATCGAGATAGCGGGGTTCACGTCAGGTTCGCGTGGCGCCCGGTAGCGTCCCTGACGGAGTCCAATACACACGGTGACGCGGCGCGCCGGCGCTGCCTTACCCCGGCTCGGACCGGCGAGCAACTTGGCAGCTATCCGGTGTTGTTCTATACTGCGCGCCGACGTCCGGGGGCCTTTGACTCTCTTGGCATGCACCGGACCCATCTTGCCGGGTGAGCACTTGAACGTCACGACGATGCTCGGGCAGTTGGATTTTCTGCGCAGCATGTTCCCACCGCTATTCAGCGGCAACTATCGGCTGTGGGTTGTGGCCGTCGAGCTGATCCTGATCGGCGTGCCGGTGTATGTGACGCTGCGTTTTCTGCGGGGCACGCGCGGGGCTCGGCTGGTCCGAGCGGTGGGGCTGATCCTGGTGGTCAGTTTCCTGCTGGTGCGGCTGGTGGTGCAGAAGTTCGGGCTGGAACGGATCAGCTACCTGTATCCCTACTTCGTCCTGGCGGTGACGCTGATCGCCCTGGTGGTGTTCCAGACGGAGCTTCGGCGGGGCCTGATGCGGATCGGCGAACAGGGCTGGTTCCGTTGGTGGAGCAAGGCTTCGGGCAGGGCCATCGACCCGATCATCACTGCGGTAGCCAGCCTTTCCAAGAAGAAGATCGGGGCCCTGGTCGCAATCGAGCGCACGACGAGTCTGGGCGGCATGGTGGAGTCGGGCGTGCGGCTCGACGGCCTGGTCTCAGCGGAACTGCTGGAGTCGATCTTCTGGCCGGGATCGACCCTGCACGACATGGGCGTCATCATCCAGGACGACCGCATCGTGGCCGCCGGATGCCAGTTTCCGCTGGCGGATTCCGAGGACGTGGACCGCTCGCTGGGCAGTCGTCACCGGGCGGCCGTGGGCATGAGCCACGAGTGCGACGCGGTGGTCGTGGTGGTGAGCGAGGAAACCGGCACGATCTCGGTGGCGGAACACGGCCGGTTGCGGCGATCGCTGTCGCCGGAGTCGCTGCGGGAACTGCTGGTCGAGGCTCTGTACGGAGAAGCACCACCGGGCGAGCCGGTCCCCTCGGCGACGGCAGGCGAACCGTCCGCCGAGGTATCGAAGAGCACGGCCGGTGGTGCGCCACCGTCCACCATCGCGGAAGCGAAGAAGAGCGCCTGACGTGGAACAGGTCAAGCTGATTGCGGTTACGGTGGTGGTCACGCTGTTGATCTGGACAACGGCCGACCAGCTCCTCTCCGAGACGGACGTGATGGAGGTGACGGTGGACCCGCTTCCGGCCATGGGGACGAGCATGATCGTGGGCACCGATCCGCCGGGCCAGAACCGGTTCAAGATGACACTGACCGGCCCGAAACGGGCGATGGACCAGGTCCGCCGGGAGGGCGGGCTGAACGTGACCATCCGGATTCCTGGGGATCTGCCCAGCGGTTCGCGGCGGATCGACGTGAAGGAGGCGCTGGCGGACTACCCGGAGCAGTTCCGCGGTCTGCGCGTGGAGTCGGTGGACCCGCCGGAGATCAACCTGCTGGTGGATCACCCCCAGACGGTGACCATGCCGGTGCGCGTGGAGCGCGGCGATCTGGACTACGAGGTGCCGCCGACGGTCGAGCCGCAGGAGGTGCGGGTGACCATCTCGGAACTGGCCCTTAGGAGCCTTGAGGGACGGCAGCGCGTGGTGCTGGACGTGGAGGACCTGTTGCGGGGCCGGCCGGAGGGCCTGCCGCAACGGATCGAGGGCGTCCCGCTGCCAACGCGTCTGGGGGGAGTGGAGGTGACCCTGGAGCCGGACACGGTGACGGTGTTCGCCACGCTGCGGGAACAGGTCAAGACCGGCACGGTGGCCGCCGTGCCCATCATCGTGGGGTCCAGCGCGGACGTGTTCAACCAGTACCGCGTGGAAACCCGGGACGGAACCACGCTGATCACTCGGGCGGTGCCGGTCCGTGGCCCGCCGGCGGTCGTGGATCGGCTGGTGAACAAGGATATCCGCCTTACGGGGCTGATCTACCTGACGCGCGATCTGGCCGCACGGGCCGACGAGTTCCGGGAGCTGGTCCCGACATTCGACCTGCCCCCGGGGGTGAGGCTGGCGGGCCCCGTATCGCCCGTGGTGCTCCGGCTGGTGCCCCGGGAGGAGCCGGGCGGGCCGTAGGCTGGGGGGGGCTCGATCTTCGGGCAGCTAGTGAGCCGCGACCAGAATTTGCCGGGCCGGGTACTTGACGCCCGCGGGCGGGGGGGTATGATCTTTGACGTTGCGGTGACGATACGTGCCGGGAAACACCCGTTCCCATTCCGAACACGGCAGTTAAGCCGGCACGGCCGAGGGTAGTCGAAAGGCGAGATTAGGTGATTGCCGCGGCATTTTTTGCCCGCCATCCGGCGGGCTTTTTTTGCGCCTGTGCCGCGTCGGTGTCCCGACAGCGGCGTTTCAACGAGTTGCTCAACCTCGGGTGA
>DATKXO010000146.1:0-6164 GCA_035528995.1 Phycisphaerae bacterium | reverse complement strand
CTGCTGGTCCTGTCGATCGTCTCGTTCGTGTGCAGTATCGTGTTCGCGTTCAAGGTATCGGCCCTGTTCGGCCTGGCGGTCATTCTGGCGGCGCCGCTGGTGATGCTGGTGGCGGTGGTCAAGGGCTTCAAGTACCTTCCCCGGACGTTCATCGGGCGACGGATGATCCTGGGTCGTCCGATCGAGCGCGAGGAGGCCCCGCCGGCACCGGCGCCCGAAGGGGACGCCCCGGCGTCGACCGGTCCTCCGGCCGAGCAGGACGGTGAGTTGGTCGGTCGGGAGGGTGTGGCCCGCACGGACCTTCGGCCCAGCGGGTCGGCACAGATCGGCAATCGGCGTTACAACGTCGTGTCTGATGGCGAGCTCATCGCCCCGGGGACGAAAGTCCGCGTGATCGAAGTGCGCGGCAACCGCATCGTGGTCGAAGCGGTGGACAACATGTAATCGAACGGGGATTCTGTTCGAACAGGGCGCCGGGCGCCCTGGCATGCGGAAAGGATGGACCGATGTACACTCCGTTGGCCGCCGGCGTGATCGACAGCCTGGTCATCATCGTGATCATCGTCGCCCTGCTGCTGGGGCTGGTGATCGTGGCCGTTCTGTTCAGCTTCATCAAGATCTACCTGAAGGCGTTCTTCTCGGACGCCCGGGTCTCGTTCTTCGAGCTGATCGGGATGAAGTTCCGGAAGGTGCCGGCCCCGTTGGTGGTGGACGCCCGCATCTCGCTGGTGCAGGCGGGCATCACGCAGCTTTCCTGCCGCGAGCTGGAGGCGGTCTATCTGGTCCGCAGGAACCTGCAGGACCTGCTGACCAACGTGATGGCCCTGATCACGGCCCACAAGGCGCACCTCCCGGTGGATTTCGCCATGCTGCAGGCCCACCACTTCGCGGGCGGCAACGTGATCAACCTGATCCGGGCGCTGGTGTGCGCCAGCCGGGCCAAGCTGCCGCTGGACGTGGACACCGCTCGGGCGATCGACCTGGCGGGGCGCGACATCGTCGATGCGGTCAACACCTCGGTGAACCCGCGGGTGATCGACTGCCCGGGTCGCGAGTCGACACAGGACAAGCTGGACGCGGTGGCCAAGGACGGGATTCGGTTGCTGGCCAAGGCTCGCGTCACGGTTCGCACGAACATCGCCCAGCTCATCGGCGGTGCCACTGAAGAGACGGTGATCGCCCGTGTGGGTCAGGCCATCGTCAGCGCCATCGGCTCGCGGGCGACCTACAAGGACGTTCTGGAGAACCCGGACCACATCGCCCAAAGCGCGCTTCGGGGTGGTGGCCTGGCAGCCGGTACGGCCTACGAGATTCTGTCGGTGGACATCGCTGACATCAGTGTGGCGGCTATCGCCAACGCCGCCAACGTCGGCGCCGTGCTGCAGGCGGAACAGGCCGAGGCCGACAAGCGGCGCTTCCAGGCCGAGGCGGAACAGCGCCGAGCGATGGCCGTCGCCCGCGAGGCCGAGATGAGCGCCTTGACGCAGGAGAACCGGGCCAAGGTGGTCGAGGCCGAGGCCCAGGTGCCGCTGGCCATGGCCGACGCCTTCCGACAGGGCAACCTCGGCATCATGGACTACTACCGAATGAAGAACATCGACGCCGACACGGGCATGAGACGGTCGATCGGCGGCGAGGGCAAACCGGAAGACAGGGTGACGTAGTCACACGGTCCGCCCCCCCATCGGTGGGGGACGGCACACGGGCGTGAAGAAGCGAGGACGATCCACCGGCCATGCAACCCTGGCTGAGCCAAGTTGGACAGACTCCCACCGAGGGCGACGGCTTCGCGTGGCACAACCTGCTGTATCTGCTGATCATCATCATCGTGCCGGTGCTCAACGCGATCAAGGACAGGTACGTCGAGCGGACCCAATCCAAGGCGGCCCGGGCCAAGAAGGGGTCTAAGCTGCCCGACATTCCGAAGGCGAGTCGGGCGCAGAGCGGCCTGCCGATGGCCAAACCGGTCGTGCTGCGCAAGGGATCGGGCTTCCAGATTGAGCCGCCGCAAGTGCCCGGCGCCATGCCCGGGCCGTCAACGGCAAGGGCGCAGGCGACACCGCAGGAGGTAGCCAGGCGGCGGGCGAGACCGGCGGCTCCGCGACCGGCACCGACAGCCGAGACAAGGCCCACGGCGCCTCGGCCTGTCCCGGCGCCATCGATACCTCCGCGGGCAGCGCCCCCGGCAAAGCCGAGGAAGTCTCTCGCTGACGTCCGCGCGGCCGACCCGCACGTGGAGATGCGCAGAGCAGGACCGCGGGTGGACGTTCGGGCGGCCGACCCCGGCATCGACCTCCGCAAGGCAGACCCGACGGCCGAACTGCTGGACGCCGAACCGGTGATCGAAGCCACCCCGGCGGCGGCCGATTCCGCAGCGGCAGCCATGCCTATCGGCCCTTCGGTGTTCGGGCGCCGTCTCACGCGCGAGGAATTGCGACGAGTGGTGATTCTCAAGGAAATCTTCGGTCCGCCGGTCGGCCTCCGCCGGCCGGGCGAACTGGGCGCCGGATACGGTTCCTAAGCTTCACGGTCGTAGCGAATTACCGTTTTGCGTGGGAACGGGGCAACCGGGCGGGCGATAATAGGGTATAAGCCTGCGGCGGCGGGATGGTGCGCGCCCCCGGGGCGGACAGCCACGGTGGCGCCGCTGGTTACGGTCCGGCGTGACACGGTAGGGTCTGATGAGCCTCGGCGACGAACTGGTACAGCGGAAGAAGATCACGCCCGAACAGCTCGCCGAAGCCCGAGCCGCCCGCAAGGGCCCCCACGATCGCATCGAGCGCATCCTCATCGAGAAGGGCTACGTCAAGGAACGCGACGTCCTGGAAATCATCGGTGAGCAGCTCTCCATTCCCGTGGTGGACCTCTCCAAGATCAAGATCGATCCCGAACTGCTCAAGCTGATCCCCTCGAAGGTGGTGCACCGCTATCGCCTGATCCCGGTCGGCAAGGCCAACGGAACGATCCGGATTGCGACGGCCAACGCCTTTGACCTGTACGCGTTCGACGAGCTGCGCATGCTGACCGGCTCGAAGGTCGAGCCGGTCCTGGCGTCGGAGGCCGAGATCCAGCGGGCCATCAAGCAACACTACGGCGTCGGCGGGCACACCATCGACGAGATGATCGCCGACTCGGACATCGAGGTGGTCAGCGAGGTCGACGAGCAGGACGCCGACCTGATCGAGCAGGCCCAGGAAGCGACGGTCGTCAAGCTGGTCAACGAGATCCTGGTGGAGGCCATCCGCGACCGGGCCAGCGACGTCCATATCGAGCCGTACGAGGAGATGCTTCGCATCCGCTACCGGATCGACGGCGTGCTGCACACCACCAACGTGCCGCCTCAGATCCGCCGCTTCCAGGCGGCGATCATTTCGCGCATCAAGATCCTGAGCAACCTGAACATCGCCGAGAAGCGTCTGCCGCAGGACGGCGGCTTCAAGATCAAGACCGGCAACCGGGAGATCGACCTGCGCATCAGCATCGTTCCCACCGCCTTCGGCGAGGGCGTGGCCATGCGGATTCTGGACAAGCAGTCCGTGCTGATGTCGCTGCACGACCTGGGCCTGATGGGCGAGGCGTCCGAGGGCTTTGACAAGCTGATCCATCAGCCGTTCGGAATCATCCTGGTGACCGGGCCGACCGGGTCGGGCAAAACCACGACGCTGTACGCCGCCCTCAACGCGGTCAAGTCGGACAGGATCAAGATCCTCACCGTCGAGGACCCGGTGGAGTACTACCTGGACGGCATCAATCAGGTGCAGATCAAGCCCAAGATCGGGCTGACCTTCGCCTCCGGTCTGCGCAGCTTTCTGCGCCACGACCCCGACGTCATCCTGGTCGGCGAGATTCGCGACCTGGAGACGGCCGAGACCGCCATCAACGCCTCGCTGACCGGGCACCTGGTCTTCAGCACGCTGCACACCAACGACGCCTGCACGGCCAACACCCGGCTGCTGGACATGGGGGTCGAGCCTTACCTGGTGTCCAGCGCGCTCGAGGGCATCCTGGCCCAGCGTCTGGTCCGATGCATCTGCCCGGACTGCAAGGAGGAGTACAGCCCGGACCCGAACGAGGTGCCCAAGGACATGAACCTCGAGCCCGGCGAGAGGTTCTCGCGGGGCAAAGGTTGCCGGGATTGCCGCCACACGGGCTACCGGGGACGAATGGGTATCTTCGAGCTGCTGCTGATGAACGACGAGCTGCGGGAACTCGTTGTGAAACACGCCTCGGCCACGCAGATGCTCGTGGTTGCCCGGCGCTACGGCATCAAGTTGATGCGCGACGACGGCTGGTCGAAGGTCCGAGCCGGCATGACCACGGTCGAAGAGATCAACCGCGTCACCAAATCCATGTGACCCCCCCAGCCGCCCGATAAGCAGCGCAACAGTGGCGGTGCGTATCGGGCCGACCGCCGGATTGTGATATCCTGCAACCCGCCCGGGTGGCGAGGATTACAGCCGACCGCGCCGCGGTCACACTCCGCGCCCGGTTCAGCAGCGCTTGATGGCGGGTCACTGGCCGCGGCCCGTCGTGGGCCTGTTTTTGACCCCCGGGAAACCACCCGAAGGGCTGCAATCGGGGCGGTCCGGGGCGTGTAAGAGTAGGCAGCGGACGGGTTTTGGGCTTTGGCCCCGGGCGGTGCGAAAGTGACGGGTCCGCACGGATTTTTCGTTGACGTAAGTATCTGGCCTGGTTAAGGTAATCGTCGGCAGGATGCCCTAAGCTCGTCGCCACGAGCCGATTCGACCAGGGAGGGTCGAATGAGTCGTTGGCCGCCGTTTCCGCCCGCCCAAGTCGTTTCCGCCACCGGCGATCCCTTCCAGGTTGTGAATTCTGCCAGACTGGGTCCGTGGAGTTGAACTGAAGTGCCCACCTTCAGCTATAGGGCGATCAGCGAGGACGGCGGCGCCGTGGACGGCGCCTTGACGGCCGAGAACTACCAGGTCGCCCTGCGCATGCTGGAAGATAAGTCGCTCACCGCGGTCAACGTGACCGAGGGCGTGGTGGGCGGCAGGTCCATTCTGGGGCGCAAGAAGCGGGTCAAGCTGCGCTTTCTGACGGCGTTCTACAGCCAGTTGGCCGACCTGCTGCGGGCCGGGGTGCCGATGCTGCGGGCCCTGGACGTGCTGGCCCGGCAGAACTCGAGCCCGGTGCTGACCGAGATCATCAAGGATGTCCGCGAGGAAGTGGCCGGCGGCGCCGCCCTGGCCGACGCCATGGAGAAGCACCCCAACGCCTTCAAAGAACTGCACTCCTCGATGGTGCGGGCGGGCGAGCGCGGCGGGTTCCTGGAGGAGGTCCTCAGCCGGCTGTCCAGCTTCGCGGAACGACAGGATGAGCTGCGCAACAAGCTGTTCGGCTCGATGATCTACCCGGCCGTGCTCCTGTTCGTCGGGACGGTGGTGGTGATCTTCCTGATGACCTTCGTGGTGCCGAAGCTGCGGGAGCAGTTGCGGGCCGAGAATCTCAATGTCCTGAGCTACGCCGTGTTCGGCGCCTGTGACATTCTGCTGAATTACTATCCGTACCTGATCGTGGGAGCGCTGGTGGCGTTCTTCGGCATCACGTCGGTGTTCAAGACGGAGTGGGGCAAGGTCACGGCGGATCGGGTGCGGCTCAAGGCCCCGGTGTTCGGCAAGATCTACACGGTGGTGGCCGTCTGCCGGTTCTGCCGCATTCTGGGCACCATGCTGCACAACGGCGTGCCCATCCTGCAATCGCTGAAGATATCCAAAGACTCGGCCGGCAACTCGATCCTGGCGGATCAGATCGAACGGGCGGCCGAGAGCGTCCGCAAAGGCGAGTCGCTGTCGAAGCCGCTGGGCGAGAGCGGCCTGTTCCCTATCGACACGCTGGACATGATCGCGGTGGCCGAGGAGAGCAACAACCTCGAGAACGTGCTCATTCAGATCGCCGACACCAACGAAGCCCGCACGGCCCGGCAGATCGATCTGGCCGTCCGGCTTATCGAGCCCATGCTGCTGGTCGGCATGGCCGTAGTCGTTCTTTGCATTGCCCTGGCGTTGCTGCTGCCGATCCTGACCATGAGTTCGGCGGCCATGAGCGGAGCATAGAACACCCCTGACGGAAAGTGAGTCCGATTAAAGCGCCCTGCACAGGAGTCATTGTTATGAGACGGAATCGCGGATCGCGGCGCGGCGCCT
>DATKXO010000145.1:0-7156 GCA_035528995.1 Phycisphaerae bacterium | reverse complement strand
ACTGGTGGCTCGTCCACCAGTGGTGCACTTCAACGGTGTGGTACGCCGAGTCCGCACGCCGTGCAGCCCCCTGAGGAGTGCCGGAGGCACGGCTGAAAGTAGCCCCGGGCGCGAGCCCGGGGTGTGCGGGGACGAATCGTCTTTCCTCATAGCCCCGGAGGGGCGGCAGAGCACATATCGGCCAACGGAGGAACTCTGCCGCCCCTCCGGGGCTTAAATAGCAGAGAATCTGGGGCCACGCTTTCCACGGGCTTGCGCCCGTGGCTACATTCATTCGCCCCGTTGGGGCTGAGGGGGAGTGCGAAGCTCCCGCTGAGCCTGTCTCGCCAGGAACCGCACCCTTCCCCCAGCCGGTGGCGCTGAACTGGTGAACGGGCGTGTAGCGTGTATCGCACCGCCCGACACTGCCTACGCCCTCTGCGGTCTGGCCAGCAGATAGCCGAGTGTGAACGCGACGGTGAAGCCGATCGGGACGTTCCACGGCCAGGCGACGGTCAGGTAGCGGACCTCGCCAGTCCCGAAGTGGAAACAGCACAGGAAGACTGTCATCCCGCCGGCCAGTGCGACGGCGACAGTCTTCGCCGCGTCGCGCCACCACGCGACGGACCCAAGGTCGTCACGCGTTATTAGCGACCCGATCCAGGCCACAAGAATCGTAGTGGCGACGACGATCGTCGTGACCTGGGCCCACGTTTGGTGCCAGGTGATGGCGAAGACGGCCAGCACGCTCAGCGGGGCCGACCAGACGATGCCGCGGTGATCGACGTTGAGCCGGAAGAACGCCAGGCAGAACGCGGCCAGCAGCGTCCCGCCGGTATAGGTGGCCATGGCCAGGGCCAGGTTGAGGATGTCGTCGTAACGATCCCAGGCCAGCTTGCTGACCTGGGCCATGGCACACAGCACGATCCCCCACGCGACAACGAGCAGTTTTGAGACGAACACGTAGTGGCGATCAGTGCCTTCGACGCTTCCCGCGCCGTCGTGATTGGCGGGCGGGACGCCCACACTACCCTCGTTGGCGGGCGGGACGCCCGCGCTACCCTCGTTGGCGGGCGGGACGCCCGCGCTACCCTCTCTCCACGGCCGATAGAAGCCCGAAATCACTGTCTGGCTCAGGGCGGCCAGCACCGAGTCCAGGCTGGAGATCGCCGCGGCGAACACGCCGGCGATGATCAGCCCGACCAGGCCCTTCGGCATCTGCTGCAAGATAAACACGGGGAAGATGCGATCGCCCCGTTCGGCGACGAGGTCGGCGGCTTCGCCGGTCAGCGGATGATGCTGGTAATAGGCGAACAACCCGATGCCCACGAACAACGCCGCCAGGGTGACGAGCTGTCCGACACTGCTGGCGATAATGGCGATGCGCGCCTGGCGTGGCCCCTTGCAGCAGAACATGCGCTGCGCGATGAGCTGGTCGGTGCCGTACGCGTTCAGGCACATCACCGTGTTCGCGATCAGCGCCGCCCAGATGGTGAATGCCACGTTCGGATCGGTGCTGAAGTTCCACAGGCGGAACTTGCCGGCCTCGGCCGCGACCGAAACCATCCCATCCCACCCGCCGGGCAGCTCGATGCAGACGTACACCAGGGCGGCGACGATGCCGATCGCGAACACGACGAACTGTACGACGTCGGTCCAGATGACGGTGGTGATTCCGCCGAGCAGCGTCCAGGCGACGGCCATAGCCCCGATGATCCAGATCGACACGCCCAGCGGCAGCCCGGTCATCAGCTCCAGCACCACGGCCGTCAACAGAACGCGCACGCTTTGCCCGAGCACTGCCCCGAGCATGAACAGGCCGGTCGTGACCGATCGGGCGGGCCGGCCGAGCCGATTGCCCATGTAGTCGTAGGGGCTGTAGATCTCGCGCTCGTAGAACGCGGGGACGAACCAGACGCCGATGATGACGCGGGCCAGGATCGCCCCGATCGCCAGTTGCAGGTAGGTGAAGTCGCCGCCCTTTGCGCAGACGATCGCGGGCACGCCGAGGAAGGTGACCGCACTGATCTCGGTGGCGATGATCGAGCCGGTGACGGCCGGCCAAGGCAGTTTGCGCCCGCCGAGGAAGAAATCGCGGATAGTGGCCTGCTTGCCGGCCAGCTTGGCCCCGAGCACGGTCGTGAAGACCAGATAGCCGACCAGCACGGCCCAGTCGATTGGCGTGAAATGCGCTTCGATCAGCGAACCTCCGTGTTCAAAACTTCGATTGGCGAACCTAGCCGCTCAAGACTGCGCCGATTGGGACCTAATCCGCGCCAAAGCAGGCTTGACCCGCGTATCTTGCACCTCCTAGAATGAGTTGAGTACTGTAGTTTTGCAATGGGCCTGGGAAATCACCTTCTGACGAAACAGGTAAGAGACAGCGTCTGATCAAGGCTGGTCAGGGGGCCTTATAATGGTAATGCACCGCAAGTGCCAGCGACCCATCTTGCCGGCGCTAGTCACCTCCGGCGTCCTTTCCCTGGTGGGCGTGTCCCCCGTTTCGGGGCAGGGCGCGCCAGGCTTCCAGGGGCTGGGCGACTTGCCCGGTGGCGATTTCGAGAGCCGAGCTAGGGGTGTCTCGGCGGACGGGACGGTCGTGGTCGGATACGGCAGTTCTGATCTCTCTTGGCCGGATCACGAAGCGTTTCTCTGGACCATAGGGACGGGCATGCTTCCGCTGGGTGACTTGCCTGGGGGCATCTACGATAGCCGGGGATCTGCGGTTTCTGGCGATGGTGCGGTGGTTGTCGGCACGAGCTACTCCGCTTCGGGCTTTGAGGCTTTCCGTTGGACGGTTGGGGAGGGAATCGTTGGGCTCGGTGATCTGGACGGTGGCTACTTCGGGAGCGAAGCCTTCGGCGCTTCGCACGACGGATCGGTCATCGCCGGACTCGGCACTTCCGCCGCGGGCAGGGAGGCCGTTCGTTGGACGTTTGAGAGTGGTATCGAGAGCCTCGGCGACTTGCCCGGTGGTGCGGTCCAGGCGGAGGCGTGGGGCGTGTCGGCGAACGGTTGCGTGATTGTTGGCAGGTCTGAGTCCGCGAATGGCCAGGAGGCATTCCGCTGGACTAAGGAAGATGGGATGGTCGGGCTAGGTGACCTGCCTGGCGGCGGTTTTCATAGCGCTGCACACGCCGCGTCCGCTGACGGATCCGTGGTGGTGGGGGGTGCAAGTTCCGCCACCTGGTTCGAAGCGTTTCGCTGGACGGAGCAGGATGGCATGGTCGGCTTGGGTGCCCTGCCAGGCAGCGAACGCGGCAGCCGGGCATACGCCGTATCGGCGGACGGGGCGGTGATCGTCGGCATGGGTTACCTCCCCGAGGTGGATGAAAAGGCCTTCGTTTGGGACGAGGTCCGCGGTATGCTCGATTTGCAGGAGGTGCTGGAGGACGAGCTGGGCCTCGACTTGACCGGGTGGCAACTGCGGCGCGCCATGGATGTGTCGGCCGACGGCATGGTGATCGTCGGCCTCGGCACGAACCCTGACGGGCATGCCGAAGCGTGGATTGCCACGATCCCCGAGCCAGCCACGCTTAGCCTGCTTTTATTGTGCGTGTTGTGGACAGCACGCCGAAGGCGCTAGGGACACGCCGGGTGCCATGGGCAGGCCCCCACTAGGGCGGGGTTTGCCCGTGCTGTCGCGGACGGAACACGGGCAGGCCTCGAAGACTCGACCTGCCCATGGCACCCAGCGGCCAGCGTACCCATATTGGGGGCGATCGTACTCGATCCGGGTTCGGGGTGCTAAACCACCGTGGAAGCGGCGGTTACACAATCAGCGGCTGGCCGGTCATTTCTTTGGGGATTTCGAGGCCCATCATGGTGAGGGCGGTGGGCATGATGTCGGCCAGGCGGCCAGCTTCGCGAAGCTTGAGGCCGCGAAAGGGCTCGCCGAACAGGTAGAGCGGGACCGGGAACATCGTATGGGCGGTGTGCGGGCCGCCGGTCTCAGGGTCGATCAGCAGCTCGAAGTTGCCGTGGTCGGCGGTAATGATGGCGCAGCCGCCGGCCTGCTTGATCGCGTCCAGTACCTTCCCGACGCATTCGTCCACGACCTGGCAGGCTTTCACGGCCGCTTCCTGCGAGCCGGTGTGCCCGACCATGTCGGGGTTGGCGTAGTTGAGGATGATCAGGTCGTCCAGGCCGCCGGCGATGCGCTCGAGCATCACCTCGGTGACCTCATAGGCCGACATTTCCGGCTTCTGGTCGTAGGTGCTGACTTTGGGCGAGGCGATCAGTTGCCGCTCTTCGCCGGGGAAGGGTTCCTCGCGGTAGTCGTTGAAGAAGAAGGTCACGTGCGCGTACTTCTCGGTCTCCGCGCAGCGGAACTGGCGCAG
Organism: Phycisphaerae bacterium; assembly: GCA_035528995.1. GTDB lineage: Bacteria > Planctomycetota > Phycisphaerae > UBA1845 > UBA1845 > DATKXO01. The sequence goes on along the minus strand of DATKXO010000145.1, from coordinate 2,837 downwards.
GCCGAGCTGGCCGAGGTATTCACCCACGATGTTCTTCATCTTCGGCGGCTTGGGGAAGGCGACCTTGACCGGCAGCCCCTCTTCGTACTCGGTCATCGTCACGTAGAAGACGTCGAGCTTGGGGCCGCGCTCGAAGCCCAGCTCCCGCTCCCGGCCGGTCTTGTCCTTGGCGCGGAAGGGGAACGTGTCGAAGGTGAACGCCTTGGTGATCTCGCGCGGGCGGTCGCCGCGAAAGTTGAAGAAGATGATCGAATCGCCGTCCTTGACGGTCGCCACCGGCGACAGCCCGTCTTCGCTGACGACGGTGGGCGAGACGAACTCGTCGCCGTGCATGTTCGGCTCGGTGGGGTTGGCGTAGTAGCGTTCGAGGGCGGTGACGGCGTTGGGGGCCGCCTCGGCCTCACCGCGCGTCAACATGCGGTAGGCTCGCTCGACGCGGTTCCAGCGGTTGTCGCGGTCCATGGCCCAGTATCGGCCGCAGACGCTGGCGATCCGCCCGACGCCGATGCGCCGCAGCTCCGTCTCGATGCGTTTGACGAATCCGACGCCGCTGGTCGGCGGCGAGTCGCGCCCATCGGTGAAGCAGTGCACGAAGACCTTTTTCAGTCCCCGCCGGGCCGCGAGCTCGACGCACGCGTACAGGTGTTCGAGCCGCGAGTGCACGCCGATGTCGCTGGCCAGCCCCATCAGATGCAGTTGGCTGTCGCGGGCGAGGCATTTTTCGACAGCCGCGACCAGCTCGGCGTTGTTGACAAACGACCCGTCTTGGATGGTCTTGCTGATCCGGACCGATTCCTGGGCCATGATGCGTCCGGCCCCGATGTTCTGGTGCCCGACCTCGCTGTTGCCCATCGTCCCCTCGGGCAACCCGACGTCGAGCCCGCTGGTGGCGACCAGCGTGAAGGGCCACTCGGCGCGCAGCAGCGCGTCCACCGGCGGGCGGGCCAGCTTCACCGCGTTGGCGTGATCCCACTTCGGATCAGGGTTTTCGCCCCAACCGTCCCGAATGATTACAACGCACGGACGATGCTTGATCGTCTTAGAGGCCATCCGAATCCCTCTCTTAGCCCGGCAGCAGCGGGTTTTCGCACGGATGAAATCAGGCTGCCCTGGAAGACAGCCGGCCCTTCCGACGGCATAATAACGCGGACGGTCGGGATCGACGAGAGCTTGTCAAGCCGACCCGTGATCCATCGAACGCGCCCCACGGGAGGCGCCCAACGTGGAGCTGGTGCGATGACGCTCAAGAGCGGGCCTGCGGCCATGGATCGCATCTATTGGTCAGTCGTTACTATCGCCTGCTTGGCCTTTGCCGCCTATTTCTTTTACGACGGCAAGTGGGGCTATCTCAACGACAACCGCGAAGAGGCCACCCGAATGGCGCCCGCGTTCATTGAGAGGCCCGTTGACCAGGTCGAGCTGGGCGATTCGCCAACACAGGCGGACTTCGAGAGGCTGAAGGCGGACTTGGAGAGCCTGAAGGCGTCCGGCCGCCCCGCGTCGCCTGAACAGGCCCATCAGGCATTTGGACCACCCGTTCACACCAAGCGCACCGGCCCTGGGGAAACCGTGGAGTACTTCATCAGCGTCTATGGCTGTGCCACCGTTCCGATCAACAACGACCGGGTGAACCCCGGCGCCATGGCCTGGACCAAGTGGAACAAGACCAGTGAGGAGATCCGGCAGCAGTATTATTTTGGGCTGATCCCACTGTTGATTGGCCTGTACGCGGGGCGGAAGGCGTACCGGGCGATGACGCTGCGCGTCGTCATCGACGAGGAGGGCATGACCTACGCCGGCAAGCGCATCCCTTTCGAAGCGATGACCGAGCTCCGCGACTACAACCGCAAGGGGTGGGTGGAGCTCTACTACCGGACCGACGCCGGCCAGAAGCGCCTGCGGCTCGACAACCAGAAGGTGGCCAAGTTCGACGAGATCGCCGAGGCGATCTGCCAGGCCACGGGCTTCGAGAACCCCATCACTGCCTATCATAAGAAGGCCGAACAGGAGGAGGTCGAGCGGGAAGAGGACGTCGCGCCCGCCGCCGCGGACGAATCGACCGACGCCGGTGACGAAGGCCCCGTCGAGCAGGAGGGCGGCCCGGAACACGATAAGCGGGAGTGAGGAGAGCGGGCGATGGGTGATAGCCCCTGGCACGGTCAGCGCATTTGCGTAACCGGTGGGGCCGGGTTCCTCGGATCGTTCATCGTCGAACGGCTACGGGCTGAGGGGGTGCCTGGGGAAGACATCTTCGTCCCGCGGATCGAGGACTGTGACCTGACGCGCGAGCCGCACGTCGTCCGCATGTACGACCAGGCCGAGCCGGACCTCGTCATTCACCTGGCGGCCGACGTGGGCGGCATCGGCGCCAACCGCGAGAATCCCGGACGTTTCTTCTACGCCAACCTGGCCATGGGCCTGCACCTGATCGAGCACGCGCGGCGGCGCGGCGTGCGAAAGTTCGTCCAAATCGGCACGATCTGCGCTTATCCGAAGCTCACGCCGGTCCCGTTCCGCGAGGAACACCTGTGGGACGGCTACCCGGAGGAGACCAACGCGCCCTACGGCATCGCCAAGAAGGCCTTGCTGGTGATGTGCCAGTCTTACCGGGCGCAGTATGGGCTGAACGCGATCTACCTGCTGCCGGTCAACCTCTACGGCCCGCGCGACAACTTCGAGCTGACCAGCTCGCACGTGATTCCGGCGATGATCCGCAAGTTCTGGGAGGCGAAGGAGCGCGGGGCGGGATCGGTGGAGCTGTGGGGCGACGGCTCTCCGACGCGCGAGTTTCTGTACGTGGAGGATGCGGCCGAAGGGATTCTCGCCGCTGCCGCCCA
>DATKXO010000144.1:0-2531 GCA_035528995.1 Phycisphaerae bacterium | reverse complement strand
ACGAGGCGCGTACCGTAACGGTCGAGCAGGAGCGTGTCGGAATCAAGCGCATCCACCCGCTTCACTACGTGTACGACCCGGACGTTCCGTGGGCTGAAAGGACATGGGAGGCGGAACTTGAGTCCATGCGCGTTAAGGACCTCTTTGAGGAGGGCGGCTGGCGCAATCTGAACCTGACGAACGTGCCCCTTGAGGAGAAGCAGGCCCTTCTGGTCAACGAGGCGCATGATGACCAGACGGTCCGTGTATGGCACATTCACGACATTGACAACGACAAGGCGTACTCGATTTCGGAAACCGGGCCGATTGGCGGTCGGTTCATTCGCAAGGGCGACTGGCCGTTCGGTCGCATACCCGTCTACTACATGCACAAGTTCCGGCCATGTGGCGCTGGTAAGACGTACGGCCTTGCCACGGCCAAGCTGGCGCTGCCGATTCTGGACGAGTTGGCCTGGGTCGAGTACCACATTCAGCGTCACGTCAATCGGCACGCGAACTACAAGACGATCTTCCCGAAGGGCACGAACAGTCGCCAGACGAAAGCGGACCTGGCGGACGACAATCAGGAATCTGCCGACGCATCACCGGAAGTCATTGCCGGGATGAAGGAGCACAAGCCGCCCGCGATTCCAGAGACGCTCCTGAAGCGGCGCGACCAACTTGAGAACGACTTGCGCCGCATTATCGGCACGGACGCTCAGGACCAGGGTTCCGACCATGCTCACGCGATAACGGCGACGGAATCGGCACGGCGTGGCATATCGGCCGACTCGACGACCGACGAGCGTCAGGGGCTCATTGCTGCCATGCTGACGTGGTATGCGGAGACGACCCTGGCGCTGCACCGCGAGTTCGCCACGATGACTCGCCCGATCAAGACCGAGGGGCCGGAGGGGTACGGGTTCCGTGACGTGGACCCGCGCGAGTTGCCGGACGCCTTCTCCATCCTGCTGGACGTGCAGAGCGAGACGGACGAGGCCAAGGACTTCAAGTTGCAGCGCGCCGGGCTGGTCGTCAATCATCTGCGAACGAGTATGATGCCGGTCGATCCGGCCAAGCTCGACAAGTGGTATCTGCGTCAGTTGGGAGAGAAGAATTACGAGCAGTTCCGCATGGAAGCGCCTGCCGGACCCCAGAATATCGAGGAGGGCCAACCTTCACAAGCACCCCAAGGCGGCGGGGATGTCCTGCCGCTTGAGCCGAAGCAGACGAATTTTGCGCCATCGCCACAAACACTGGCAGGCGCGTAGGAGACACGCAATGGAAACAACCGTACAGGAGCGCACCGCCCACCGCATCGGCGATTATATCAATGACATGCACCAGCCGCTGGACGATATCCAGCCGGGCATGTGGATACTGGTCGATCACCCGAGGCGCCTGGTACGCGTAGAGGGCCGTGGCACTATCGAGGTCAAGGGCACCAAGACGGAGGACGGGATGGCGGTTCCGGTCTTTGAGGAAAAGCCGGTCGTCAACCTGACGGCGCTCTTGCCGCTGAAGCCGATTGAGGGATTCGTTGACCAGACCGAGGCGCTTGTGAATCGGTATCTGGCCGACGCGGTCTTGAAGGACGGCGACAGCTTCAATGACATCCAGTGGCAGGAAAGCTGGGCCACGAGGGTTACTGGCGTCCTGACCACCCTGGGCGACACTCGCGCCACACTGCGCAGCGAGTCGAAGCACTACCGCCAGTTGTTCTGCATCGCGCAGCGCGGTCGCAGCCCAAAGCGTGAGGGCACCGGCCCGGTGGCGCTACTGGACGTTCGCGGCACGGTCATCCCGTCGCACCTGATCCCGGACGACATGGTCGCCACGGTCGAAGCGATTAACGAGCGCGCCCTGATGCTCAGTGAGGCGATGAAGGAAGAGGTCGCCTCCAACAAGCAGCGAGAGTATGACCTGTGGAAGATCCAGGCCGAGGCCGAGGCCCGCGTTGCCGCCGAGGCCAAGTTCAGGGCGTCTGCTCCGGATGAAGAACTGGTCAAGGTCCGCGCCGAACTGGCGTCCGTGCTCAAGACGAACACGCGGCAGGCGGAGAAGATCGCCGTCCTTGCGGCGAGGAAGCGCGCCAAGGGTAGCGATAATGAGTGACGCGCTGCCCATAGTGATTGGGGCTGTCATGTTTGGGGCCTACGTTCTGCTGCGCCTTCACAGGGGGCGGCGCTGATGGACGACAGGCGATACCGATGCCCCGTTACCGGGATGCCGGACTTCTGTTCCGGCCCGACGGTCCTGTGCCCGTACTGCGGGCAGACTCACGAGGCGGAGCCGTGCGGATTGGGGATTTCCGCCCACGACATTGAGTCCGTTGACCTGAGCGACTTTGCTCCCGAATCGGAGCGTGTCGCCAATCCTAACGACCGAACGCACCTGTACCCAAGCGTGCTTGGCGACGAGATCAACGCCGACTTCGATTGGGCTATTGGGCAGAAGCCCACGTCGCGGAGCAACCGAAGGGACACCTACAAGGCGATGGGCCTGAATATGTATTCGGCCAATGAGTTCCAGCAGATGCACCCATCCGACGG
>DATKXO010000143.1:0-2965 GCA_035528995.1 Phycisphaerae bacterium | reverse complement strand
GAGCGACGGCCACGTTCTGGTCTACGTTCGCGCCCGCTACTACGACCCGAAGCACGGCCGCTGGTTGCACCGCGATCCAACCGGCTATGCCGACGGCGGGAGTCTTTACGAGGCGTTCGGCAGCAATGCGACGGCTAATCGAGACCCGATGGGCAACGAAATCTGGGTGACCGCGGAAGATGTCGTATTGGTCCGACCGGGTGGACGGCTCGTACTGGCGATCCACTACTATCTCAACAAGGACGCTTTCTCTAAAGGCATTTTTGCCGGCTTGGTCTCATATAGCGGTGTCCAATCCGAGCATATCGGCTCGGAGTACTTCGAACTCACTGGCGACTTGCGCCACCGCCGGTTCTTGGATCAGCATGCAGAGTGGCGGCGTCGCAACTTGGAAATGCAAGTGGAGGCTGACGCCGACCTCAGCGCTCAGGAGCTGGCAGTCAAGGTCGGCGTGACCGGTTCAGTGGCTGCGCTGACCGCCGGGCTCGTAAGCCCATATGCCGTCACAGCGTTCTCGACCACAACCGTTGGCTTCACCGAGACGACGGTCTTAGGGAGTATCGGCGCCGCCTCGTTTATCGGGGGCACGTCTTTGGGTGCAGGTGAGGCCACGAGCGAGCTTGTTCTGGGAGGTGACCCCGAGCAAGTTGCGGGAGCGGGCGTCGAGGGCTTTGCCCTTGGTGCCTTGTTTGGCGCGCCGTTCGGAGCGCTTCAGCCGACCGGATTGGCGCCGGCTGCCACATCCCGGGGAATCGTCTCTGGACGCGTACCCAAAGTAACAGCGAGTATCGAGTATCCAACTGGAGCTGCGCGTACGGCGGCTGCCGAGACTAGTCCTGCTCAAATGGGGCGGTTTAGCCGTAGCACAGCTCCTTGGGGCAGGGCAGTATGGCAGAGAGGAGACATAGACTGGGCACTGCGGCGCCCCGATGGACTTACGAATCTGCAAGCCGCGGAGCGTGGCTACGCTCCGTTACGGCAGGTTGGCAATACGTTTGAGGAGGTACAACTGCACCACTTGAATCAGAATCCAAGAGGCTCGCTCGCTGAGGTTTGGCGGTGTACGCATAGACGGGTGCCACACAACGTACCGCCTCCAAGCTGGCGCGTGACAGATCCCGATGCCGCAGCGGCTTTCCGCCGAGAGGTACCGGCATATTGGCGCTGGCGCGCTAGTCAACGTGGAGGCAACTAGAATGTGGACCATGGGTGACGTTACTCGTCTTTTGCGAGCCCAATCGCTGGTTGGAGAATCTTGGGGGGGGCGCGGCTCGACAGCGTTGGAGCGAGTCGAGCGGGGACTGAGCATTCGCCTTGGGCAGCAGCTTCGCGGCTTCACAACTGGAATAGGAAACCTAAGAGTAGACCCGTTCAATATCGTCGTGGCTGGCGACGATGAAGGCAGGTTCAGTACGGTCACGGAAACGCAGTGCCTTTGGAGTGAGAACCCTCCCCTGCGAAAGGCGAAGTTCGTCAAGTTGATGGAACACGCTGGCGAGATATATCTCTACAATCCGGACACCGAGCGAGTGGCAGCTTATGATGCGTTTCGACCCGTCACGGGCGAGGAGACACTCACATGGGAGAGCTTCGACCAGTTTGTTGAATGGGTATTTGAGGAAGCCAGGGCAATAGCGAAGGGACAGGAATTCTGCCCTTGACTCGTGCGGGACGTCCCCGAGCGACTCGCACATGCTAGACTCGAATGACCGCTACCGTACGATTCTCTGGGCCTTTGTTTCGCCGGCTTCGAGGAGAAGTGGCAACCTTGAGGCGTGGCCTCCCCAAGCCGTAGCTCGATATGCGGCGAGCAACCACCGACGAGCCCAGCGGCACGACCGTGTATGAGGTGGACCTGGGCTACGACGACCACCGGCGGATCGAGGGGGTCACCAACACGCTGGAAACGCCGGCTCGGGGGGGCGAGACCATCGCGGAGTACATTTTCACCCACGACGACAACGGCAACCCGCTGACCCAAGCGGCTGACGGCATGCCCGACTTCGCCGGCGATGACCGGGGCTTCACCGTCGATCGGCTCGACCGGTTGACGGGTACGGATTACAATGAGACCCGTACGAGCGAGGAGTCTACGTTGGACCTGCTCGGCAACCGCGAGTCGCACACCAACCGGAAGGCTGAGACCACGGTGTACGGGCCGGTCAACCCGGCTAACGAGTACGCAGACGTCGGTGGGACGCCGGTCGCCTACGATGAGGCCGGCAACCTGACCGTGGATGAGGATGGCCGACAGTATGCCTACGACGAGCACAACCGCCTGATCCAGGTCAAGGCGACCGACCCCGAAGTCGTGGTCCTGGCCAACTATACCTACGACGCTCTGGGCCGGCGGATTGTGTTCGAGGACCCGGTGGCCGGCGTGACCACGCGGTACTACTACGACGGCCACAGCGTGATCGAGGAGCGGAACGGCTCAGGCCTGCGGGCCGGTGAACGTCTGCGTTATCTGGTAAACGGCCCCCAGTTCATCGACGAGCGGGTGGCCACGTATGACGACACGGCCGGCGCGTTCACCTACTATCTGATGAACCAGAACTACTCGATCGCCGGGACGGGCAACGCGGACGGGTCGGTCATCGAGCGGCTGGACTACTCGTCGGGCGGGGATTTCGGCGACGGCGGCCCAGCGCCGGGCCCCTACTACTTCGACGCCGACGAGGACGGCGACGTGGACCTGGCCGACTATGTCGATTTCAATGCGTGCTTCCTCGGGCCGGGCGCCGACCTCGGCAGCATCTGCGATCTGCACGACTGGCAGGGCGACTTCGACGTGGACGCGGCCGATCACGCGGCGTTTCAGTATTGTTTCAGCGGCCAGGGCGGGACGCCGCCGGCCGTTTGTTTGCTGAGCGAGGGGTTCTGTCCGGTCTACTACTTCGACGGTGACTCCGACGGCGACGTGGACGACGCCGACTACGCCGGCCTGTTCACGTGCATGTTGGGC
>DATKXO010000142.1:0-4954 GCA_035528995.1 Phycisphaerae bacterium | reverse complement strand
CTTGAATCGCTTGGGATTGACGATCCCCCAGCGCCTGCGCTACCTGGACGAGGTTGCGCAAATGTAGTGAAGACTTTGGGCCCTAAACCCCCCTCACGGGCCCGGCAGGGCCGTTCAGCCTCGACAAGTGTCTAACTTGGGGTAACGGCGGCGAGCAGGCGCGGTTATCCGGACGCGAACAGTCACATCAAAGCGGTGCTTTGGCTTTCCCGGCATCGACCCTTACGTTCACATTCTTGGCACAGGCGCGGCGCGCTATTGTGTGGACGGCAAGAGGTCGGTCGCACGTTGCTTCCAGGCCGGGTCCGGGCAACGGCGGATGAACTCTTCGAGGCCGTTTCGGGCGGCGTCGGTCTGTCCGTCGGCCAGTAGCAACCGGGCGGCGAAGTAGTAGGGCCAGGGGCTGTCGGGCGTCTTCTCACCGATGCGTGCGATGGCGCGGCGCAGCCGTTGTGGGGCGTCGGGCGGGTCCGGCAGGGAGTCCAGTAGGCGATTCAAGTGGTTCTCCGCCGCGTCGGGATCGTCGGCGGCCAACTCGGCGAGCACCAGCGCCGCCAGGGCGAGGGATTGCGGGTGCGGTCCGGGTTGGGGGCCGGCGAGCTGCGTCGTGGGGCCTTCAGAAACGCCAAGGGCGGCAGCGGCGGCCTTGCGCGCCGGGGCCCACTGTCCGGCCAGGGCGCTGGTCCAGGCATACCACGCGAGCAGGTCGGGGGCGTGCGGCTCATGGGCCATCGCGCCGGTCCACAGCCGGGCGGCGTCGCGGAGGCGGCCCATGCCGGCAAACAGATCGTGCCCGGCCACCAACAACTGCCGGTCCGTGGGGTTGTAGCCGGCCGCTCGCTGCATTAAAGCGACCGCCTCGGAGTCGTTGCCCTTTTGGGCTTCGAGCAGAGCCAGGTTGATGGCGGCGGTGACGGTCGACGGATCGCGCTCCAGCGCCCGCCGGTAGGCGTTCATGGCCTCGGGAATGCGGCCGGTCCGGGCGTAGCAGACGCCGAGGTTTGTGCGGGCGACGGTGTTCTCGGGCATCCAGCTCAGTAACTGCTCGAATCGCTGGATGGCGGATGGGCAGTCGCCGCGCTCCATCTCGAGTTCGGCCAGGACGGTGGTCGAGACCGGGTCGAAGTCGTTGATCTCCAGGCCGCGGCGATACTGCTGCTCGGCCTCGTCGTTGCGGCCCAGCTTGCGGTACACGTGGCCCAGAGCCTGAACGGCGGGCAGGTAGTCGGGCATGATCTCGATGGCGCGGAGGTAGTTCTTCTCGGCTTCTTCGTAGCGATCGAGCTCGTAGTACACCTGGCCCAGGCGCGAGTAGCACTTTCCATAGTCCGGGTCGGCCTGGACGGCCTTGTAGAGCGTGGCGATGCCCTCCTCGACGCGCCCGAGTCTGACCTGGGCCATGCCGATGAGCTGGTAGGCTTCGCAGGCCATTTCGTCGGGGTGCTTTTCGAGATCGGGGCGGACGGCCGTGATGGCTTGGGCAAAGTCACCGCGGCGGTAATAGGCCCAGCCGATGTCCTCCCACACACCGGGCTCGTCGGGGTAGACGGCGGCAATGCGCGAGGCCTTGTCGAGGTTGGACTTGTAGGACGACAGTACGTGCCAGGTGTAGGGCAGGACGGCCACGGCGGCCGCGACGCCAAGCCCGGCACACAGGGGGACGATCCGCGGCTTGCCCAGGCGGCGCGCGGCCCAGTAGACGGCGTGGACCAGCAGTGCGGCCCATATCCAGTGCAACCCGACGTTGGGCAGATAGACGTACCGATCGGCGGCCATGACGTCGCGGGCGGGCATCAGCGGGAGCATCGAGGCGACGGTGGCTCCAAACCACAGCAGGCCCAGCAGGCCGATTCGGGTCCAACGCCAAGTGCAGGCGACGGCCGCGGCGATCAGGAGCGTGAGGATGGCGAGCGGCATGGCCGGGTGGGACCAGTTGACCAGCGATTCCGGCGGATGCCAGGGCGACATGTTGATGGGGACGACGTAGTGCTGGAAGTACCAGGCCAGCACGAGGACGGTGCGGGCGATGCGTGACCCCTGCAGTTCCTCGGCGGCGCCCTCGAACATCTCGCTATAGGACGTGGTGATGACGTTCAGGATTGTGAAGCCGGCGGTGAGGACAGCGGTCACGACCCAGGCAACCCACCAGCGGCGATCGGGCCAGCGACGGCGGAACAGGGGGAGCAACAGCATCAGCACGGGCAGGCCGACGCGCACCTTGCTGGCCATGGCAAGCACGACAAACACCTGGGCCAGGATGCCGGTTCTCCATCGGGCGCGCAGGAGATGTGCGTCCATGGCGATCAGCGAGGCGAGCGAAAACAGCGTGGCCAGCAGCATCATTCGCCCGTTGAGCCAGCCGACGACCTCGGCCGCAAAGGGATGCAGGGCAAAGAGAAGGGCAGCGACGACGGCCACCGCGCGGCGGTCGTGCAGCCGGGTGAACAGCCAGAATACCAACACACCGTTGAAGGCGTGGATGAGCACGTTGGTGAGATGGAAGACCCAGGCACCGGCGGCCGGCCCTTCGGCAAAGGGGGTCAGACCCACCAGGTTGATGATCACGAAGTCGAGCGAGAAGCTCAGCATGGGCACAGGCTGGTACAGGTCGCGGTGGACGATGCAGATCAGCTCGAACGCGTGGGCGACGGAAGGGTGATTGACGAGGACGTGGTTGAGGACCAAGTGAACGTCGTCGCCGCTGAGGAAGTCGCCGCGCAGCGAGGGCAGACCCATCACGAGGCCGACAGCGAAGACGACCGCGGCCAGGACGATCAGGCGCCGCCGTTCGACCGTGCTTGCCTCAGTTGAGGGGTCTGGGTTGGTGGTGTTCATGGTCATTGCAAGCGCTTCCTTATATGGGCACAGAGGCCCAACGGCAAAGTGCACAGTTGGGGACTCGTGCCAAAGTGCGGCGGGGACCGGGTTGGCGGCGCATCGAGGGGGCGGCCCATAACTACTTGGGAAACAAGTGGCTATGAAGAAAACCCGGACGTCATCTTCGGCTGGCACGGTGGTTGCAGTTGCAGAACGATGCTGAGCCTTGGGAGATAGGCGTGTTGAAGGGAGCGCGGCGCCGGGGCGTTGATCGAGTGGGTCCGGCGCCACCCGCGGCCTGGGATCGGCTGGGGAGCCGAGCACCGCAGGACCGCTAACGAGAAGCGTGGGAACTATCAAGTCGTTCCCGAGTACGGGGGCTGCGTCGTGGGGAGATGACGCAGCCCCTCATTATGCGCGCTGCTGACGCGTTTTTGCGTCCGATGAGCCTATCCAGTTGGGGGCATGGCGCGTCTAACCTCGCGGAAGGGCCGGATGTGCGGCTTCGGCCGAGGTGCCGGTGCGGCCGGGGGCAGTAACGGGGTGACTCCATGACGGGACGACTGACGCTGATCGCAGCGGTGCTTTGTACGACGGCGGCAATCGCCCTGGGCGATCCACCGCGGGACACGACGGTACGCGCTACCGGGATCGGGCGCCCGCCGGCCCACATGACCGGTGCCCGGGCGAAGCTGATGGCACGCCGGGCGGCCGAGGTCGTCGCGGTGCGGAACCTGGCGGCCTCACTTCGCGGGCAGCCAGTCCCCGCAGGGCAGGCCGGCGTGGCTCGTAGCCGGCTGGACGGCGTCGTGCGAGGGTTCCGGTACCTGCCGGCGCGCGAGCTGCCCGACGGCACGATCGAGGTCACGGTCGAGCTGAAAGCGCCAGGGAGTGCATGCTCGAGGTCGGCGGCCGGCCAGGCGTCCATGGAAAGTCCGAGCACACCACCGCCCTATCGCGCCGAGACCCGGGCGATGGAGGTTCAGGCGGAGATGGATCGTGCGCGGGCGCAACTGGAAGCGCAGGCCGCCCGCCTGATGAGCGTCATCAGCGAACTCGAGCAGCAGATCGAGGCATTGCGAGCAGAGTTGGTTGAGGTCCGGGCGGCTTTGGCTGACCTGAGGTGAAGGCCGCGCGGGCTGAAGCCCGCGGCTCGGAGCGGCAGGGTTCACATCAATCCCACATCTCGGTGTCGTCAGTAGCCTCGGGCAAATCGGGGCCGAACTCGTCGAGCCACTCCTGCGTCTCGCCCCTGGAGGGCTCGTTGGGCTTCTCGGGTGGGGCGGGGGCGTGTGGCTCGGTCGGCTGAGGAACGCTGCAGAGCTCGATGAGGAACGGCCCGGCGTCGATGCACTTGCAGCGTCGATAGCGGGCGGTGTGCTGGATGGCCCGGTCGGTGGTGACGATGGTGAGTCGGCCCGGCGCCTTGGCCCGTGCGATGAGGTCCTCGATCACGGCGTCGGCGGTGCGCGATTCGCTGAACCGGACCGTGAGATTGGGCTGCTCGATCTGGCGGGCGAGGTCGCCGCGAGGGGTCGGCCCATCGAAGACGATGGTGACGTCAGCCACGGCCCGGTCACGTGCCCACTGAGCCACCATGCGGCAGAGGACGTCCCGGCCGATGGACCGCATGGGGCCGTCGGTCGGGGCCGTGTGCAGAACGTTGTTGCCGTCAATGAGGTAGGGCACCGGGATGCCATCCTTGTGATCGCCGCAGGCCCGCGTCCGCCGTCGACGCGATGATACCACTACGGCCACCGGACCGGGACCGGGCGCTCGGGAAACGGGGACGGGGCGGTCGGCTGCCGGCGTCGGTCCGCCGGAAGGGTTCTGGCGAGGCGGCAGGCGGCGCGGATAATGACGGCATGGCCGCCAGGGTCCGTGACGAGATCGAACGTCTCCGGCAGGAGATACGGGAGCACGATCACCGTTATTACGTGCTGGCCGATCCGGTGGTCTCCGACCGCGAGTACGACCGGTTACTCGAACGGCTGGGGGAGCTGGAGGCCGAGCATCCGGAGTTGGTCACGCCCGATTCACCGACTCAGCGGGTGGCCGGCGCGCCGATCGCGGGATTCGAGCACGTCACGCACGTGGTGCCCATGCTCAGCGTGGACAACACGTACGACGAGACGCA
>DATKXO010000141.1:0-2226 GCA_035528995.1 Phycisphaerae bacterium | reverse complement strand
AACCCGGCTTCGTACGCGCCCATGTCCACGATGGGCGCCGTGCCCTTGCCGGTGTCGGCCACAGCGTCGACGTCCACGAAGCGGGGTGTGCCGTCCAGATCGGTGGTGATGCCGGAGAGGCCCGGGGCGGTGTTGTCCCCGGCGTCGACGGCGGGCGAGGTGGCGTGCAGGCGCAGGTTGTCGTCCAGCGTGCCCGCGATATCGTCGGGGCCGTCGGCGTCCACGAACAGTGGGTCGGCGTCGATGTTGCCCGTGCCCGGATAGCTGCTCTGGATGTCGCTGTACGTGACGGTGGGGGTGCTGGACGAGTTGTAGATCTGAGGGCCAGAGTAAGAGGCGGTGTTGCCCCACAGGATGCAGTTGGTCAGCGTCGGATTGCTCCACACGTTGTACATCCCGCCGCCGCGGGAGGCCGAGTTGCCGCTGAAGGTGACGTTGGTCAGCGTCGGGCTGCTGTCCACCCAGTTGTACATCCCGCCGCCGCTGGAGGCGGCGGAGTTGCCGCTGAAGGTGACGTTGGTCAGCGTTGGGCTGCTGCGGTCGTCGTTGTACATCCCGCCGCCGTAGGTGGCGGAGTTGCCGCTGAAGGTGACGTTGGTCAGCGTCGGGCTGCCGTCGTCGTTGTACATCCCGCCGCCGTAGTAGGCGGGCCAACTGCCATCGGCGTTGCCGCCGCTGACGGTGAAGCCGTCCAGCACGGCGCTGGCGTCGGTGCCGCTGCCGGTGACGACGTGGTAGGCGTTGTCACTGTTGTCCCCCGGCGTCCCGATGTCGCCGCTGAGCACCGTCGGGTGGGCGACCCAATCCCGCTCGCGGCGGGCCGTCTCCGTCCCGGCAAAGCCACCGTAGACGGCCGCGCCGTTCTTGAGCGTGAAAGTGTCGGTACGCAGAGTCCCCGGCGTGTGGGTGCCCTCCGCCACCCAGATTTCGTCGCCGCTCACGGCGGCGCCCAGGGCGGTTTGCAGCGTGCAGGCGTTGGCCCAACTGCTGCAATCGCCGCTGCCGGTAGCGCTGGGTTTCACGTAGCGTACCGTCGCCGCGTGGGCGGACGGCGCCGGGGCCAGCGACAGGGTCAGGCCCACCGCCAGCGCCAGGGCCAGCGCCAGCCGGGCGGGGATGGCCAGACCAGGGGCTTGTTTGACTGCAAAAGAATGCGACATTGTTTACCTTCCTATTGTGCGCTTCTTTGTAGGCATCTCGTCCATCACCCGCCCGCCCGCCAGGAGCTCGGTGCCGATCATCGCGCCATGAGATCGATTGTTGAGTGTGCTATCCAGCCAGGCCAACTCTGCCGTAGCAAGAGTCAGCCCATCCACATACTTCAGTTAGACCATGCACACATCTCCATTGTAGTACACTGGGGTCTACGTAGCATGAAGAAAATGCTAGAGATCACATAATATGCTCGTATTCCCCGTCTCGGGATGTTGACTTGCTTCAAAGATCCACGCTGTGTTCACTTTGCAGGGAGTGAAGAGAGATGGTATCATGTTCAGCGCAGGGTCTCCATCACGATGGCTGTAGATATCAAAGAGGATCGCTCACGAGATTCTTCGCTACGCTCAGAATGACAACCAGGCATCAGGATGACTCTTGTGGTACGGTCATCCAGGATATTGGTCCCAGGCCCAGGAGGTGCACGTGTCACGCACGATCACCATAGCAGCCGTCCAAATGGACGCCCACCCGGCCCCCACCGCCGGCCGCCTGGCACGCGCCGACCGGCTGGCCACCGCAGCCGCCAACGACGGCGCGCAACTGGTCGTCCTGCCCGAGCTGTTCAACACCGGCTACGCCTATGCCGACGCCAACCACCGCCTGGCCGAGCCGCTGGACGGCCCGACCCCCACCTGGATGAAACAGGCCGCCGCTCGCCTGAACGTCCACCTGGCCGGGTCGTTGATGCTCCTGGATCAGGGCCAGGTGTACAACGCGCTGCTGCTCTTTGCGCCGGACGTCTCCAATCCCACCTTTCACTTTCCCAACGGCGATGCACTCACCTTCGACGACATGGGGCCCATCCTGGCCTCGATGAAAGGCACCGGACCGCTGGTGTTCGGCGCCATGATCGACCAGCAGGCCAGTTGGCTCGGCGTGCCCGCCGTGAACACCGTCGGTGCGGGGCACATCCGGACCGACATCCCCAATGGCCTGAGCAGCTTCTTGACCTTTCTGCCTCTGGCTCCCTGGCTGGTCCGATATCTCCCCCAGGCCGGCCGGATGCAG
>DATKXO010000140.1:0-2230 GCA_035528995.1 Phycisphaerae bacterium | reverse complement strand
ATGCCGCGAAGGTAGACGATGCGACAGCCTACGGCGAGTGGGTAGCCGCGCCAGGCGCGCTGTACCGCGACAGGACCGCCATCGGCAACGGCGGATATGACGCCGACTGCTACCGGCACAAGCGCGTCAAGGCGTGTTTCGAGCGGACGAAGATGGCGCGCATGGACGCCTCGGTCGTAGCCGAAAACATCAAGCTCTCGACGTTTGATAGCCGCCGGACGGTAACGGCCGTGTCGCTGCCGGAGGGTGTGAGCTTTCAGGGTTTCGTCTGGGGCGCGCCGAGCGGCGAGCTGGCCTACGCAGTCGGCACGGTAACGGGCAGCGCAAGCCTCTACGAGTTCAACTATGCCACGGGCGAGGTTCGGTTATTGGTCGGGCTGCTCGGCAACCTTGGCGAGGTCGCTTGGTGCGGGCTATTCTACTCGGCCGACGCGGGCACGGGCGGGGCCGTGGGCATCCCGATATGGGATACCGTGACGGGCTACCCGTGGCTCAAGGTCTTTGACCTAGCCACCGAAACGCTATCAGAGTCGATCCGCATGGACCTGTTCGCGGCGACGTTGCCAGCATCCGGGTCAATAGGTGCGACCTTGCTCTTCGACGAGTTCCTGTTCTGGGCACCGGGCCGGGCGAATGGCGGTGTGCGCGGCACGCTCTGGTTCCTGGTTGACAGCTACGACTATGGCGTGACGGCTGGCAAGGTTGACAACCGTCTGGTTGAGATTGACCCGTGGTCGTTCCTGACCTGGCCGGCAATCCTGAATGACAGCCTGAATGCCTACGCCGGAATGCTCCGGGCCATCTGGCCGGCCGCGTGTGGAGACGCGAGCGCCATGAATCCTATCCCGGCAGCGGTTGCGCCGGGCGACATCACCATCTATATCTTTGCGAATCTAACAGGTGCCCCACTTGGGAACTATCACACAAACATCTTCAAGATGGTTCTCTCCGGTGGGTCGTGGCTGGCAGCTTCGATGGTTCATTCCTACTCGGGGATCACACGTTTCGGATGTCTGGCGGAAACGCCCGTGGGGTTACTGTTCACGCGAAGTCTCTCTTCAATCGCGCAGGAACAAATCGTCTCAAAGGTGTTCGCGGACTTCGGGTCGAATAGCATCTTCACGGTACGCGAGACCGAATATTGGCCGGGTACGCAAGGCTACACGACGGTCCATCCTTATGCCGGTCCGCAGTTCGTCTACAACTATGAAGACGACCGAATCTACTATGGCACCGGCAACGTCATATCGGCAACCAACTGGAACACCCGCCTGCGCTCGATTGATGCCACTTCCAATACGACTGCGGCCCGCGACGAGAATGTCAACCCGGCTGGAGCCAGCGTGGGCGACCCGCCAACTGACCAGGCCAACTCCATGCAGATCGGCCATAGCCTGCGGGTACGCTACTCGACGCCGTGGGAGATTCACGGCGTGCTAGTCTCGCCACTGGAGTCCGATGTCGTGATGAGCTACTCCAGCAGCTACTATCCCTGTGTGCCGCTCTTCGACGTCCGCGGCAAGACGCTCTGGGAAGTGCGGCGGCAACTCGCGGCGGCGTGTAACGCCTACTTCGCCTACGACGGCGAGGGCAATCTGCGGCTGTTCGCGCGCGCGGGCGCGACCCTTATCAACCCGTGGCCGACTGAAGAGCCGACCGTTGACAGCCTCGGACTGACTGAGGTGGTCAACCGGCTATCGGCCATCCCGTACCGCGTCACGACGGCCAGCGACTCACGCGAGGCCGAAGTCATCTCCCAGGCGGTCGGCACCGGGTCAACCGGCGTGGTCGTGAACATCAAGACCGGCCGCGTGGCCACGACCCGGACGTTCCGAATCGTCTTTACAAGTTGCGCTCCGGGAGGAGGCGGTGTCGGAGGTCGGTTTGATTACTCCGTAGACGAACTAATAGCCGGGCTATGGACGAACTTGGGCGCGGGGGAGATAAGCACTCCCTTCATCTATACCGCTTTTACTCTCTCGCCGGATTGTTTCGCCGGGAACTTCGTCAATGGAGATACGTTCACCTTTGTGACCTACTGCCTGCTGGCAACTCTGGAGCAGCAGGCGGCGTACAACAAGATCGAAGTCGCAGACACGGCCAGCGAGACGCTTTGGGGCCGGACGGAACGTGGGCTTGACTTCCCATTCCTGCCGAGGGCGCAGACCATCGACGTGCTGACCAAGATTCTGACGTGGACCTCGCGCCCGCATCGGCAGTTCACAATCGG
>DATKXO010000139.1:0-38100 GCA_035528995.1 Phycisphaerae bacterium | reverse complement strand
AATCCGCACCCCCTGAAGGTGATCGGGCGCCAAGTTATAGGGGTAGAGGAACGCACCCCTCAGGCGCGGATGCGCGTAGCCGACGCCACCGGAGGCCGCGACGCCGACAAGAAAAAGGCCACGGGCACGAGACGCGCACGGCAGGCACCCAACCCACGGGTGCGCCCGACCGAAACGAGGTGACACGGACGAATCCGTCCCATGACACAATTGAACATAGGGCACGGGTGAATAAAGGGCACTGGTGCCTACCGGGCACCGGTCAAACGCCGGCACGGGTGAATAGAAGCCACTGGTGCTCAAAGACCGCGGGCGGTCGGCCGCCGCGTCGCGGACCGACTCGAAGATGATTCCGTTGATCGTCGTGCCCGGTATCTTCGGCGACTACGACTACGACACCGACGTGCACCTCGACGACTTCACCTGGTTCGCGGATTGCATGCTGCAGCTTGAGCCGTCGGAACAATGCCTCACCGCCTTCAACGACGATGGCGACCAGCAGGTGACCCTGGCGGACTTCTCCGCTTTCCAGATCGTCTTCACTGGACCTTAGTCGTTCCGGATGGCCGTCAGAGCGGAGTTCTTCTCAACGATCGGTGTGCCACGAGAGGGCGGCAGCGCAGAACCCGCTGCGTCAGCGGTACGCGTCGAGGTGCACGGACGCGCGCGGGGCCAGGCTCGTCAGGGTGCCCGGTGGCGGCTTCCGGAGTTCGCATGCTCTCGCCATCTTCTGCACATCGCGGGCGGCGCCTGGCCCGGTGGCGTCGCAGTTCTTCTGATCGCGGCCCTCGTCGATGTCCGATTGCTTGCGTTGGCTTGTCTGGTCGGCGAGGATAGCGGTGCTTCGGCCGCGGGGGCGGCCGGCCCGCTGTGTCGTGCAGGAGGTGTTTGTGGTGCAGGTTGACGGGAAGAGCATCGAGTTCGACAAGGACGGGTTCATGACCGATCCCGGCCTTTGGGACGAGGGGGTGGCGGCGGCGATCGCCCGGGAAGAGGGGATCGAGGAGGTCTCGGACAAGCACTGGGCCGTGGTGAAGTTCATCCGGGGGTATTGGACGGAGCACGACCTGGCCCCGCCGGTGCGTCTGCTGTGCAAGGAGTCGGGCGTGGGGGTCCGCGAGGTGTACAAGCTGTTTACGTCGGGGCCGGCGCGGGGGGCGTGCCGTGTCGCGGGGCTGCCCAAGCCCGACGGCTGCGTATAAGGCACCCGGACGACGGGGGTGCAGGGGTTTCCGTTGACGGATTGCAAATGGCTTTGCTGATCGCGGTCAAAGTGTTCGCGGCGTCGGCCATCCTCTGGTCGGTGATTGCGCTGGCCGTCCAGGTGTGGCAAGCCTGGGGCGGCGGGCGCCGGGACTACAGCGAGCGGGCGGGCAGTCCGGCTCGCGGCGTGGTCTACAACTTCACGGTGGCGATGACGCCGGCGCACAAGGAGACCATCAGACGCCATCCGTTCGCGTTTGCGATTGGGCTGGTGATGCACGTCGGCGTGGTGCTGGTGCTGGTGAGTGTGGTGCTGTTGCTGGCGTGGCCCGCGGCTGGCGGCGTGGTGCTGCGCGTCGGGCGCCCGGTGGTGGTGCTTTCGCTGCTGGCCGGGGCCTTCCTGCTGGTCAGGCGTGCGGTCGCCGGGGACCTGCGGGCGATGAACGCGCCGGACGACTACCTGGCTGTCGCGGTGACGTGCGTGCTGCTGCTGCTGGCGTCGATTCCCGCGATGAGCTCCGAGAACCCCGTGGTGCTGCTGATCTACAGCGGGCTGCTGGCGCTGTACCTGCCGTTGGGCAAGCTGAGACACGTGGTGTTCTTCTTCGTGGCCCGGGCGGACTACGGCCGCCGCCTGGGCTACCGTGGCGTTTACCCGCCGGCCGACACCGGCCGGGGATAGCGGCATGGCGGACGACCCCAAGGACCCGGCGCGGATGATTGAACAGGCCCGCGCGGCCCTGCGGCGCTCGATCCGCGGGCTGGGCGCGTACCACATGAATGCGTGCGTTGCGGGCTGTGTGGGGAGACGTGCCACATCTACCAGGCGGAGCCGGAGCCGCAGAACCAGCCGGGCGTCAAGGCCGCGAAGATCATCAGTCACTACCGCCGCTACCACACTTTTCTGGGGAAGGTGGTGCCGGGGCTGGTGGGGGCGAAGGAGCTGACGCCCGAGGCGCTGGAAGAGCTGGTCGAGACGGTCTATGGCAGGTGCACGGGCTGCGGTCGGTGCGGCATCCACTGCTCGGTCGGCCTGGATGTGGCGGCGGTCATGCGAGCGGGACGGCAGGTGGTGGCCGCGGCGGGACTGGTGCCCGACGGGTTGCGGCGCACGGTGGAGAACCAGCTCGAGACCGGGAACCAGATGGCCATTTCGGCCGAGGAACTGGTATCGACGACCGAGTGGCTGACCGAAGACCTGCGGTTGGAGATGGACGATCCGTCCGTGCGCATCCCGGTGGGCGAGAAGGGCAAACGCGTTCTGTACCTGATCAACCCGCGCGAGGTGAAGTTCTTTCCGCTGTCGTTGATGGCGGCGGCCGGGGTCTTTCACAAGGCAGGCGAGAGCTGGACGATTCCGCGCAGGTTCTACGACGTGACCAACTACGGCTTTTACTCGGGGGACGATGGGTCGGCGGCGGAACTCACGCGTCGGGTGATGGAAGAAGCCCGGGAGCTGGGCGTGGAGGAGATCGTGCTGTCGGAATGCGGTCACGGCTTCCGCTCGTTCCGCTGGGAAGGTCCGAACTGGCTGGGACGGTCGTACCCCCTCCGGGTGCGGAGCGTCCTGGAGGTGCTGGAGGAGTACCTGGATACGGGGCGGATCGAGGTCGATCCCGAGAAGAACCCCGAGCGGGTGACACTGCACGACCCCTGCAATCTGGTGCGTTGGGGCGGGGTGAGCGAGCCGCAGCGGCGCGTGCTGCGGAGAGCGGTCAAGGACTTCGTGGAGATGACGCCGAACCGGCAGGACAACTTCTGCTGTGGCGGCGGGGGCGGGATGCTGTCCATGAGCGAGTACGGGGATCGGCGGGTGGCCTCCGGGCGGGTCAAGGCCGACCAGATCCGGGCCACCGGGGCGAAGATCGTGGCCACGCCGTGCCACAACTGCGCCGATCAACTCATCGAGATATCCAAGAAGTACCAGCTCGGTACGGACGTGCAGGCGGTCGTGGAACTGGTCTACTCGGCGCTGGTCTGACCGGCAGGTGCGGCAGCATTGCTACCGACGGCGCGGTCACCGTTCGGCTGATGTGGACGGGCACATCATCAACTGCAACTTCGAGGCGATGTTTCCGAGAAGGACGTTCCCGAACGGAGTCAGTGTGTGCGGCGCCGTCGCAGACTGTGAAGCACACTGACGATGATGGCGTATGCGGTGAGCGGAAGGGCGAAGCCCAGGAGGCCCATCCGGTACCAGGCCAGTGCCCCGCTGCGAGTGGCGTCAAGCACAAGGTAGACGACGTAGGCCACGTAGCAGGCCAGGAAGAGGGCGCCCTCCCAGCGATCAATGCGGTAGTCGGTGAACAGGATCGGAAGGCAGGCGATGGCGACGACGACCATGACCGGAATGTCGAACACCAGGGCGGTGTGAGCGACCCGGACCCCGTCAGGGGAGATTGCGGCGGCCGATCCCAGCACGACAAGTATGTTGAAGATGTTGCTGCCGATCACGTTGCCCACGGCGATATCGCGTTCGCCGCGCAGGCTGGCAATCACAGAAGTCGCCAGTTCCGGCAGCGAGGTGCCCAAGGCCACGATGGTCAGACCGACGATGAGTTCGCTGACCCCCATCACGCGTGCGAAGGCCACGGCTCCGTTCACCAGCCACCTTGCGCCAAGTACGAGCAAGACCAGACCGACGATGACGAGACCGACGTCACGCGGCCAAGTGGCTTTGGGCGCCGACGGCGGCGCAGGAGCTTCCCGGTCGTGGTCAACGCCCTGGGCCGGCTTCTTCTTTCGGGCCTGGTGGATGAGCCAACCGGTGTAAACGACGCCTCCGGCGACGAACAGCAAACCGTCGAACCGGCCGATCCGCCCGTCCAGTGCCAGCAGGAGCAGGCCGACTGAGACGGTGATCACGACCCAGACGTCGAAACGGACGATCTGGGCGGCGATGGCGAGCGGGGCCACAAGCGCGGCGGCGCCGAGGATGAGCAGAACATTGCAGATGTTGCTGCCCACCACGTTGCCCAATGCCAGGTCGGCTTGTCCGACAATCGCGGCGTGCACGCTGACGGCCAGCTCCGGGGCGCTGGTGCCGAAGGCCACAACAGTCAGTCCGATGACCAGGGGAGACAGGCCGAAGGCGGCTGCCAGTTTAGAGGCCCCGCGCACCAGGGCCTCGGCCCCACCGACCAGGAAGCCAAAGCCGAGCACAAAGAGCAGGACGGTCATGGTGCTCACGCAGCGGCAATGCCGGTCTTGCGGGCGCGGCGCGACGGCGCCCGGCGGTGGCTACGCGTCCACCGCGGAGCAGCGGTCCGGCGTCGAACAGCGGTCGGCTGCGGTTGCGGCCACGGCCTTGATTGCGGCCTCGACGTCCGCCCGGGTGTTGAACGGGCCGACCGAGAAGCGCACCGTGCCGCGCGGGGTGGTGCCCATGAGCTCGTGGACCAGCGGGGCGCATTGCAGCCCGGTGCGGGTCTGAACGTTGTACTCGACGTCCAGAATGGTGCCCACGTCAGACGGATCGTAATGGCCGACCGTCATGGACAGGGTCGCCACGCGGTTCTGGAGCCTGGTGGTGCCGTGGATCTTCACGCCCTCGATCCGGCCGAGGCCCTCCTGCAACAGGGCGAGCAGTTCCATCTCGTGGTGGTAGATGTTGTCCAGGCCGCGCTGGTCGATCCAGTCGAGCCCGGCGGCCAGCCCGGCAATGCCGGCCAGGTTCTGCGTGCCGGCCTCGAGACGGTAGGGGTATTCCTGCAGGTGATAGGGATCGGCGCTGCGCACGCCGGTGCCGCCGTAGATGGTGCCTTCGATCTCGGCGTCGTCGGCCACGCAGATGCCGCCCGTTCCCGTAGGGGCCAGCAGGCCCTTGTGACCGGTGAAGGCGAGGAAGCTGATGTGGCACTCGGCCATGTCGATGGGCAAGACGCCCGCCGTCTGAGCGGTGTCGACGGCCAGGGGCACGCCGGCCTCGCGGCAGACGGCGCCGATGGCCTCAAGGTCCTGCACGGCGCCGGTCACGTTCGAGCCGTGGTTGACGATGACCAGCTTGGTGTTCTTCCTGATGGCCCTGCGAATGTCCTGGGGATCGACGTAGCCGTCGGCGTCCGCGGTGACGTAGGTGGCCTCGGCGCCCTGCAGGACCTTGTGGTTCACCGGGCGGATGACGGAGTTGTGCTCCATCTTGGTGGTGACCACGTGGTCACCGGGCTTGACGGTGCCGTTGATGATGAGGTTGAGGCTCATGGTGGCGTTGAGCGTGAAGACGAGCCGGTTGGGGTCCTTGGGCTTGCCGGCGTCGACGAGGCTCCGGTTGAAGAAGGCCGAGAGGCGCTTGCGGGTGTCGTGGATCATCTGCTCGGCGGTGAGGCCGAGGTCGCAGCCCGAACGGCCGGGGTTGACGCCGTAGGTGCTGTAAAAGTCGCGGGCAGCGTCATGGACGCTGTCCGGCTTGGGAAAACTGGTTGCGGCGTTGTCCAGGTAGATGAGTTCTTGCACTGTCGGCTCCTCGCTCGGTCACAGAACGGCCGCTGCGCACCTGCAACGTGCCCCCGGCACCGGCTGCGCAGCAGCGACAATCAGTTTACCACGAGGTGGCACGCTTACGCCAGCAGGACGGCACCTGTGTGGCTGATGTGGACCTGGACATCATCAACTGCGACTTGGAGGCGATGTATCTGAGACGTGCATCTCGGTAGAATGGCAGGCAAAGGAGAGAGGAATGAGAGGAATGGAGGTCGGCATGTCTACGTATCGTAAAACCGTGCATGATCGCCAAGCTGCGTTCACATCGATGGAGCTGCTGGCGGTTGTGGGGGCTGTCGTGATTGCGGGCGCGGTTGCGTTGCCGCTGGCTGCGGCGTTGCGCGGGGCGGGCAACGATCAGGCGCGTTGCATGGCCAACCTGCGGACCATCGGTGCGGCGCTGTTTGCCTACGCCGAGGACAACAATCGGGAATTACCGAGCTACTCCACCATGGGCGGGCATCCGTTTCGGATCGCTCCGGGAGAAACGTTCGGTTCAAGCCCTCGAGAAGAAGCCTGGGGTGTGCAGGCGGTGCTGGAAGCGGGGCACGCTCCGGAGGTACTGCCCAATGGGCTGGCGCGATACGTCGAGACCGTGCCGCCGGCCTACCTTGATGGGAGCAGCGGCGTGTGGGTCTGCCCGGCAAACCCTGGCCCGTTGGACCCGGGTGGTACATGGCCCTATTGGCCGGACTACGGCAACACCTACGCGTACCGAAGCACCCCGACAGGGTCGTACAACCTGGATTGGCTGGCTCAGCCGGGGAACGAGCGGGCGACCCCTCTGGTCTGGGACAACTTCAGTTGGTGCTTCGGCTTCCCCGCCGTCCAGGGGCCGTTCAACACCCCGGACTTCCGGATTCCGGCGGACCTGCGGCAGGCGCCGCACCAAGTCGGCCATCGAGAGTTCTGGATCGCGTACACGGCGGGCGGGCACTGCGTGAAACACTCGTGGACGAATCCGCAGCCCCCCGAGTGACGTACGGGCACTGGCACACCACGCATTCCGCCAGGTAGGGCCGCCATGATGCCCGGAGCCGGGCGGGGCCCCCACTCATGCTCGGCGCTTGCCGCCAGCTCCGGTTTGTTGCGCGCAACTTGCCGGGCGGGGGCAGACTATAGCCACGGCTTTCACTGAGGGGCGGCCATCGTGTCCTAATCGAGGCCGAGCGGGTCATAGCCCGCGAGGTCGAAGGGGGACGAGCGCCAGACGTCACCGACACCGTCGTAGTAGGGCTCGGTGAGAGCCTCTTTGATTGCCTGTTCGTCGGTCTGCGAGGGGTCGTAGGTGATGCGTGTCCGGGCGGCGCCCGGACCGGGCCAGGCCTCGATCTTGAGGTACCCGGGGATTTCGAACTCGTCGTCGCGCTCGATGAAGTAGCTGAACAGGGTCGCCTTGCCGCGGCAGGACAGGCCGTAGACCTCCAACTCCGCGGCGGCCGTGATTGCGGGAGCCTCGCCCCGCCCCTCGGCCACACGGCTGAAGGCCGGCAGAGGCACGGCATAGACAGCGGCGACTGCCCCGGCCAGGCAGACCAGCAGCGTGCCGACCAGGACGCCCTGGGGCCAGCGCCGGCCCAGGGCAGGTGGCGGCCCCCAACTGATGGCTCCGTGCTCCTCCTTGGGGCAGACCTCGACACAACTGAAGCACGATAGACAGCGGGCGGCGGTCACGTTCTTCAGCTTCGCCACCGGGATGGCGGTCGGGCAGACCTTCGAGCACAGGCCGCAGTTCACGCAGACGTCCTCATCCCGCCGAACGCTGGTCAATGCGAAACGCGAGATCGGATGGAAGACCGCCGCCAGGGGACAGAGCCAGCGGCAAAAGGGAATCAGCATGAAGACGGCGCCGACGACGATGGCCGCGGCCACCACGTAGGCCCAGAAGGTGATGTCTTCGCCGTGCCGGCTGATGAGGGCGTAGCAGGGATCGGCCACACGGAACTCGAGTTCGCCAAAGGTCCAGGTGAAGTACAGGATGACGGCCAGGACGACGTACTTCAGCTTGGCGAGGACGCGATCCAACCGGTAAGGGACCTGGAGCGGTCTGATGCCGAGGCGTTTGGTGCCGGCGTGAATCCACTCGGAGAGAGCCCCGATGGGGCAGACGTAGCCGCAGAACGCCCGCCGCAACAGCAGGGTGATCAGCAGGACGGCGGCCAGGATGTAGAAGTTGGACACGCCCAGGGAGCAGAGCATGTTGCCCTCGGTGGCGTAGAGGTAGATCGCCTCGACGCCGCCGAACGGACACCACCGCTCGGCGTTGCCCCGAACGAGGAAGACGCCGATCAAGGTGAGGGCCAGGAAACCGATCTGCACCAAACGTCGGGTTCGGGTCATGTTGCAGGGCACACTATACAGGGGCGTTGGGCCCGGGCGTTAGCGGCATCCGGTGTTTGCGTAGGCTGGCGCGCGACGGACGTCTCCTGGGCGGGACCGGCAACCCGGCGCTAATGGTCAACCTTGGTGGAACTCTCGCCCTTGGCGGCGCTGCACTTGCTCTTGCTGGGGCACTTGCCGCAGCTCGAGCCACCACTGCATCCCGACTCCTTGACCTTGGAAGGCGTCTTCAACGCTTTGCCAAAGTCGGCGGCGGCCACCAGGTTGGCGAAGTCGGGGCAGGTTTTTGCCTCCGCCACGCGGGCCTCGAGCCGGCTCGGCGGTGTCTGCTCGAGCGTACGGACCAACAGGCTCAAGGCCTGCGAGGCGTCGCCGAGCAGGGCCCGCATGCGGGCCACGTTGAAGAAGAGGTCCGGACCGGCAGCATCGGGCAGGACGCACTTCTCGGCGATCGCCCTGGCTTCGTCCAGTTTGCCCTGCCGAGCCAGGGCCAAACCCAGCAGAGCCTGTGTGTGGGGCGACTGTTTCTGCTCGTCGAGTCCGCCGAGGAGGTCGGCCGCCTCGGCGTTCATGTCGAGCTTCAACTCCGTCTCAGCTAACATGGTGGCGGACTCGGCTGTGTTCAGCTTGGTGTGGAACTGCCGATCGACGGGCAAGGCCTCGCCGAAGAGCCCGTGGTTGTAGTAGAAGGAACGCAGGGCCCGCGCGGTGGTCTCCCATTTCTGGGGATTCTGCTCTTTGTCGATGCTCTCCCGCATCTTGGCGATGCGTCGCACCAGGGCGTATTGCTGGCGGTATTCCTGGTTCTCGGGATCGGCCTTGGCGGCTTCGCGATAGGCGTTCAATGCTCCGTCGAAGTCCGCCCGGGCCAGCAGGTCGTCGGCCTGGCGGGAGAAGCCCGCCGGCCCCTCGTTCGAGCCCGCCCGCGCCGCGTCTGGGAGGAACAGCAGACACGCGGCGAGCGTACAGATCAGAACGGCTTGCAAACGCATCGGATTCTCCTCAGCAGGTTCGTTCAGGCCCTAAACCGTTGCCGATGCCGACCGCCGCAGCCGCCGGCCCATCACTCAGTGTAACGACCGGCCGTCCAGACTCCAGCGGGGTACCTGGGTAAGTTGCGCGCCGGTTACCTTGAAGCTGGGCAAGAAGGGCGTTACGCTCAGTCCGCCCCGGACCCGGTGACTACGAGGTGGTCCAGCCCGACCATTGGATCTTCGGCTTCGGGGCCGACGTCTACACCAACGCCGACGCCAACCTGGCCGGCAGCGAAGACCCTTTCAGTGAGACCACCCCGGTGGGCTGGTACAACGGGATCAACACGCTCATCGGCGGCACACCGACGAACGACACGCGGAACCGCTACGGGCTTTACGACATGTGCGGCAACGTGTCCGAGTGGATCAATGACACCGCGCTGGAATACCCCTGGAGTTCCACGTACCGCGGGACGCGCGGCGGGCGATGGAGCAACAGCGACCCCAAGTGGGTCACCAACAGCGTGTGAATCATCACCACCGCCCGCTACTACGCGGAGAACAACCTTGGGTTCCGAGTGGCCCGGTCTACCGGCTACGGCGACTTTGACGGCGACGACGACGTCGACCCCGACGACTATGCCTTCCTCGCCCCGGCCATGACCGGCCCGCAGAATGAAGTCACGCCCGGGTCGGGCTACGAAGCCGGCGATTACGACGCGGACAACCACGTCGATCTTCGCGACTTCGGTCGATTCCAGGAGCTTTACGGCCGGACGCCGTAGAACGGTGAGATCAGGGCGCTGCCAGCTTCCTACACGACCACCTGACGGGGGCGCGGGGCCCTCGAGCATCAGCCGGAACACTCTGCCCGTTGCCGTCGAATCGACGAGGTCGCACTCGCCCGACACAGCGCATCCGTCGCAGGCGATCAAACCGCATCGGCGATCGGGCGGTCCGAACCCGTCCTCACGGCCCGGCGAACCCCGTCATGAACCCCGCAGCATCGTCGAGATCGACGTCGTCTGACCTCCGTTCCGGATCCATCGCCGTACTGATCCTAAGTGGTTTGGGAAATGCTTACCTGAGAAGGGGTTACGCCACTGGGCGATACAGGACTCGAACCTGTGACCTCACGGGTGTGATCCGTGCGCTCTAGCCAACTGAGCTAATCGCCCGGCGTTGCTCGCGGAATCAAGTCCACCGCGGGGGCTGACCCTCGATCGCCGCGACAGGCGTAATCCTACCACCTCGGCGTGCGGGGGCAAGGGGGCCGAAAGCCGGAACCCGTCCGTGCCGCGGCGCCCCGTCAGATCTGCACCACGATCTTCCCGAAGTGCCGGCCCGATTCCATGTATCGGAAGGCCTCGCCCAGGTCGTCGAACGAGAAGCTGCGGTTGATGACCGGCCGGATGTCGTGCTCGGTGATGAACCGGTTCATGGCCTCGAAGGAGGCTCGGCTGTCCACGAAGATGCCGGCCAGATGCAGCCGCTTCATCAGCAGCAGCCCGAGATTGACCTCGGCCTTCAGGCCCGTCAACGCGCCCAGGAATCCGATCGTCCCGCCGGCCCGTGTGGCCGCCATCGACTGAGTGAGCGTCCCGGCCCCGCCGGTCTCGACGGTGACGTCCGCGCCGAGCCCGCCGGTGACCTCTGCCACCGTCGAGGCCCAATCCTGTGCGGTGGTGTAGTTGATCGCGTAGTCGGCCCCGAGTTGCTGAGCCCGCCGCAGCTTCTCGTCGCTGCTGCTGGTGATGATCACCTTGGCACCCAACGCCTTGGCGAACTGAAGAGCAAAGATGGAGACCCCGCCGGTCCCGAGCGTGAGTACGCTCTGGCCGGCTTCCAGGCGGCCCACGTTGACCAGTACGCTCCAGGCGGTGAGCGCGGCGATCGGCAGGGTTGCGGCCTGGGCGAAATCGTACCCCGCCGGGACGGGCACCACCGCCGACGCCGGCAGCACCACCCGCTCCGCGGCCAGTCCCGGCCCGGGTGTCCCCAGCGTCGTTTTGCCGTACTCCGCTCTGAACGGACCGCCGATCCACCCCGAAACGAAATGCGAAATCACCCGATCGCCGATGGCCACCCCTTCGACGCCCGGCCCGGTGGCCGCCACCACCCCGGCCCCGTCGCTGATAGGGACCACCGGCAGTTTCAGCTTGGGGTTGTACCAGCCCTTGACCACCATCAGGTCGCGGTAGTTGAGCGAGAGCGCCTTGAGGTCGATGAGGACCTCGCCCTTGCCGGGAGCCGGGTCGTCAGCCGGTTCCAGACGGAGGTGGTCGATCCCGAACTGAGCGAGACGGTATGCGCGCATATCCGCTACCCTTCCGATTTTCTGCCGCCCGGACCTGTGACATTTTGATTGGGGATGGTCAGGAGGTCAACGGGGCCCGGTTCGGCGCCCCGACGAAGCGCCCGCTATTCGCCGATCACCTGGACGACGACCCGCCGCCGGCGGGCCCGCGTGTCGAAGTCGATCAGAATGATCTGCTGCCAGGTGCCGAGGGTCAGTTGGCCCTCGACCAGGGGGATCGTGATCCCCGGGCCCATCAGCGTGGCCCGGACGTGGCTGTGGCCGTTATCGTCGTGCCAGGTTTGCTCATGCAGGTATTCCGCGTCCTCGGGGGCGATGCCGTCGAACGCGACTTTCAGATCGCGGTTCACCAGGCCCGGCTCGTACTCGGTTGTGGAGATCCCCGCGGTCGAGCCGATGGCGAAGACGGTCACGATGCCGGACCGGATATTGCCGTTGGCCAGGCAGCGACCCACGTGCTCGCTCAGGTTCAGCACCTGGCTGTTGCCGCGGGTCTCGATCTCGAATTGATGGGTCTCAACGGGCATGGGTACGTAGTGCAGGGTTCACTGTTGCGAGTGGAGAGTTGAACCGTCCGAATCGCGGGACGAACACGACAGCGCGTGGTCCGGCGCTGCGTCCAACTCTGAACTCGCTACTCTGAACTCACCATTCACTTGTTCCCCGCCAACAGCTTCACCAGTCCTACGGTGCCACGCACCAGCAGGCTGGCCAGCAGCAGGAACAGCAGCGTGGCTACCGAAAGGCTCAACACCGTCCAACCGTCCTCGAAGTGGCTGCGCCCGATGTCGGCCACCGAGGCAACGAACGCCGCCAGCAGGCCCAGGACGACCGTCGCGCCCAGGGTTCCCCGAAGCGTGCCGGGGAACGGGGCCATCCGCACCGTCAGGCAGATGACCAGGTAGACGAACAGCCACACCTCCCACCGGCCCCAGTCGGCACCCATCGCGGCCGCCACGGCCAGTTCCACGAGCGTGATCTGGTCGCGCAGCAGTTCCCAGAAGCCTGCCAGTGTGGTCGGCAACGTTTCGGCGACATTCTGCTCGCTCATCTGAGCGACGAACGGACCGCCGAGGTAGCGGGTCACGAAGAAGATGGCCACGGCGCAGGCGAGCAGAGGCAGCATCCCGATCAGGATAGGCCCGATGACCGGGATGCGCGGTTTCGGATCCTGGGTCATCTCCGGCTCACCGGATTCGTCATCCTTGTAGAGCGTGGTGTTGGTCACCGTGGCCCCCGTCACCAGCAACCCCAGGACGTGGCCCAACTGGGCCACCAGCGTCCCGGGCAGGAGAATGGAGTTGACCGTCCGCGGCTTGAGCATACTGCTCCACAGGTGGTGCACGCCCCAGGCCGTCAGGACTGCGATCACCAGCCAGAAGGTGCAGGTAGCGTATAGCATGGCTCGCTCCAGGGTGGTTCCGAGACGCGCCGGACCACCCGCACGGCTCCGTTTCCGGCGGACCATCCTCGGCGCGCGGTCTCCACGCCGGCGACCGCGGAGGACGCAGCGAATCCGGCACTCTTATCGGCCCGTCCGGCGTGACAGCGTCACGGAAACTCGCCCTGTACCGCCTTCCGCCTTGGAAATCCGCCCGATTTTGATAAATTTCTCCCTGGTTTGACTTCGTCGCGGCCGAAGCGGGAATACCTCGATTTCCGAACAAGTTGTCACAGAGGACGGCTCGCAGGCACGTCCGTCGATCATGACCTCGCGGGGAGATCGGAATTGGCAGGGAGCAACGCCGCCCGATTCGAGGAGGTGGCTCTTCCGCACTTGGATGCCGTCCACCGGATGGCTCGATGGCCGGCGCGGACTGAAACCGAGGTGCAGCACCCCGTCCAGGAGACATTTGTGCGGGCGTTCCGCGCCTTCGACCAGTTCGGCCTGCGTTCCTTCGGAGCCGAACCGCAGTTGCTGAAGGTCCCGCACAACGCCTTCTACACGCACGCCGGGCGCGGCGCTGCCCCGTACGGACCTGGACGCCGGGCGTCGTCCGATGCGGGCTTCGATCCGTCCTTTTCCCGCCTGGAAGTGGACTCGGCCGATAACCCGGGATACGATAAACAGGTTGCGGTAGACGGCTGCGGCCTCGCGATGTCATCCATACCGTCCGTGCGGAATCATCCATACCATCCGTCGCAATGATCTGATCGGACTGTTGTTCATCGCAACCTGCAGACGGAGGTGTTCCCCATGAACCGACTTGTGTTGCTCTTGGCCGCGGCGGTGTTGGCGTTTTCCTCGGACGCGTGGGCCCAGACCCTACCGGGGTCCGGGCGCCCCGGCGGATCGGGAAAGGGGGCCGGTTCGGCACCACCTCGCGGCTCCGCCCGCCACGAGGTCACCGAGAGCCAGCGCGTGCTCTACAAGAAGATCGACTTGGTGGATTGGGTCGAGACGCCGCTGGAGGAGGTGGTTGACTGGGTTCGCGAGCAGGGCCCGGTGAACGTCGTCGTCCAGTGGCGGGTGTTGGAGGCCGAGGGCCTCGACGCCGGAACCCCGGTCACCCTGCGTCTGCGGAACACCACCGTCGGCAAGGTGCTGGCTGAAGCCCTGGAGCAGATCTCCGAGGGGGACAGCGTGATGTTCCGCGGCATCGGAAACACCATCAAGATTTCCACCCGCTCCGATTTCAACCGCAAGCTCTACGTTCGTGTCTACGACGTCGGCGACATCCTGCTGCGCATCCCCGACTTCACCGACGGTCCCAAGATCGACATCAGCGAGAGCGGCGGCGGTGGCGGTGGCGGTGGTGGCGGTGGGGGCGGCGGCGGTGGGGAATCCATCTTCACCGACGACGATGATGACGACGACGGGCAAGACGACGCCGACTTCGAGCAGCGAATGCAGGACCTGATCGAGCTCATCGAGAACACCGTCGAGCCCGACACCTGGCTGATCAACGGGGGTCTCGGCACCATCGTCCCCTTCAACAAGATGCTGGTCATCCGTAACTCGATCGAGGTCCACGAGAAGATCGGCGGACCGTTCATGTTCGAATAGGACCTCGACCTCACCGACGTTCCCCAGGCTCCGGTCAGCATGGTCAAGGCGCGGTCGTGGACTTAGCGTCCAACACCTCGACACGTCCGCCTGGCGAGTCGCACGCGGGTGGTCACTGTTGACCTGGACTTACCCGACGTCGAGCCCCAGTGCCGCCCGGACCTGCTCCGCCTGGCCGCGGTCTATTCGGATGGTCTTGAGCGGCGAGGTGGTGCCCGACTTCAGAGCGATCGTGTTCTTGCGCACCCCCAGGCGTTTGGCCAGGAATGCGATCAGGGCCTTGTTGGCTTTGCCACCTTCGGCGGGGGCGGCCACGGCTATCTTAGCCCGGCCCTCCCATTCCCCCATGAAACGAGTACGCGACGCCCCCGGCACCACCTTCACGGGTAGCAGCACGCCGTCCGGCTCCTGTCGGATGTCAATCATGCCGACATTATAAGGCTCGCGGCCCCGTCTGCCTCGGGTCGCGCCGGTGCCCGGCCTGCCTGGTGTTATTGACCCGATCCGGCGCGTAGAATCGGCGAAACGTCGCCGTCCACAGGAGTGTGCACCATGACCACCCAGTACGAGATCGGCATCATCGGCGCGGGCAACGCGGCCGAGGGCATTGCCGACGGCGTCCTTCGCAAGAGCGTTCTGTTCAACGACCGGATGATCGCCTCCGACCCGGCGCCGGAGCGGCGCCAGGTCTTTGCCGAGCGCTTCCATATCGCCGTCACCGATGACAACCGCCGGGTCGTTCAGCACAGCTACATCATCATCCTGGCCGTCAAGCCGCAGATCTGGCGCGAAGTGCTGGCCGGCTTTGTGGACCTGATCCGCGACGATCACTTGATCGTCTCCATCATGGCGGGCGTGTCCACGCGGTCCATCGAGGAACGTGTCCCCCACGTCCGGGCCCGCGTCGTGCGGGTGATGCCCAATCTCCCCATCCACGTCGGGGCGGGGATGGCCGGTGTCCACGCGGGCCGCAACGCCACCGAGGCCGACCGCCTTCATGCCCAGCGTATTTTCGACGCCGGCGGGCGGTCACTCGTCATCAACGACGAGCCGTTGATGGACGCGGTCACCGCCGTCTCCGGCACCGGCCCGGCCTACTTCTACTACTTCGTCGAGGCGCTTATCGAGGCCGGCGTGCGCATGGGGCTGTCCGAGCAGTACGCGTCCCTCATGGCCAAACACGCCTGCTATGGCGCAGCACGCATGTTGCTCGAGACCGGCGAGAGGCCGGCCGACTTGCGCCGCAAAGTCACCAGCCCCGGCGGCACCACCCAGGCCGCCGTCGAGAACATGCGGGAGACCCGCCTGTACGAGAACATCGTCGCGGCTGCAATGGCCGCCAGACAGCGCAGCGAGGAGCTCGGACAATAGCGGAGGAAGGGGCGCGCCAGGCGACCACGCTTGGCGAGACGACACGATAGCCGGCGACGGTCGGCCGGATGAACCAACCATGCACCCCACCCGGCAGCGCGCCACCGGACGGAAGCAGCTCAGTTTCCGGCGTGCCCTGACAGCCTTGCTGCTGTTCGGTATCTCGTTCGGCTACGTCGAGGCCGCGATCGTCGTGTACCTGCGAGCCATCTACGAGCCGATGCGGCTCGAGTTCGTTGCGGATGCCCAACCCGGCGAGCTGTTCCCCCTGCTGCGATTCGACCAGGTCGAGGCAGCCGGGCCCGAACACGTGCGTCGCCTGTTCGGCGAGCTGGGCCGGGAGCTGGCTACGTTGATCATGCTCGCGGCCGTTGGTCTCGCGGTGGGCCGGAACTTCCACCAGTGGTTCGCGGCTTTCGTTGTGGCCTTCGGCGTGTGGGATGTCTTCTATTACGTCTTCTTGAAAGTCCTGATCGACTGGCCGACGTCGCCGTTCACCTGGGACATCCTGTTTCTGCTGCCGGTGCCCTGGGCGGGGCCTGTGATCGCCCCGGTGCTGGTGGCCGTTTCCATGATCGCGGCCGGCGTGATTGTGCTCCGGCTCGAATCCCAGGGCCGTCCGGTGCGGTTGGGCCTGGCGAGTTGGACGGCAGTGGTGCTGGGCGGTTTGATGATCGTTGCGGCCTGCTGCTGGGACTACCGGAATATCTCGGCCGGCGGCGCACCGAACCCCTTCAACTGGCCGCTGCTGCTTGCTGGTGAGATCATCGGAATCGGTGGGTTCGCGCGCGGATTGCGCACGAGTCGGCGCCAGGCGGTCCGGCCCGCCGGCCTGCGCGCCGGCGGGTGACTAGCCCTCGCTCGCTGCCGCTTCACCCTCGGGGGCTGCCGCCTCCGCGCCCTCCTCTGCGGGCGGCTCTGCGGGTTTCTTGCTCTTCTGTTTCTTGGCCTGGACTTCCTTCCTGGCCTTGTCCGCGTCGGCCCACAGCTTGTAGGCCTCCTGGCGGTTGCCCTTCTTCCACTCGAGGCCGGCGTTGATCTTCTGCCGGCGGACAGTCTTGTTCGGTCGTGGCACGTTCTCTACTCCTCTACCAGTACGTCCGCGGGGATGCACCAAGCATGCCCCCGTCCAACAGCCCAAACGTAGCCCCTCAGTCTACCACCTCTCCGGTCCCAAGACCAGCCGTCGGAGCGTCTACCGGTCCCAGAGCACCTCCTTTGCGTCGAAAACCGGCCCTTCCGTGCAGCACAGGGCGTAACGCCAGCCATCGGTGTCGGAGGCATCGGCCACCGGCACGACGCATGACTGGCAGGTGCCGATGCCGCAGGCCATTGCCCGCTCCATACAGGCCTGGCATCGGAGCCCGCGGCTGTCGCAGAACTCGGCGACGCTTCGCATCATGACCTCCGGACCGCACGTGTAGACGACCACGTCGCCCGAATTCGGTTCGTGAGACCGGGCGTGGGCCTCCAGGGCGTCCACGACCGTCCCCTGCAGGCCGATGCTCCCGTCGTCGGTGGCCAGGACGACAGGTACGGCCGGAAGCTCGCGGGCCGTGATTGTGTCGCCGCTCGGCGCGATGTCCAGGGCGATGAAGTCCGATGACCGGGCTCCCAGGAAGAACACCGCGCGGCGTCTGTTGCCCGACAGTTGTTGAGCGAACCATAGCAACGGCGGTAGTCCGACACCGCCCGCCACCAGCCACGCGACGGCATTCTCCGGTGGCGCGTCGAATCCGTGGCCCAGCGGTCCGATGCCATCCACCAGGTCGCCCTCCCTCAGACGCGACATCCAGCCGGTGCCCGCGCCGCGTACGCGGTAGATGAGTTCGATCCTCGAACGGTCCGGCGACCGGTGCAGCCCGGCAATGCTGAATGCCCGTCGCAGGAACGGGACCGGGGCCGCGGTGCCGCCCGTAGCAGCGCTTTGCCGTTGACCTTCCGCGGCCGCTTCGGCAACATGTGGGCCGATATGAACGAACTGACCGGGGACGGCGTTCAGAGAAGCAGAGACGACCAGCGTGAGTCGCAGATGGTCCCGGCACAGTTCCTGATGCGCCACGACGTGACTGGTGAACACTTTGGAATGACTCGAACGCTTCGTGGAGCACATGACCGAGCACGCTGACAAATCGGTGCGTACAAAAAACTTCCGGAGCTGGAACGTGTTCCAACTCCGGAAGTGCGCCACGGCTAGAAGAGCCGCAAACCCATTGGCTGATGTGCCATCAAAGCCATCAGCGTTTCACTCTCTTGCCGCGCGGACTATATCAGATGGCATGTGGGGTGTCAACGAAGGGTTTGGATTTGGCTCGGATTAATCAAGATTTCGTAACCTATTTTGTGACAGTAGTTTACGTTCTTCGACGGAATGGCGACGGATTCCCTTCACAAGCTGCGATGGGCCATGAGGTTGCCGTTTGTGCCATTTTGGCAGTTGGTCCAGCGCGAAGGGGACTGAATCGACGTAACTCTCTGTTTCAAAGTCGGTTACGTCATATGGGGTCACAATGATGGCCAATCGAGAGCCACAGGACATCGCCCTGGCTGTTGTCTGTCGCGACGGGCTCTGGCTGGTGGATCGCCGCCGTGAGGGCCCGGCTCTGGGCGGTCTCTGGGAGTTTCCCGGGGGAAAGATGCACCCGGGGGAGACAGCCCGTGAGGCTGCCGTTCGCGAGTGTGCCGAGGAGGTCTCGATCACCGTCGGGCCGGCCGCTGAACTGCGCGTGGTGAAATACGACTACGGATCGTTCAGCGTACGGCTGCATCCGGTGCTGTGCCGGTATGTGGCGGGCACGCCTGCTGTTGCAGACCCGGCGGTTGTCGAGGTCCGCTGGGTGGACGACGCAACGCTGGCGTCGCTGGAGATGCCGGCCGCAAACAGGTCGATCGTCGAGGTACTGCTGGGCGATAAGGACGCCCGTGTTCCCGGTCGAGGCGAGACTGGCCGAAGCGGTGGCCCTGATACGGATGCGAGGGCTGGAAGGGACGACGCCGTGAACGGTGGGGGGGACAGGCGACAGGGACAGTCCTAGCGGGCGTCCAGGATGCGTTCGGGATGGGCCGGTCTTTGACGGACGCTTCCGTGGCGATCTAGAATCGGCGGGCCAGAGACCAGGGAGGCGTCGATGCCATCTCCGCAGCGCAGCCGTTTCGTCGAATGGTTCGTTTTGCTGAGAGACGAGTGGCTGCCTTCGCAGAGGGAGCGCATCACGGCCTGGTACGAAGTTGTCCGGGAGGAGCCCTTCCTCATCTGGCACACGCCGGCGATCCGCTACGGGGTGTACGCGCTGGGTTGCCTGCTGGCGGTCTGGCTGCTGGTCTGGGCGGCGAGCCTGTTGGAGCCGGCCCCGGCCAAGGACGCCGGTCCGCGAGCCCGGACGGCCAACTTCCACGTGGTCTGCTCCGATCCGGAGTGCGGCCACCATTTCATGATCGCCCGCGAATTCGGCTTCAAGAAGTTCCCGGTGAAGTGCCCCAAGTGCGGGGAAAAGACCGGGCAGCGGGGCGTGCGCTGCAACTCCCCGGCCTGCCGAGGCCGATTCGTGACCACCACCACGATCGACGGGGAGCTACGCTGCAACCAGTGTGGCGCAGTGCTCGGGCCGGCCCCCTGAGCGTGGTCTGGTCGAAGCGGGCGGACGCCAACATGTGGCGCCCGCTTCCACCGTCCTTCTGTTTGGCTCTGACACTATCGTGACATACCATGGGTGTAGGCCAATCGCGCCCATGTTGGTTGCAGGTCGTCGATCGCCATGATGTCGGACCAGGAACTCCTGCTGCAGGCCAGGAACGGGGACAAGGACGCCCTGACCCGTCTGCTGCGGAAGTACGGGCTGGGCGCACAGCAGGGTTGGGCCGGTCCGCAGGTGGCGCGTTGCGGCCTGGTCGGTCAGGGGCAGCGTGTGGCGACCTGGGCGGTCAGGGGCCTCCTTCGAGGTCGACCGGGTCGCCGGGGGTCGGGTCGGCCCAGGTTGATGCGGTTACGCGGGCCCGCAGGGTGGCGCCGTCGCCCGTGGCGTTGCCGTTGTTGCCGAGCACGAAGTAGATCCGATCGCCAATCGCCACGTTGACCCGGATGGGGCCGAAAGGCGTCTGGGCTCCCGGCGTGCCGGCCGGCAGCGTGCCCGAGGCCAGCGGCTGCGGGTCGGCGTTCTTGCGGATCGACCACTCCATGCCGTCGTCGCTGCCCACGTCCGACCGATTGATCCATCTCCCGGTGACGCGGACCAGTGTCCCGACCGGGCTGTGCCAGTGGACGACCGCCTGGCCCGGGCCGGTGACCATTGGGTGCAGGCCGCGATCGGGTTCGGGGACGCCGCCCCCCGGCGGTTCGAGTTCATCGATGACGGCCGGTCCCACGGCTTCGTCGCAGGTCCAACTGTCCCAGGCCATGAACAGGCCGCGGTCGGCGCGGTCGTAGGCGCCGTCGGGCAGGCCGTCGGCGTTGCCCTCGTAGAACCAGACGGCCTCGGTGTAAACGTGGTTGCTGCGCGGGAAGTTGGTCGCCCGGGCGATGGCCGGCAGATCGTCGGCCGGGTTGCGTATGGCGCTGTAGTCGCGGCGGAAGTCCCAGGTGAAGCCGGTCTTGTAGAGCGGCGGGACGTAGGCGTGCATGACGCCGGCGTGCAGCCGGCCGGCGGCGTTGCCCACCGACCCCACCGGGGCGTGCCCCACGCTGAACTGGCTGGCCTCCGCAGGGTCAGTAGCCGGTACCGCCGCCTCCGCCGCGCCGCCGCCGACGGAGGGGCAGCGCAGGTCATCGGCGAAGGCCGTGGAGACGCCGAGCAATGCCAGCACGAGGGCTGGCCAAGCCGGCGCCGTTTGGGTTGGTGGTCTATGACGTTCTTGTATCATCAGTCGTCTCCCTCAAGAAGGGGAACGCTTGGCGCGTTGGCCCCGTTGAATTGTTGCCCTCGCGTTCCGGACTGCGCGAGCGAGTGAGCGATCGACTATGTTTTCATGATGAAAGCCAGCTCGTAATATGGCGGCAGGCTGTCTGCAGGAGCGGAAGTCCCTGTAATCGAGCCTGCACCGGCACTGTTCGTGGTACCTGAGTAAGTGTGAGTGTGCACCACGTGTGCGGGCACCTGCTGAGATCCAGAGTTACAATACTCCACCGTGCTCGCCTGGCTGGTTGTGCCAGAGTAAGCGTGGGTGTGGTTGAGGCCCTCATACCCTCCGGCCCCGTGCGTATGAGTTGGAGAGCCACCGGTTGAGCCGGGATCAGTTGACGCATTGGGCACCGACCTGATGAACCTGGAGGTCAGATCAGGCGTGCCATCCGTTCCATCGCACAATGCCCACCCGGCGGGAATGTCCACAAGCGAACCAGACCACATCACAATGATACCCGTTGGTAACGGCCCGGCAGTCGAGGAGATCGTGATCGCGTTTCCGGGGATGTCGGGCGTGATGGTGATGTTTTCGCCGGGGACGAGGTCGATGTCGCCGCCGTCGTTGGTCACGCCGTTCAGGCCGCACAGGATGTCGGGGGCGATGTCGTCGGCCGTGAGCGAGTTGTCGGCCACCTCTGGGGAGCCGACCGCATTCTCGGCCAGGTCGTCGCCGGTGATCGTGCCGTCGTCAATGTCCGCGCCAGTGTGCGTGTGGACGATCGGGGCGAAGGCGGATGCATGCAAGGTGTCCACGGTGTCCGCATCGCCGGCCGTGGTGGCGTGGTCGGCTGTTGTCGCGCTGTCCGCCGCGGTCGCGTGGTCAGCGGTAGTCGCGCTATCCGCGGTGGTCGCATGGTTGGCGACGGTCGCCGTGTCGGCTTTGACGGCGAAGGGGGTTGGCAGCAGGTCGACGTCGAACGGGTCGGTGAACCCGGCGTCGTCCAGCGAGACCCGCAATTGGTACGGAGAGCCGGCGATGGAGGAGGCGTCAAAGATGTCCACCGGTACGGCCTGAATGGCGCAGGTCGCCACGCCGTTGACGAGCGTGGTGCCGACGGGGCCGCCGGTGTAACGCTCGGCGCCGACATCATCGAGAATCTTGAAGTAGAGGTCGTGCTCGCCCACCAGGGGCAGGCCAACGCCGTCGACGAAGCGGCCCTGGAAGGCGATATCCACGGTGGCCTGGCGGGCGGTGTCGGCCGGCGCGGTTTCCCGAGTCGGCACCTCGGCTAGAGGGGGTCGCAGAAACGCGAAGGCCAGGCCGGCGCACACGGCCGGTGCAAGAACGAGAACCCAGAGCGCTGTTCGGTGCAAGTGCATGGTGAATCCTCCCGTGTAAAAGGACGTGCAGTCGGCCGGCGCCGGCGCAACGGGCGCCGGGATCGTACCTTCCGCGCTGCGGCGGCTCAGGAGCCGACCGAAGAGCGACGCCGGTTAACAGAAACTCCGCTACGGCAGACGAGATGCGTGCGTATGGCCCTCCTGGTTCTCTGCTCCCCGTATCGAGGCGTGGGTCCAGAGAAACGAAGTCGGGCCGCGGCGCTTCCCGCCGCAGAACATCATCACGGCACGTGCGAACCCGCACCACCTCGGCTGGGCCGGTGTCTCTACGTGTTAGAGGAAGCCGGTCCGGTGCGAGCCCGACCTGCTCGCGAATGGGTGACGATTATGGGAGGTTGGGAGCGTCGTGTCAAGGGGCAAACGGACGATGTGGCGAGCCTTGTCGTTTAAGTGTTACTTGTTGGCCGCAGCGACGCGGCGGCGGAGTTGGGCGTCGATGAACATCTGGATGTCGCCGTCGAGGACGGCGTCGGTGTTCGAGGTTACGACGCCGGTGCGAGCGTCTTTGACGCGCCGCTCGGGGTAGAGGAAGTAGCTGCGGATGGCGTTGCCCCAACTGATCTGGCCCTTTTCGCCCCACATCTGGTTCAGGGCCGCGTCGCGTTTGGCCTGCTCCATCTGATAGAGGCGGGCCATGAGCATTTTGCGGGCATTGGCCCGGTTCTTGTGCTGCGAACGCTCGTTCTGGCACTGGACCACCGTGTTGGTGGGCAGGTAGGTCAGGCGGACGGCGCTGGAGGTCTTGTTGACGTGCTGGCCTCCGGCGCCGCTGGCCCGGTAGGTGTCCTCGCGGACTTCGGCGTCCCAGTCGATCTCGACCTGGATGTCGTCCACCTCGGGCTGGACGTGGACGGCCGCGAAGCTCGTCTCCCGCTTGCCCTGGGCGCTGAAGGGCGAGATGCGCACCAGGCGATGGACCCCCATCTCGCACGAGAGGTAGCCGTAGGCGTAGGGGCCGCGGACGACCAGGTTCACGGACTGAATGCCGGCCTCCTCGCCCTCCTTGCGGGCGAGCTGTTCGGCCTCGAAGCCGTTTTGCTCGAAGTAGCGGAGGTACATGCGCAGGAGCATGCTGGCCCAGTCCTGGGCGTCGGCGCCGCCGGTGCCGGCCTGGATGTTGAAGTAGCAGTCGCGGGCGTCATCGGGGCCGGAGAGAAGGGTGAGCGTCTCGACGTGGTCCACGTCGCGTGGAAGGCTCTGCAGGGCCTCGTTCAGTTCGGTTTCGACCTCGGCGTCGTCCTGCTCATCCAGGAGGTCGAGCATGGCCTGGCAGTCGTCGGCCCGGTGGACGAGGTCCTGGACGGGCTCAATGACCGCTCTGGCCTTTTTCAGCGCGGAAACGGTGTCGCGGGCGGACTCGGGATCGTCCCAGAATCCCGGGGCGGCCATCCGGGTGTTGAGGCGCTCCAGCTCCGTGAGTCGGGCGGGCAGGTCAAAGAGAGTCCCGGACGGCTACGATCCGGGTCCGGAGAGAGTCGAAGAGGGTACGAACGTCCTGATCGGTCATGTGTTCTTTTGCCATGCCAGTTCTCTGATTGACGTTTACCGCACTTTGCCCGGTTTGGCAAGGGCGAGGCGGACAGCTCGGTGGAATAGAGCACTTGTGCGTGGGTCCGCTGCGCGGCAATCACTCCTTGGGTCCGGTCAGTTGTCCCCCGTGTCGGTGCGTCGGATGGTGGTCATGATGACGAACTCGACCGGGGCGTCGCTGGCGTCGGTCTCGACCTGCGAGATGGCGTCGGCCACCTGCATGCCGTCACCGGTCACGACGCCGAAGACGGTGAAGTCCTCGTCGAGATAGGCGTTGTCATCGCTCAGGTTGATGTAGAAGGCCTGGGTGGCGGAGTCCGGATCGCTGCCGCGCAGGGCCATGGCCACGGTCCCGCGGAGGTTGGACAGGCCGTTGTTCGCCTCACCGGAGATCGGCGGGCGGGTTTCGACCTCTTCGAGCGTCTCGCGGTCGGTCCACGTACCACCGCCCTGGACGACGAAGTCGGGAATGACGCGGTTGAAGACGTGGAAGTCGTAGTTGAACTCGGGCGCGTCCACGTAGTGGAGGAAGTTGGCCACGGTGATGGGGGCGGCGTCGCCGTTGAGCTGCATGGGGATCACGCCGAAGTTCTCCACGTCGATCTCGACTACCGGACGCAGGTCGTTGACCGTGGTGACGTAGGTGACCAGTGTGCCGCTGCGCATCCGGCCGTCCAGGACTTGCGTGGCGGTGACCTCGAGTTCGGCCGTCCCCAGCGTGGTGACGGTGACGTTGGGCGTACGCGAGCCGGGGTCGTCGAAGGATCCCTCTCCGCTCTTGAATTCCCAGGCGAAGTTCAAGTCCTGGTTGTTGCCTTCGGCGGCGGTGACATCCACGCCGACGGGCTGGCCGACCAGAGCGAGGTGTTCGAGCTGCTCGGCTTGCAGTTCGAAACCGGCAGCCGGATAGACCACGATCAGGTGCTCGTCGTGTGACTGGCTAACGGCGGCGCCGATGAGGGACGCGTCCATGGCCAGGACCACGTCCCCTTCACCGATGGGGCGCAGCATGATGCTGCTTCCGCCCGATTGGGTTTCAACGATTTCGGCGTCACCGGAGAGGATCTGCCATTCGGCGTTGGTGATTCCTCCGATGCTGACCCCGAGGTGGGAGGCGGACAACTTGACCTCCTCGCCCACGACGGCGTCGCTGGGGCCGGTGATGTTCGATGCAAAAGCGTTCTCTTCAAGCACCTCAATGGTGGCGCTGTCGGTGAAGGGTTGGTCGATTCCCTGGACGGTCATGATGACCTCGACTTCCACGGTACCCGGAGCGTCGCTGGTGATACTCGTCTCCCGCTCGGTGGGTTCGCGGATTTCCGCGGACCCGGCCAGTACGTTCCATTGGTAGGCGGCCTCGAAGCCGAGTGGCGGGCTGGTCGCGACCAGCGTGCCCCTCTGGCCGGCGGGCACTGTGGTTGGGGCATTGATCCGCACGCGGTCGGGCGGGATCAGGTCGCCGGTGTCTGTGTCGCCGTTCTCGTTGGCTTGCTGGTTCTCGTTGTCCTCTCCGTTGGCGTTGTCCTGACCGTTTTCACTGCCGGTCTCGGTTGCAGTGACGATGACGAAGGCTTGGCCGAAGGCCCCGTCGGCAGTCGAGGCGATGACGCGAAACTTGTAGTCTCCTTCGAGGTTGAGCGGGCCGGCCTCGGTCGACGCGCTGGTCTCGTCTGCGATAGGCACCTGTTCGGGCCCGGACTCGTGGGACCAGCGGAAGGCGTACCCCGCTGAGTGTCCGTTGACGGTGACAGTGAGTGGGGCCATCTCGCCGAGGGCGACGGTGAAATCCTCACCGGCGTTGACGTCCAGGCGCTGCGGTCCCGAGGATGACGGGACGTAGCAACCACTCAGCACCACAAACCACATGATTGCAACCATCGCCGGTTGCAGCTTGACGCTCATATTGCAAACCCTCTCGTGGGGCCGGCCTTCGACGCGCCGCAGCAACCGGGCGCAGGTCGAAGGTCGCGACCCATCCAAGTATCATCGGCCAAGCCCCCGTGGAGCGTGAGGCCGACCGCGCGGACGGCCACCGCTGGCGGCCACCGCCCTCGTCGTTAGAATGATACGCGGCAAACAGTGTTCCCGACAACCGCGCTCCGGCTGCTCGCAGCCCCGTGGCGGGGCGTCGGACGGTACCGACCATGGGCGACGATCAGGACCGTTACCGGAGTCCGCTGGTATCCCGCTACGCTTCGGCGGCGATGTGCCGCGTGTTCGGGGCGCGCCATCGCGTGGCGACCTGGCGGCGGCTGTGGATCGCCCTGGCGGATGGGCAGCGGCGGTTGGGGCTCGGTATAACGCCCGGGCAGATCTCCGAATTACGCCGGGCGGCGGACCGGATCGACTTCAAGCGTGCCGCCCGCTACGAGAAAAAGTTCCGACACGACGTCATGGCCCACCTGCACGCCTTCGCCGACGAGGCCCCGCGGGCTCGGGCCATCCTGCACTTGGGGGCGACCAGCGCGTACGTGGTGGACAACGCCGACATCATCATCACGCGGGAAGGGCTGGAGCTGGTCCGCGGCTGGCTGGTCAACGTGATCGATGCCTTGGGCGACCTGGCCAGGAAGCACCGCTCGCTGCCGACCCTGGGCTTCACTCACTATCAACCGGCCCAACTCACGACCGTGGGCAAGCGGGCGGCTCTGTGGTGCTACGACTTCGTGCGGGACCTGGAGGAGATCGAGACGCGGCTGGAGCGGTTGCGGCTACGGGGACTGAAAGGGGCGACCGGTACGCAGGCCAGCTTCCTGGTGCTGTTCGACGGTGACGGGTCGAAGGTGGACCGACTGGAGGCCATGATCGCGCGTGAGCTGGGCTTCTCGGCCGTCGAGCCGATCACCGGCCAGACGGCGCCGCGAAAAGTGGATGCCCAGGTGGTGGGCGCACTGGGCGGGATCGCCGCCAGCGTGCACAAGTTCGCCAACGACGTTCGGCTGTTGTGCAACCTCGGCGAAGTGGACGAGCCGTTCGAGGCGGGGCAGGTGGGTTCCAGCGCCATGGCCTACAAGCGCAACCCCATGCGCTGCGAGCGGGCCACGGGGTTGGCCCGGTTCGTGATCTCGCTGGTACAGTCGCCGCTGCAGACCGCGGCGGAGCAGTGGTTCGAGCGCACGCTGGATGACTCCTCGAACAAGCGTCTGGTCATTCCCGAGGCGTTTCTGGCCACGGACGGGATGCTGCGGATCGTGACCGACGTGGCCCGTGGGCTGGTCGTGTATCCCAAAGTGATTGCAGCGCGTGTGGCCGGTGAACTGCCCTTCATCGCCACCGAGAACATCCTGATGGCGGCCGTGGCCGCCGGCGGAGACCGTCAGGTGTTGCACGAGCGCATTCGCCGTCATACCCAAGCGGCGGCCGCGGAGGTCAAACAGCACGGTCGGCCCAACGACCTGCTGGAGCGGCTCGCGGCAGACCCGGCGTTCGCCGGCGTGGACGCCCGCAAGGTCGCCAGGCCGAAGGACTATATCGGGCGGGCGCCCGAGCAGGTGGATGCGTTCATCAAGGAGTACGTGACGCCCATTCGGCGGCGGCATCGCCGTCTCCTGGGGTGGGAGTGTGATCTGTACGTTTGACCGGCCGGGTCCTTCCCCTTGGGGGACCCGCACACGGACGACCCGCCATGAACCGACAGCAGTTGGCCGCGGCCATCAAGGAGGCCTGCTACCTCGAAGGGGACTTCGTTCTGCGCAGCGGGCGGCGAAGCACCTACTACCTGGACAAGTACCGCTTCGAGACCCGGCCGGACATCCTGACCGAACTCGGCAGACTGTTCGCGGAGCGCACCGGGCC
Source organism: Phycisphaerae bacterium (assembly GCA_035528995.1). Lineage (GTDB taxonomy): Bacteria > Planctomycetota > Phycisphaerae > UBA1845 > UBA1845 > DATKXO01. The sequence continues at coordinate 10,845 of DATKXO010000139.1, read as the reverse complement.
GGAAACGACGACCATCGCCGGTGCGGAGCTGGGAGGCGTGGCCTTGGCGGCGGCCGCCTCGATGGCGGCCAACAAGCCGTTCATCATCGTGCGGAACGCGAAGAAGGGCTACGGCACGGACAAGCTCTTCGAGGGCCCGCTGGAGCCGGGCAGCCGCGTTCTGCTGGTCGAGGACATTGCCACGACCGGCGGACAGGTTCTGGAGGCGGCCAAAGCCATCACCGAAGCCGGGTCGACCGTCGAGAAGATCGTATGCGTGATCGACCGACGGGAGGGCGCCCGGGAGAACATCGAGTCGGCCGGGTATGTGTTCGAGTCGTTGTTCACCACGGCCGATCTGGGTATCGGGTAGTCGCAGTGCCGGCGGGGACAGGGGTCTGAAGGGGGGGGGTGGTGCTCGCCCCGGAACCGGCCCATGAGTGAGATCACGCGTATCCTGGCGGCGGCGCGGGAGGGGGACGCCCGAGCGGCCGACGAACTTCTGCCCGCGGTCTACCACGAGCTGCGTCGTCTGGCCGCCCAACGTCTGGCCCGCGAGGCCGCGGATGAGACGCTGGAGCCGACCGCGCTGGTGCACGAGGTGTATCTTCGTCTGGTCGGCGGGGGAAGGGCCGATTGGAAGAGTCGAGCGTACTTCTTCGCCGCGGCCGCTGAGGCGATGCGCCGCATTCTTATCGAGCGGGCCCGTCAGAAGCAGCGTCTCAAGCGTGGCGGCGGCCGACAACGCGTCGAACTGGACGAGGCCGACCTGATCACCGAGTCCGACTCGATCGGGCTGCTGGCCCTGGACGAAGCCCTGGACCGGCTCGCCGCCGAGAACCCCGTCAAAGCCGAACTGGTGAAACTCCGCTACTTCGCCGGCCTCACGGTTCAGCAGTCGGCCGACGTTCTGGGGATCAGCCGTGCCACGGCGGACCGGTATTGGTTGTACGCCCGGGCCTGGCTGTACAACGACATCACCGAGGGTGACGACTCGGCCGGGGCGTGACAGGTTCCTACATTCCAGTGAGGCGTGCGGGCCGCCAACGGCGCATTGCTCTGTGGAGAGGCACTGCTGAGAGGGACCATGGGCGCGGACGGGCAGGATATCGAAGGAATCTTCAGCGCCGCCCTGGAGAAGGCATCAGCACTAGAGCGCGAGGAGTTTGTCGAACGCGCCTGCCGGGGCGACCCTCGGCTGCAGGGCCGGGTCCGGGCCCTGCTCGCGGCTCACGACCAGGCGGAGGGCTTCCTGGACGGTCGTTGCAGCGAGCTTCCCCTGACGGCCGACTTTGCAGACCCGGGCGAAGGATCGGATCGGGCCGAGGGTGTCGGCACGACAATCGGCCGGTATGAGTTGCTGGAACTGCTGGGTGAGGGTGGGTTTGGCTCGGTGTACAAGGCCGACCAACTGGAACCGGTCCGTCGGAAGGTCGCGCTGAAGATTCTCAAGGCCGGGATGGACACCGCCCAGGTCATCGCCCGTTTCGAGGCCGAGCGACAGGCCCAGGCGATGATGGACCACCCCAACATCGCCAAGACGCTGGACGCCGGCCAGACCGAGACCGGGCGGCCGTATTTCGTGATGGAACTGGTCGACGGGGTGCCCATTACGGAATACTGCGATCAGAAGAACCTCACCACGCGTGAGCGACTGGGCCTGTTCATGCCGGTCTGCCGGGCGGTCCAGCACGCACACACCAAGGGGATCATCCATCGCGACATCAAGCCGTCGAACGTTCTGGTGACGCTGCACGACCCTGACGGCGCCGGCGTGCCCAAGGTAATCGATTTCGGCATTGCCAAGGCCACTGGCGACCGCCTGACGGACAAGACGGTCATGACGGGCTTCCGCCAGTTCATCGGTACTCCGGCCTACATGAGTCCCGAGCAGGCCGAGATGAGCGGGTTGGATGTCGATACGCGCACCGACGTGTACTCGCTGGGTGTTCTGCTGTACGAGCTGCTGACCGGTCGCACGCCGTTCGATCCGCAGGCGCTGCGCCAGGCGAGCTACGGGGAAATCCAGCAGATCATCTGCGAAGAGGAACCCGTGCGGCCTTCTCTGCGGCTGAGCACGCTCGGGGGGGACCTGGCCGAATTGGCTCGTTTGCGGCGGACCGAGCCGCAGGCCCTGAGCAGGCTTCTTCGAGGCGATCTGGACTGGATCGTGCTGAGGGCGCTGGAGAAGGACCGCACGCGCCGCTACGAGACGGCCGCTGGCTTGGCGGCGGACATCCAGCGCCATCTGAGCCACGAGCCGGTGCGGGCCGGGCCGCCCGGCGCAACCTATCGCCTGCGTAAGTTCGTTCGACGCAACCGTGTCGCCGTGACGGCGGCGGGGCTGGTGGCGGCCGCGGTGCTCCTGGGGCTGGCCGTGGCGACGGCCGGTTTCGTTCAGGCGCGGCGGGACCGCGATCTGGCTCAAGGGGCCAGGGTCCGGGCCGACGCCGAGGCCCGGCGGGCCCAGGCGGTGAGCACCTTCCTTCAGGAGATGCTGGCCTCGGTCGATCCCATGCAGTTGCGGCAGCTCTCGGCGTTTTCCCCGTATGAGGACGCGGGCGCTTCACCGGGCGGCGAATTCGTCGGCGGATTCTCGGTGGCGGACATGGCCCGGGGTGCCAGCGCCAAGATCGACCAGGCCTTTGCCGGGGACCCGGAGCTGGCGGCGGCCGCCCGCGAGACCATCGGCATGACCCTGCGGGGTCTGGGCCTGTACCACGACGCAGCTCCTGAACTGGAGGCGGCCCTGGAGATTCGAAGGCGCATCCACGGCGACCGACATCGCGACACCTTGCGATCGGCGCTGCAGCTCGGCGGTCTGCTGGCCGACGCCGGTCGAAGCGCCGAGGCGGAGCCGCTGGTACGCTTCGCACTCGAGGGCATGTGGCAAGTGTACGGGGCCGAGCATGCCAGGACGCTCAACTGTGCCTCGGTCCTGGCCCTGGTCCTGTCCGACCAGGGCCGGTACGCCGAATCGCATCGCTTCTTCGAGGAGACCTTGAGGATCCAGCGCCGGGTCCTGGGCGATCGTCACCGGGACACGCTGGCCACCATGCTGCACTGGTCGGGCTCGTATCTCTCTCAGGGGCGGCTGACCGAGGGACAGGCCCTGGCCCGCGAGCTGTACGATCTGGCCCGTGAGGCCCTGGGCCCGGACGACAGCATCACCATCCTGTCCAAGCCTCTGATCGGTTGGTGGTATCTCGAGCAGGGACGCTATGACCGGGCCGAGGAACTGCTGCGCCCGGGGCTCGCCGATTGCCGCCGCATCCTGGGCGGCGAGCACCCGCTGACCTACATCACGATGCACGGCCTGGCCCGGTCGTTGCAGGGGCGTGAACGGCAGGAGGAGAAGGAGCGTTTGCATCTGGAGGCGTTGGCCGGCCTGCGGCGCACGCGCGGTGAGGATCATTGGCACACACTTTCCACCACCGTTGACGTGGCCCAGTGGCTCGACGGAAAGGGCAAGTTCGGTGAGGCGGGGGAGCTGTACCGGGCGTTGTTGGCGGGCTGCGTTCGTGCCTTCGGCTCCGGGCATCCGCGTACGCTGGCGGCGATGAACACTTTGGCCGACTTCCTGGAGCGGACCGGGGCGCTGCAGGAGTCGATCTGGATTCGCTTTGACCGGTTGGCTGTCATCGAGGATGGGGCCGGGCGGACGCACGGCGTGACGGTCGCGGCCGTGGTCGACCTGGCAGAGGCCCTTGTCCGTTTGGGGCGGATCGCCGAGGCCCGCGAGCTGACCGAAGAAGTGCTGGCGATTCGACGCCGGTTCGCCGAGCGTCCGGACGCGGACGCAACCTCGATCAACAATTACGCCTGGTCGTTGTTGACCTGTGTGCCGATCGACCTGCGCGATCCGGAGGCGGCGCTGCCGCTGGCGGAAAGGGCGGTGGCGATGAGCGGTGGCCGGCAGTCAGCGGTGCTGGATACGCTTGCTCTGGCGTACTCGATGACCGGCGACGACCGCAAGGCGGCGGAGGTTCAGCAGAAGGCCTGCGAGCAGTTGCCGCCGCAAGCTCTTGGTGGTGTGGGCTACGGAGCGGTCCTGGTGCGGTATCTGCTGCGGACCGGCGACGTGGGGGCCGCCGATCGCTTTGTGGCCGATAGCGTCGAGGGGTTCCGCAAGTCTGTCGGGCAGGACAACCCGCGGATTGCCGTGGAGTTCAACGCCGCTGGTGTCGCCCTGGCCAACGCCGGTCACTACTCGATGGCCGAGCCGCTGCTGCTCGAGGCGTTGGAACTCAACCGGGAGTTGCTGGGTTCCGAGCACGGGCGCGTGGCCGATGGCCTCAGGAACCTCGCGGGTCTGTACCACATGCAGGGTCGGTACGCGGAAGCGGGGCGGGCCTACCGCGAGGCGCTGGCCCTGCGCCGCAAACTGCTGGGCGACGATCACCTGCTGGTGGCCGAAACGCTGCACTCGTTGGGCAACACCCTGCGACTGGGACCGGATGCGGCGGCCGCGATTCCGGTGCTGCGCCAGGCGCTGGACACCTACCGCAGGCTCAACGCAGATGGAGTTCCGGCGGCCTCGAGCGTCAAGCTCGACCTGGTCCTGGCACTTCTGCGGGTGGGCCGCTTCGAGGAGGCTGAACCGCTGGCCCGGGAGACTCTGGCCCGCTGCCGGACCCTGTACGGTCCGGAGCACGTGGACACCGCGATGGCCATGCGGGCGTTGGGCCGGTTGCTGATCGAACTGGGGGAAGCCCGACAGGCCGAGCCGATCCTGCGCCAGTGTGTTGTGGCCTTCGGCCGGTTTCACCTGATCGAGAGCGAGAAATGGCGCGTGGCCCGGGCGCGAGGGACGTTGGGGTACTGCCTGGCTTCGTTGCGTCGTTTCGACGAGGCCGAGCCGCTGCTGGTCGAGAGCTGTAGGGCCCTTCACGCCATGAAAGGGGAGGGCTTCATCGCGACGCGCATCGCGCTGGAGCGTGTCGTCGCCCTCTATGAGGCGTGGGGCAAGGCTGACGAGGCGGCGCGTTGGCGTGCCGGCGTGCCGGGCGATGAGGAACACGGCGTGCAGTCCCGATCGGCGGCACCATGACACGACGAGTATGGTGAAGGCGCCGGGCCGGCTCGAGGCGGTACCGCCGGGAATTGTACGGACTTGTCGGCGATGCGCTTACTTGCCTTAAGGGGCGAGAGGCCCGGCGGACCGCTCAGCGTTCACGCAAGCCTGTAACACACCTGTAACGATTCGTCAGATTCGCTGGTCCGGACGGAGAGAGATACTCTATACTTGGGCAACCTTTGAAACCTTCCTTCCTCCTCCTAGAGCCGGGCGGGAGACCGGGCCCCGAACTTCGGGGCGACGGTTTTCCGCCCGGCGTCTCTTTCGCCGTCGGCGGGAAGGTCGGCAGACGTGGTCATCGACCTTGGCGTAATGAACTGTTGTGCGGGCCACGGTGTGGCGCAAGAGGAAACCCCCCCAGCGGACACCTCTGCCCGCTGCGGCGGTTTCCTTACCCCAAGGCCCCCCACCGATCGGTACACCAACCGGCCACACAAAACGTCCAATACAATTCGGCCGAAGGCAAATCGGATACCGCTTTTTTCGGCAGACCTGGTCGGGGCGTGATGTCGGCGCCCTGACGCCGCGAGGTAGCGCGGAACACCGCTGCGAGGGGAGGATTCGCCCGCTGTGGGGCGCAGCACGCTCAGGAACGCGCGCGGATCACGGATGGCGCGTTCACTCTGTGCCGGCGCTGGAGCTGGAATGCGGACCATCCCGGAGCGGGGCAGGTCCCAGTTGTCCTGGACCGATGCCTGTCGCCCATCATCGCAGAAAGGGTGTCGAGTAGGACGACCCAGTCCCGGGTGAACTGATCGTCCCATCGTTGGCCCGCGACGTCCGCCATAATGCCGACAAGGGCGTCACGGAACATGGGGAACCGCTCGGGCATCGCGCCGCAGTGGCCGCAACGTTGGCCGAGTTCGGCAACGGCCGATCGCAAACCTTCGGGCGAACGCAGGCTCTTCACCACGGCCACCAGCGCCTCGAGGAGCTTCCGCTTCTCCTCGGCCATGTCGATCGGGAAGAAGCGGCGCATGCCGGGGTGTGTGGCGAACAGGTGGGCGTAGAACCGGGCGGCCAACTCCTCACCCTGCGTTGCCAACGTGGCGAAACTCTTCTCCAGTCGCTCGACTACGGCCGGATCCATGGAGGGTCTCCCTTTTGTCTGCGAGGATTTCGCAGATTGGCCGGCAAAGCGCGGGGGATTGTCAGCGCAGTGCCGCACCGCCTGTATTGAGATCGAACCGCCGGCTTGGAGAGTTTAGAAGCGAAGTAAATGAGGCCCGTTATCGGGCAGCGGCAATATCGGGCTCAGCGGTCGTCGTCACGGTGGAGGTCCTTGAGGGCCTTGATGAGCTTCTTTCGCAGCGGGTCGTGTGGATCCACCGGATCGCAGCAGAAGAGTGTGTTTTTTCGGGCCGCTCCGCCCCGCAGCCGGGCCAAAAGGCGTTCCAGGCGACGACCGCACTCATCGACCACCGGGGACAGGCCCCCCACGCCGGTGTTGATCAACACCACGTCGCTCTCCACGAGCCCGTGGTATTCCGGCTGAAACTGGATGCGCGTGGCCAGTTCGTTGCCCAGGGGCGAATCGAGAAAACCGCGCAACTGGCGGGCCGTGAAGGGGGCTCGCCGCTCGTGCTCCTCGTCGTCGGTGAGACTGCTGTCGATCATGCCGTAAATCTCGCGGGCGAACGCGGCCGTGTCGTCCAGCACGCCCTGCAGGGCCGTGGCCGCCTCGCGCACGCTGCGGAAGACCTCGTGCAGGGAGCGCGGGGCCGGCATCACGAAGATCCGCCGATCGTAGGGATGGGCGTGACGCAAGTGGGGGTCGGCGTCGGCCTCGATGATTACGGCGCCGTAGCGGTCCTTCCTGTGGATTCGGGTGAGGGCTTCGGGGAGCACCTCGAAGATCGAGTCCTCGTCGTAGTTCAGCCAGCGGGCGCTGCCCACCTCGACGTCAACCGGAGGCCTGCCCATGGTGAGGGGCGGCTTCTTGTCCCCGGCGATCTTGGCCAGACGCAGGTAGTGTGGCGGGCGTTTGTACAAGTCGCCCAGCATGGCCTGGATGACCGTGCTCTTGCCGGCGTGACGTGGACCGCTGACGAAGGTGACAGTGAGTGCCATTGTGCTTCCGCGACCCGCTCCGATCCGGGCACTCGCCCGGCGCAAAGAACCATGCCAACGCCCGATTCTATGCCGGCCGGGAGCCCCGGACTACCGGGCGACTCGATGGGGGCGGAGTCAGGCGTTGGCCACCGACTTGGGCGGTCGAAGGGCCAGGATCAGTTCCACCTCGCCGGTGGATTGTCCGGTCTCCTCGGCGATCTGCAGGGGGGTCCGGCCGGCGTCGGCACGGTCGAAGATCACGCGATAGCGGGGGTCGTCGGTGGCGGTGTCCGTGGACGGACCGCCCGGTTCGGCGACGTCGCCGACCGTGCGGTCGATGGTGGGCTCGCCCGCGGTGCTGCGAAGCAGGCGCTCGAGGTGGTCGATCCGCTGGTCGGCGTCGCGGATGACCGATTCCAATTTGGCGAAGCGGGTGTCAATGCGTCCCTGGACCTCCTGGGCCACCTCTTCCAGCCGGGCCATGGCTTGCTCCATCTCCTGCACCAGCGACTCTTCGTCTCGGATCCGCGTGCGCTGCTCGCGGGTGTAGGCCTGCGGCGAGTTGGCCGACCGCCTCATCCGTCGTCGGGCCGAGATCAACATCAGCGCCGACGTGCCGATGATCAGCAGGATCAGCACGATCTGGCTGTTGGTCAGACCGGTGGACGAGTCGGCCAGGTGGGCCAGTGTTGCCTGTACGAGCAGGGGAGCGCTGACGTCCATGTCGTTCTTCCCGGGTCCTTCCGATCAGACGGCCGACGGGGCCGATCACTGATCCGCTTGCGCCCTCCAGGCGCCGGCGGCGGCCTCCATGACCGCCCGCAGGGCGACGCCGTGCTGCCGGGCCGCTTCCCGGCAGTCGTCGTATTCCGGCGCGGCCGTCATGATCTGCCCGCCTCGCCGGGAGACTTTGACCCGGACCGGACCAAACGGAGTCTCGACGCGGACCGTTGACCGAGCCAGCGTGGATCGGTGCACGTCGTGCCGACGGATGCCCAGCGTGGTGGTTTCGGTGAAGAGAATCTCCTCGAGTTCGGCCACCCGGTGTGGCTCGGCCAGCACGGCGAGCAGCACGGCGGGTCGGGACTTCTTCATGTATATCGGCACGCAGTAGACGTCCAGTGCACCCGCCTCCAGGAGTCGCTCCGTGCAGTAGCCCACGACTTCCGGTGTAGCGTCGTCGATGTTGGCCTCCAGAACGGTGACCAGATCGGTGTGGGAATCGCCGTGCCCCGTTCCCAGCATCACTCGCAGCACGTTCGGGCGACTCCTACCCTCCCTTCGGCCGGCGCCGTAGCCGACGCGCTCGATGGTCATGGCCGGCGGCGGGCCGTAGGAGTCCGCGACGGTGGTCAGAAACGCGACCCCGGTGGGAGTGGCCAGTTCCCCGACCTCGTCGCAGGCCGCCAGCGGGACGCCCTTGAGCAACTCGGCCGTCGCCGGGGCCGGCACGGGCAGGATGCCGTGGGCGCAGGTGACGGTCCCGCTGCCGGTGGCGATGGGCGAACAGACCACTCGCTGAACGCCCAGGTTCTCCAGAGCGATCGCCGCGCCGATGATGTCGGTCAGGGCATCGACGGCCCCGACCTCGTGAAAGTGCACCCGCTCAACGGGGCAGTCGTGTACTTTTGCCTCCGCCTCGGCCAGCCGCCGGAAGACAGCGACCGCACGTTGTTGTACTGCCGCCGATAGTGGAGATTCTTCGATGATGCCGCGGATGGTCTCGAAGGAGCGGTGGTGTGAGCCTTGCTGCGTTTCGCCGGGCACGGTCACGCGGGTCGCGGCCAGGCCTTGCTTGTTGATCCTCTCGGCCTGCAGCGAGCAGCCGTCGATGTGCAGGGCGGCAAGCTGTCCTTGGATCGATGCCAGGTCGGCCCCTGCGTCGATGAGGGCGCCAAGCAGCATGTCACCGCTAACGCCGCTGAAACAGTCGAAGTAAGCAGTTGTCATGACCGCGGCTCCTGGCTCTCGCCCGGTACGACGCTGTCATAGAAAATCTTCAGCGACATCTTAATCTCCTACCGTGCAAGTGTACAAGGTTCAGCAGATACGTCAAAGCACTGTCCCGTGTATTGTCTTGCTCCGGTCGGCAGTTGGGATGTTATGCATTACGTGGTCGGCGCTCTTGCATAGCCGAAGCCTCTTAAGTATTGTGACGCCATGACGGCTTCCACAGCAAGGGGTCCGGCGGACCACCCGAAACAGGTCAACCTGACGCTCGATGATTCCGGCGCCAACGTGCTGGTGGACACGCAGATCGTCCATCGCGAGGACATCGCCAACAGCGAAGGGCCCATCGTCGAAGGGCGCGACACTTCGGGAGAGACTCACCCGGCGATCAACCGGGCGATCTCCTGGGCTCGTGCTCGGGGCTACGATGTGGCCGTGATCCTCTGGTAGCCCGGCGTATCGACTGCGCGGCGAAGGCTGGCGGCTGGGTGCGTGGCACAGGTCATCCCAAGCGGGGATGGCTTGGCGACCCCTGCGTTCGGTGGCTGGGCTCATATCAAGGGCGAATCCCGCCCGTCTGACCTACGATCATTGCTCGAACAGGGGCGTGGACAGGTACCGCTCTCCGCAGCTGGCAAGGATCACCACGATCAGCTTGCCCTTGTTCTCCGGCCGCCCGGCGACCTCGTTGGCGGCGCAGAGGGCGGCGCCCGAGGAGATGCCGCACAGGATGCCCTCCTCGCGGGCGGCCCGGCGCCCCCAGGCGAAGGCATCGTCGCTGCTGACCCGCACCACGTCGTCGATGATGTCCAGATTGAGCACCTTGGGGATGAAGCCGGCTCCGATGCCCTGAATCGAGTGTTTGCCGGGCGCGATCTTGTCACCGGCCAGGGCCTGGGTGATGACCGGTGACGTCGTCGGCTCGACGGCCACGCACTTGAAGTCGGGCTTGCGCGCCTTGATGGCCTCTCCGGTGCCGGTGATGGTCCCGCCGGTGCCTACGCCCGAAACCAGAATGTCGGCCTTGCCGTCCGTGTCGTTCCAGATCTCCATCGCCGTGGTCTTGCGGTGAATGTCCGGGTTAGCGGGGTTGTCGAACTGTTGGGGCATGTAGGAGTTGGGGTTGTGCTCGACCAGCTCCGTCGCGGCCCTGATGGCCCCGGGCATGCCCTCGTCGCGGGGGGTGAGCACGAGGTCGGCGCCGAGAGACTTCAGCACGGCCCGCCGCTCGAGCGACATGCTCTCCGGCATGGTCAGGGTCAGCCGATAGCCCCTGGCGGCGCACACGAAGGCCAGGGCGATGCCCGTATTGCCCGACGTGGGCTCGATGATCGTGGTGTCGGGGTTGATCTTCCCGTCGCGCTCGGCGGCCTCGATCATGGAGACGCCGATGCGGTCCTTCACGCTGGAGAGCGGATTGAAGAATTCCAGCTTGGCGTACACGTCGGCGGGTGCGTCGATGAGCCGCTGGATCTTGACCAGTGGTGTTCGGCCGATGAGTTTCGTGCTGTCGGCGTAGAGATCGCCCATCTGCTTTCTCCGTCCCGGGAACCGGGATGTTCCTCTCGTTGCGAGTCAATGCCCAACTCAGCGTAGTCAGCCACCGGAGGCCTGTCAAACGGCCCGCTAGAGACCGTCGGCGCAGGTCCGTGACACTTCCGGCGGCATTCGGTTTGGGGTGCCACGGGCGGCTTGTCCGCCCGTGCGGCGGGTGGCATGCTCACGCTCGCGTGAGCATGTTCGATGCGGGGTGCCACGGGCGGCTTGTCCGAGGCTGTCCGACAATT
>DATKXO010000138.1:0-17503 GCA_035528995.1 Phycisphaerae bacterium | reverse complement strand
GAGCCGGATGCGGGAAATCCGCACGTCCGGTTCGATGAGCGGGCGGTGGAAACGGAGCGCACAACGCCACCGCGCCACCGCTCGACTCCACAAAGTTGCTTGGCAGATCGACACAGTAGCGGCCGGCGCCCTCGCCGGCCGTTATGGCCCATTCAATGCGGTTTGTGCCACGGCCTGCGAGGGCGCAGGCCGCTACGCGCACTTGTTCAACGGACTGTTAGCGCACCGAGGATCAGCAGCACGATCACCAGACGGCGGCGCCTGGGCCGGGCAGCCTTCTTGAGAGAGGCCCCTTTCGAGGCGCAGGAGGCTCCGGGGGCCGGTTTCTCGTCACTCACCGCCTTGTCTCCGACGGAACGAGGTGACATCAGTGTCCCAGGCCTTCCTGTGCGTTAGCGTTGCGGAGCCTGGCGCTGATTGCGGCCCCCTGGTACGAGCAGATCGGCAAGCAGGCCCGCGACTCGGCCGTGCTACACGCCAACGAGACCGGCTGGCGGGTCAGCGGTTCAGGGCGTTGGTCAGAGCCTCGTGGGCCTTGTCCGCGTCGGCTGCGCTGTCGAAGGCCAGGTAGAAGACCGATCGCTCACCCAGCTTGGCGCCGGAAACGCCCCGCACGTTGATGTCTTCGTTGGCCACCGTCCAGGTGATGAGGGCACCCAGACCGGGTCGATCGGGCCCTTCGACACGCAGCGAGGAGGCCGACGTCCACTGCGTCAGGCCGGCCTGTAGTGCGGCCCGGACCGATTCGTCTCCGCGCATGGGGGCCATGAACACCACACCTGTGCCGGGCTCGTCGGGGGCCCGTCGGGCAATCAGAAACTCGAGATCTACGCCTGCCCTTGAAACGGCCTCCAACTTCTCCGCCAGTCCGCCGGCCCGATCCTCGATCGTGCCGACCCAGACCTCTTCCTTCGTGATCTCGTAGGACATGCGTTCTCTCCTCATGCGTGAGATGTGCCGGATTCAAGGGGCGGGCCGATCGCCCACGGACAGGGTATTCCGCACCCTCGTCGCGGGCAAGGTGCGGGCGACGGCGGATGCGTTCCCCTTCGCCGGTTCCCGTTGGCCGGGGCGTGGCCCGCCCGAGTTGAAGGTCCGTCGGCTCCGGTCCGACAGCCGGGAACCCGGTGCGGCGAAGCGCCGGACCTCCTTCGTGCCCCGACGACGCGGAGCAGGATTGTCCCTCCGAGCGGTTATATTTGACTTGCCAAAACAGTTGCGAATGGCATAACATCTCCGCCATGCCTAAGACCCTTGAACTGGCCGAGCATCTCCTCACGCTCAGCAAACTGTCCTGGGCCGAGGTGTCCAAGGAGACGGTCGACCTGACCGAGGCCGGCTTTCTGGCCCTCGACCATCTCTGCCACGTGGACACCGCGACCGTGGGGGACCTCCACCATCACGTCGGGGTGATGCCCTCGCAGATGTCGCGTCTGCTGCGCCTCCTGGAGTCGTCGGGCTTCGTTCGCACCACCATCAACCCGGACGACCGCCGCAAGGTCGACGTGACCATGACCGAGGCCGGCCGTGAGGCCCACGACCGCTACCGCAACGCGAAGCTCGCCCCGCTTGTCACCGCGCTGCAGCGCCTGACAGCTCGAGAGCGGGAAGAGTTCATGGCTCTGGTCCAGAGAATGTCGGGCCGATAGACCCGCGAGCCCCGTCCGCCGCTCGCACGCCTATAAGATCGGTGCCGGCCTCCACGGACGCGGCCGGTCAGTCGGCGGCAGAGACGACCTGGCGCACCATCGCGTGATCGTCGCGCCCCAGCAACTCCATCAACTCCGACTGGCGGAACGCGGCATGCTGTCGCATGATCTGCCCCGCGTAGAGCCGCACCCACCATTCCTCGTGACGTGACAGCTTGACCAGCTCCCGGGCGGCGCCGGGCACCTGCCCCATGCAACTCGCGAACTCGTCGAAGTCGGCCGGCTCGATCACCCCGTTGCCGTCCACGTGGCCGCAGGCAAACGGGCAGGAGTCCACGGCCAGCACGGACGGTGTGGAGACCCCCGTCGCCGCCGTCAACGCCAGGCAGCCGAGACGGATCAGTCCATACCGGCTCCGGAGCCGCGAGGAACCCATGTAAGAGACCTGTCTTGCGGCAGACAGCCCGGGCATCCGGATAAAACGGTCGTGCCTCATGGCTTAAGTCTCTGCCGGCCGAACACGCAGGAATCATCTTGCTGCGACCGGTAAAGCCGGTTCAAGCGTTGCCCGTGATCGCAGGTAGGTGTGCCGTAGCTCGTTCATCGACCTCGACGAGTCGGCGCTTATGACGCTCTGCTCCGGCGTATGCCGCTGCGGCGACCAGCCCGGCCGGTATGCGGCGTGTCCGCACCTCGAGAGCGTCGGCCCTGCTCGAACCGGCCGGCCCGAAGAAAGAGGATCAGGCGAACCAGACACCCAGAGGGTCTGCCTGATTCGCCCGATCAGCGTTCGCGGTCTTTGTTCTTCGGACTCTCTATTAGCGCCTTCGACGGAGGACGGCCAGTGCTCCCAATGTCAGAAGACCGAGCGACGAAGGCTCGGGAACCACGACGAAGAAGCTGGTCAACGAAACGCGGTCACCTGGCGTCAGCGTGAACTGGTGGTGGATGCCAATGTCGGTGCTGACGGCCGGTGCGGTCAGGGTCGGCCCCGGCAATCCGGCGCCGATGGCCGTTATGTTCGCCGTGCCACCCTGGTAGGGCACGGTCCAGCCGCTCGGATCAGGATGCAGCGGCAGGACCGCAGCACCGTCGATCAGACCTTCGTAGAAGGCAATGCCGTTCGTCGTGGCGGCCGTTCCGATGCTGTCGAAGTTCGCGTCGGTGACCGAACCGCCGGTCGAGCCACCCATCAGCGGGTTTATCGTCATCGGTGCCACAGGCAGAGTGGTGATCACGTTGAAGATCAGAGTAGTCGAGAACGTGTTCAGGACGCTATAGCCGGCGCTGACGTACGGGTCAGGGTCGACCGTCATGTCCCAGTCCACCGTCCAGTGTCCGTCGGGATCGACCAGCGAACCGTCGTAGTCCCAGGTTCCATCGCCATTGTCCACGCCGGCCGGATCCCACGACTGCGGGACGTCGCCCGGGGCGTTGGTCCACATTTCAATTCCGAGCAACGGCGCTGGGTCTGCGTACGCCGCTGTACAGAATGCCAGCACGGCAAGTCCTGTGAGTACTCTAGCGGCCCGATGCATCCTTCGCTCCTCCCGTGACGTGCCTGTGCACGCCACTCTAAAAAGGGACCAAGACCTCGCGGGCAGAACCCCGGAAACCTCGCTCCCTCTCTCCTGTCTACTACCATAGCGATGGCGGATTCGTGTGTCAACACATTTGCTTGCCTGGCAAGTCAATGTCAAGGCGAGTGCTGCTTGCTGCGCTTCACGAGGATGCATACCGTCTACCGTGACACTATAACTATACGGTTCTTCGTGTAAGCAATGCCCCGCCGAAACGACATGCCGTCAGACTCCGGTTGAACGACGCGGTGGCGGCCGCGGCCTCAGCTCCAACGGCCCGACGTCGCAGCCGTGGTGGGCGGAACGGCCGGGGCCCGGATCATTATCGGATGCCGATAGCCCGGCGCGGTTCAGCCGCGGCTGCAAGTCCTGGCGAGCCCGCTGGCTTGCGGCGTCGGGGCGCGTACAGAGACGCCTGTGGCGTATCGGGGTCATTGAAGGAAAATGGCTGGTCATGGCCGGAATGGGCTTGACTCTGGAGGGGCGTTTCAGCTATTCCAGAGGAAGATGCCGGATCGGCCATCCGGGGGGAGTCCCCGACGACGGTCCGGCAAGAGTGGGAAGCCCGGTCCGGGGAGATAGAGAGAGACGGAATGTCGCCCAGGCGGCAGTCCGGTTTCTCTCTTTTTTTGCCGGTCTTTTTCCGGTCCGGGGCACGGAGTCGGAGAGGAGCGAGGGGATCGAGGCGCAACACCTCCCTGTTGTCGCTCCAACCCTGGTTTCGTGAGTTTGCTGTCGGTCCGGCGGTTGCCCTGGTCTGTGGGCAACGCCTGGGTCGGCGAGTTGAGGCACTTACGAGAGGACAGAGGCGATGAGGACGAAGCTCCTGGTGACGGCGCTGGCAGCGCTGTGTATGCCGGTTGTGGCCTCGGCGGACGTGGCTTGGAGCAACTCCAGCGGAAGCGCCGAGAGTTTCAGTTGGGCCAACGGGCGCAACAGCGACAGCAATCTGTTCGGCAGCCCGACCTGGTTCGGCGGTAACACGCTGTACTTCACGAACAGCAACTTCCCGGCCGCGGCCAGCGACAGCAGGTCGTCGGACACGGTCACGGACGTGTTGGACGTGGACCTAACGGCTGGCGAGAACCAGAAGTTCCTCAGCATCGAGATCTTCGAGTACGGCAACTACGCGATCACCGGCGGTGCGTCCAACACCGTCAGCGCGGAACTGAACATGACCGGCACCGTGGCCGGGCACGGCATGTCGCCCTTCACGGACGGATTCCTCTTCTCGGCTTCCGGTGACAGCGCCGGGACCGTGCCCTGGAACAGCAGCGCTGAACTGCTCTTGCAGTTCGCGGTGCCCGACGTCTCCCACCTGCATCTGAGCGTGAGCAACACACTGGTCGCCGTCAGCGACGGCGCCGGCGGGACCGCCGAGATCACCGGGAACTTCGTGTCCCTGGGCATCTCGGCCACCTTGATCCCCGAGCCTTCCTGCCTCTCCCTGCTGGCGTTTGGCGCCCTGGCGGTGCTGAGGCGAAGACGGTAGACCCCAGGCAGAACACGATCTCCCCACCGGGAACCTGCGGCTTCGTGGGTCCCCGGTTCTTCTTGCGCCCTGCCGGGCGGCTGTTCGAGGATGAGCCCCTGCCCAAACAAGACGGACCCCGCCGGAATCGGTTGCGTCGCAGGTCTGGAAGCTGGTAATATTCTGTCGGGGTTCTCGGGGGCGCAGCCGATGGGCTGTTGTTGAGCGAGTCTGCTCGGGCTCCGTGGCCGGAGCGTCGAACGACACTCTGATGACCGACCTTGGCGATGTCCTCGATTGCCTGGACAGTCGCCCGATGACGATCCATCGGGCGCTTGAGCGTTCCATAAGCACCCATGGGCGAGCCACACTCGCCGCAGAGAGAGGAGCAACCCATGTCCTTCCGGAATCGATCGAACGTCTTCGCGACGCTGTGCCTGACGCCGGTTGTTGCCCTGATGCTCCTGCTGCCCGCCTGCACCACGGTCAGCAGCGGCGGTAATGGCGACGGCGACGGCCCCGCTGACGACCAGGGCGGCGGATTCACCATCACCGGAGAGACCTTCTCCGCGCCCATCGGCCAGACCGGCCAGTTCCAACTCGACGCCGCGGGCGGCCAGGACCGCACCGCTGCCAGGATCGACATCTTCTCCCAGATGCCCACCGACTCGCCCTCGCAGGCCACCCTCTTCATCGAGCCGCAGAACGTCCAGTTCACCGGCCAGGCCGGCGCCGCGTCGGTGCGGGCCTACATCGCGCCGGCCGGCTCCGCGAGCCCGTGCGATGAGGGCCTGGACGTGGGCGCGTTTGCCCTCTCCTACGATGGATCGGCCTTCACCGCTTCCGTGACGGATCTCCCCCTGACCGGCTCCGCCCTGTCCTACGTGCGCTCGGGTGCGTTCGCAATCTGCCTTGCCGCGACCGGTGACATGAACGCCACGCTCCAGATCACGACGCTTGCCGTGCGCTTCGCACCGCCCGTCGGACCGGTACCAGACGGCGGCGACACACCCGAGCCTGACGGCGGCGACACGCCCGAGCCCGACGGCGACGAGCCGCCCGTGAATGAGATCGCCTTCACCCAGTACACCAACGCCGGCGATCCGCTGATGTTCTCGGCCACTACGCCCGAAGGAGAGAACCTCGAGTACTACGCCGAGAAGGACGCCGACGGCTTCCCCGTTCGCCTGACCGCCATGCGCCACCAATCCGCCGAGCAGGTCGGCACCGACGAGGCCACCTGGATTCACTTCGGTGAGGACGACCGGCCGAACCGATTCATCGGCAGCGACGGCTCCATCATCGACATGCAATGGTCCAGTGACACCGAGGTCCTGGTCACCGGCGTCACCGGCGACGGCTCCTACCAGATCAACACGCTGCTCGACCTGGAGGAGGGCCTCGACGATCAGACGCAGAAGTACATCGCCGCCCGGCTGCGGGCTGCGGCCCAAGGGAGCCCGCGGGCAGGCCGACGGATCACGCTCACGCCGCAGGAATGCCAGGCCATCGCCGACTCCGGAATGTGCCTTGAGACCGACGTGATCAAGCGACCGGCCACCACGCACAAGGCCGCGGCCGGCGCGGCCGTCAACGTGGAGGTCATCCGCTGTGGGGCGACGGTGGACGACGCCTCGGTCTACCTCGCCTATGACTCGCCCTGGTCCGGTGGTACGGCCCGGTCGTACCCCGCGTTCCCCCTCGGCCTGGGGGGCGGCTACCAGGCCACCATCCCTCTGCCTGAACCCGCGGTGGACGGGCAGACCGTGCAGGACATGTGCGCCAAATTCAAGGCCGACATCGACGCGCTTTGCACCGTGAGTCCCGCGGTCGCCGCCGTCAGTGGAACCTGGCTCTGCCTCAAGCTGTCGGCCGCCATCGACCTGGTGGCCGGCGGCCCCACGGGAGAAGCCGTGCCGATCTTCGCCGCCTGCGAGACCGCCCTGACCGTTTACCTCGGCATGTGCGCGGCCATGGGCACCGGCCCGGTGAGCGCGCCGCCGGGCACGCCGGGCATCAGCGACTTCGTCTGCAACAACATCAAGAAGGTCGTGGACGTCCTGGCCGCTCCGGAGCCGGTCAGCATGGAGATCCAGGCCTACGCCAACGTGCCGGGGCAGGGGCTCAAGACCAGCGGCCCGCAGATCGTCAGCTCGATCGGGCCTTTCCCGAATTTCAGCATCGACTTCGGCGGCTCGCCTTCCATCGACAGCTTCTCCACCAGCCCTGCGGACCCCGGGCCGGACGAGGGGTATGTCGCGGAGGTCAAAGTCTCGTGTGCTTCCGGCGGAACGGTGACCATCGCCGTGGCCGGCACGGACGACTACTCGGACAGCGTGACGGCCGACATCACCTCGGAAGAATACGTGGGCACGCTCACCGTTCCCGGCGGTGACGCGGGGGTCACCGACACGATCTCGGTCCTCGTGCAGCCCAGCCTGCTCGACGGGCTGGAGCAGCCCTCCGTGTCCAAGACCATCGCCCTGGTCTTCTGACCGGGATCGCCCCCGTTCTCATCGGGCGGGAGCGTGACAAAACCTCTCTCCGTCGAGCAAGGCGCGGAAGCCATGCGGCTTCCGGTCCGTTTGAACGCAAAACACGTCGTCCGCTATCCCTCGAACGCGCCGATGTCTACTGCCGTGCCTTGCGGCCGCGTGGCACCGTCGTAGTCTTCCGTTGGAGCGTCATCGGACATACCGGCGTCGGCGGCGGGGCTGCCGTCCAGAAGATGGAAGTCGAATCCGGCCGGATCCACGAATAGCTCCGCCACGGTTGAGGCGCTCACCGAGTTGGCATCCTGGCCGGAGTAGTTGCGCCAGCCGTCAAGCGGCTCAGTCGAGAACTCGTCCTCGTAGCCCACGACGAACGCCCGGCCCGTTTCGTTCTGAAACAGGTTGTAGTCCCCCTGGTAGCGGCTCGCGTCCCGCTCCTCGAAGGCCAATCCGATGTTGCGCCCGCCAGCCATGATCGTGTTGTACATCTGCAGGGTGTCGCCGGAGTTCTCGACCCAGATGTTGAACGTGTCCGATCCGACGAACGTGCAGTTTCGGATGGTCACCGTGCCGCCGTCGCCGTCCCAGTCCAGTTCCACGTTGGCGCCCTGGCTCTCATAACCCAGACAGTTGACCAGACGCACGTTGTCCTGCCACAGCTTGAAGCCCGCGTTGCCGCAGTGGTGGGCCGAGCAGCCCTCCAGCAGCGTGTCGCCGGAGCTGATGTCGAAGCCGTCGTACACCCCGTAAGTCTCGCAGCGATAGAGCCAGAAGTTGTGTTGGGTACCGTGCCCCAGGGCGAAGCCGTCCACGTTCTGCTCGGGGTCGCGGCCGGTGTGGGAGAGGCAGTGCCAGAACACGCCGTTGTAGCAGTCGGAATCCCCCGGAGAGACGTCAAAACCGTACAGGTCGAAGTCGTGGGCCGACACGTGATCGAACACGAAGTCGTGAGTCCCATAGCTGGCGCCGACACCGTAGGGCACATCGTAGACTTCGCAGTCGGCCATGTAGAGGAACGCGGCGTTCTCGATCCAGACCGCGTTCTCCGGCCAGTTCCGGATGGTCAGGCCCTGCAGCACGATGTAGTCGTGCACCACGATAAAGCCGTTGTTCGCGTCCACGCCGGTGCCGTCCATGATGGGCCGCTCGTCGGGATACGCCGCGAACGTAATGTCCGCGTCAGCGGTGCCGCTCGATTCGGTCACCACCGCTTCGCTGTAAACGCCGTCGCGGAGGTAAACGATGTTGCCGGGCTCCAGCACCTCGGCCGCGTGCTGAATCGTCGCCCACGGCGCGTCGATAGTCCCGGCGTTCGAATCGTCGCCATCAGGGGCCACGTAGTACTCCACGCCGTTCGTGCGCGGCCGGTCGGGCGCATAGTACTCGCCGCCGGGAACCGGCGGCCAATCGTCATCTGTTCCGTTTTCATTGGGTGCGACGTTCTCGTTCTGCTGCGTGTCGTCGCCTGCTCCGTTGTCGTTGGGTGCCACGTTCTCATTCTGCTGCTCGTCGTCGCCCCCGCCGCCACCGCCTGCTGCCCCACCGCCGGCGCATCCGACCAGCAGGGCGACGCTCAGCGCGGTAACCACTACAGTCAAGCATCTTGGAAGAGAAGCTGTCATGACATCATCTCCTGCCCTGACGTTTCCCATGGATCAGACCTGAGGCCGTGATCCTACCCGGATCAGTCCTCCAATTCGATCCCAAACGGCCTGTCTGGCACCTGCTTGTGCCCACCGAGCCGGCCTCACAGCCGGCATCCGCGACGGGATCACCAGTCCTCCACACGTGACGCGGGGCGGCCCGTGCTCCTGACGCGGTTGTCCACACTCCGGGCACCTTCCCGACGTGTTGCCGCCGCGATCATGTCCGCGTTTCCAGCAACGACCGGTCGCGAGCGGGCGCTCGCTGCCGCCGATCAGCGCGTCGACATCAGCCAGCCGAGCCCGCCCCAGCCGATATCGCAAACTTGGTTCTGTGCGGTCTCTCCCGGCCACATCGACGGCTCGATGATCTCCCATCCGACCAGAACGGCCATGCTCGGTGCGAAACTGTCATCGCCGAACGTCGGCCCCAGCAGCACGCCGCTGCCGAAGTGAGCCAGGCTCCAGTGATCCGCGCAGCCGACGTCCGTGTCCCCCCACTCTGACGCCGGAGGAACCACGGGGCAGCCGACGACAGACGGCAGCGCCGCCATCCCCACAATCGCCCATCGCCATCGCATCCCGCAAGCCTGCCGCGCCGCGTTCCGGCGCAAGCTGAACCTCGAAATCGCCGCCCGAACGTGCCCATGGACCCGAACGGGTCCACCTTCGCGCCGTCCCCGCGACGTCCGCCCGCACCTACAGCGACCACACGTGAACCACCACGGCGTTCGTTTCGCTCTCGCCCAGCCCCCGCTCCACCATGAACAGGCGCCCGTCGTCCCCGTCGAAGGTCATGCCGCCCGCGTTCCAGCAGGGGTTGCCGCTCAGATAGAACTCCGCCGGCCGCCAGATCGTGTACGGCACCACGACCCACGGGTCCTGTTGCTCCCGGGCGCTGTGCCCGAGGGCGTGCACGTCGTAGAAGATGACCTGCCGCTCGTACGGTTGGCAGTGGTACCCGTGCGAATCGCTGCACGGGTCTTCGCAATCGACCGGCGGCTCGTCATAGCAATTCTCGCCCAGCCCCTTGTAGCCCAGCAGCATGATCGCCCGCCGCGAACCGTCATCCACAAACGCCCCGCCGGTCCAGTCGTCGCACATGGTGTACTCGGGGTAGTCGCAATTGGCCGGGATCCCGACGTTGGGCCCCGCACATCCGGGAAACGCCACGCGGTAGTAGAGCATGGGCTGCGCGTCCAGATCATCCGTTGCCGTGTCGCTTTCGAGTGCGTGGAACGCGAACAGCGTCGGACCCTGCGAGCCGCCGGCCGTCGTGACCTCGTCGGAGCTGCCGATCGGTGTGCCGCGAGCTCGCCCGGTGACCAGCTCGCGCCCCTCCAGGTACTGATTCGCGTACCACATTGGCACCGAGAAGAGGTAGGAGCCCATCTTGCGACCGTGATACGGCGTCTCCTCCGGCCCGACGTGGAACATGCCCTGAGCGCCGCTCCCGTCCATGTTGGCGAACCAGATGGTGGGAAAAGTGTCTTCGCCGACGACCCCCTCGGCGTATCAGAGGCTGGCGGCGCCGTACAGCTTGTCGCCGGTCTGCGTGCCACGCTGGGGCACGTACTCGATATCGCTGGCGTAGATGTACTCGCGGTGAACGGTGGACACCAGACCGCCGTCGAAGGCCGTCATCCCGGTCAGGAAGGCGGCCTCCGGCAGGTCCTCCCAGTTCGCCTCGACGGCCGGCTCCGGGATGGCCACCTCACCGTAGAACGCGTAGCAGTCCCACTCGGGGTCGTAGCAGGACTCGCCTGCATGGGCCGGGTCATAGACGAGCTCGAACCCGGTCACCAGCAGCGAGCCGGCCCCGCCGTCGCCCCCGGGATGGAACGAAAGCCCCCGGGCCCCCCAGTTGAAGTCCTCGGGCAGCCGGAACGCGCCCTGGTAGGTGAAGTCGTCCGGTTGCAGGCGCTCGGCCGGGACGCTGCCGTCTCCCTCGCCTTCACCTTCACCTTCACCTTCACCTTCACCTTCTCCCTCACCTTCACCTTCGCCTTCACCTTCGCCTTCACCTTCCCCCTCGCCTTCGGCGCCTTGGGCGACGCACGTGTCGGTGGCTTCGTCGCAGACGAGGGCCTCATTGCAGGTGCCGCCGGCCAGGCAGGCCCCGCCTTGTTCGCCGGCGGCTGGTCCCTCGTCACCACCCCCGCCCCCGCCCGACTGGGGCGCGCACCCCATCAGGGCCAGGGCTCCAACGCTCAGAATCGCCGCAATCGGGTTACGAAACATGTCGCATCTCCTTCATCGTTTGGCCTGTGAACTGCGTCGGCATCGTACCATGCTCCTGGCACGCCGCAACCGAATAGTGGGACTGCCGAGGCCGCGTGCGATTCGCGCTCCGTGGCGTGTGGCCACACAAGCACAACTCGCTTCGTCGGCCCAACGCAGATCAAACCGCGGTTCATATGGTCTCCCCGCACCCCGGGCAGCGCGGTGTGCTCAGACCCTTGAGCAGACGTCCGCAGCGCCGGCAGCGGGTTTCGCCCGGATGGTGGTCGCGCACGTAGAGTGCCAGCGCCGTGGCCACCAGCACGCCGGGCACAGCGATGATCACGCCGACCAGCGCGTCGGTGACCAAGCCCAGAACGCCGACCGACGGGTTGCCCGGCAGTGCCCAGTTCACCAACTTCTGAGCGTGCGAGGGAATCGTCAGCGGGTCGATCATGGCCGTGATCACGGCCGACACCGCAACCCCGCACAGGATGATGCCCAGGGTCGATTTGAGCCATCGCATGACACCAGCCTAACCGCAGGCCGACCGGGCGTAAATCGCTCTTCGCCCGCACCCGCCCGCGAGACCTGACACAAGCCTCCGCAATGCGATACGATGCCCGCCCGGACACGTGAAAGGGGATCCCGATGCCGCCCGACCAGGATGAAATGCGACCGCCGGACGTTCCGGGCGACCGCCACTCCTGGGAGCCGCCGCCGGGCGAAGGCGACTCCATCGTCGAGGAGACGGAGGAAGTCGATCCGACCACCGGCCAACGCGTGCGCCGAGTCGTTCGCCGGACGCGTTACGTCAAGCGGGACATCGGCAAGTCCCTGGACGATCTCCCCCCGGACATCCGGGCCCGCGTCGAGCAGATGATGGACCGCGGCCAGACGTCCGGAACCCGAAGCCACACCACCATTCGCATCCGCGACGGGTCCGGACCCGAGCAGGTCTATCACTCCGTCGAGGACATGCCGCCGGACGTGCGGCGCAGGTACGAGTCGCTCGGGTCGGGCGAATTTCCCTCTGCCGGCTCGGACACGGCCCTGCGGCACGTCGTGATCGGTGGAGCCGCCGGCGCATTGACGGGACGAGCCGCGCGGGAAAGCTGGTTTCTCGGTGTGTTCTTCGCCGCGCTGCTGATCGGTTACGGTGCGGCCGCCCTGGTCAACCAGCGGGCCGTCTTCGGCATGACCGACCAGCGCACGGACGAGGAAGTCACCTTCCGCTTCAGCGAGGGCACGGCCGCCCTCGTCGGCCTGGCATGCGTGGTGGCCGGTGGATTGCTGTACGCCGTCTACTTCTGGCGCGTGCCCATGTCGCCCGCCCGGCGACGGCGCGGCCTGACCACGTTCCTCGTCGTGCTCCTGGTGGGCTTCTTCGTGGGCAACTACTGGCCGCTGCTGGACGCGATGCTCCACGACCTGCAAACGCTGTGAACGCGCCGAAGGACACGCCTCGCCAAGAGCGCGCCGCAGGTCACAACAGCAGAACCTTGACCTCCCCGGCTTCGAGCGAGAGACGGAGCGTACCTGATTTCACAACCGCCCGAGACCGGCTCGGGCACAGTTCCAGCAGCGCCTCGCACTCGCGCTCGCCGCGCCCGCCCGGCACTTGATCGATCACCACGCGCCGCCGGCGCTCGAAGTCCACGTTGCCCACGACCAGAAGGGTCCGCTTCCCACCATTCACCCGCCAGCCGATCGCCAGCACCCTTCGGGCGTTCATCGTGACCCGCGGCCGGAAGTAGTTCCGCGCGTCCGTCAACTCATCGAGGAATCGAGCGCGAATTTGCCCGGCGCGCCCCAGCAGCTCCACCATGTCGCCCGCGCCGCGGTTGCGCCAGTGCAAAGCCACACGATCGAAGTAGGCCAGCTTGCCGGAGTATGGATCGCTCCTGGCCAGCGCGAAGCGCCCCGGCGGGCACGCGTCGAGCCCCAGGTTCATCGGCTGCCGCTCGTGCAACTCGAACCCGCTGTTGACGAACGGAATGCCGCCCGGCAGAAAGTGATTCACCACGGCCATCATGCGGGCGAACTTCCGCCCGCCCTCGCGCACAACCGCCCGGGGCGTGTCCGGCGTTTCCGCGCCCGCCCACGATGGCAGGGCACAAGTCGGCAGCACCTCGTGCGTCAGCTTGTGCAGCTCCCCCTGGCCCGCACGCGGCTCCATCCACCAGGACGATCCGATCAGCGCGTTGTAACCCTCTCGACGTGCCCGGCCCGCGGCGCCGTGGTCGAACTGCTCCGCCAAAAAGCAGAAGTCGGGATCGTGCCGCCGGGCCTGCTCCACGATCATCCCTTGCAGCTCGGGCGGTAGGGCGTGCCCCATGTCCACCCGGGCGCCGTCCACGCCGAACCGCTGATAGAACGGCAGAATGCTCGCCAGCGTCTTCCACAGCGCCCGGTTCGGCCGGCGCCCGGGGAACAGGCTCGACTTGATCGAGTCCGTAAACACGTACGGCGGCTGGGCGCTCGCGTCGTCAAGGTGCCGCACCGAAGCCGCCGGGTGATCCAGATACAGACGCAGGTACGTCACGTCCGACCACGGCGGCTGTGGGTCGTTGACCACGTCGGAGAATCCCGGCGGCGTGGTGACGCCGAACTCACGCTTGATCGCGCTCAGCAGGTCGCGCGGCGGGTCGGCCCGGCACCGCGATGCAAAACGTCGCCACCGCGCCGGGTCGGTCACGCTGGGCGCGTGCCGAAAGTGCCTCAGGTGTTCTTGCAGAACGTCGTACCCGAAGAGTCGCCCGAACCTGGATCGCCTCGGAATCCCGTGCGGAAAGCCCTCGAAGCGCAACGGCCCGTAGCCCCGTTCCGCCCGCCGATCGATCCAGTAGAACCACTCCGGGTGATCCAGAATCAGATCGCTGTCTCGTGACGCCGTGCGCGGCGCCAGGTCGATCATCACCCGCATGCCCAGCGCGTGGGCCGCCTCGACCAGCGCCCCGAACTCCATCTCGACGTCGGCATCATCCGACCCGAGCAGCCGGTCGTGCAGCTCGGGCTCCAGCTCAAAGAAATTCCTGGCCGAGTACGGACAACCCACCTCACCCTTGCGGAAGACTTGGCTGCACTTGCTGATCGGCAGCAGGTACAGCACGTTGATCCCCATCCTGGCCAGCAGCGGCAGCAGCAGGATGGACTTCACGAACGTCCCGGTCTCGGTCCAGCCGCGCGCCGATCGCAGGCCCCCGTCGCCGTTGTGGTCCCAGGCCGTCGTGGTCCGCAGCAGCATGCCGTAGAACGAAGCGCCGCGCACCCAGTCGCCGCCGCGGCGCCGCACCTTCCCGTCGAGCACCCCTTCCCCCGCAAGCTGGCGGACGCCGCGCGTCCGAGACAGGCTCCGCCCCGCCCCCGTACCACGCCCGCGGGCCGGCAGAATAACCCGGTCCAGGCACTGCAACAGAAAACGGTGGGGGGGCACCGCCACCTGCCCGCCCCCGCCCGGCTCCGCCTCGCCATACCCCCAGCAGTCCCACGCGCCCGGAATCAGGTAGTCCCGCCGTCGTCCCCGGCTCATACGTTCCCGGAGACGCTCGCGAAGCAGGTCGAGGTAACCGTTTCTGGTTTGCCCGCCCATAAGCCACATCGCATTCGGGTTAGGCGTCTACTCCGGCGGTACGGCAACCGTCGGACGACGCTCGGCCGAAGCGTAGCTCTTGCCGGCGACTGTGACAACGGCGGTCCGCGTCGCCATCGTCGTCGCCGACGGCTTGACGCTGCGCGCGGTTGCAGGAGGCGGTATGGCTGAGGCATCTGACAATCGTGAGGCAGGCGCAGCGTCGCAACGCTTCGCCGAAAGGGAGGCCGACTGGCGCAACGGGCCGCTGGTCTATCAGGTGATCGTAGATCGCTTCGCCCCGCCGTCGAACCTCGATGCCAAGCGGCACCTCTACGACCCGCCGCGCAAGCTGCGAAAGTGGGACGAAAAGCCCAAACGCGGCACCTTCCTCGAGGACGCGGGCGTCTGGACCCAGGAGATCGACTTCTGGGGCGGCGATCTACTACTACAACGCTAGAAAAGCTCAAGAGAGATGGTGAGGTTGGACGGGGATTCCTGTGGATTGAACAAGGACACAGGAGGCCCTCGGTATGGACGCACAGACGATTGGGGAGATCAAACCGGCATTGACTGCGTATCTCCACGAGTTTGACGGTTGTTTTGCCAACGTCCGTTCGCAACGGCACTTGGCGACCTATGTCGCCGGGCAGCTTAGCGACCTTCAGCGTAAGAGCATCGAGCCCATGGCGGATGCCGCAGGGATGCCGCCACGGACGTTGCAGGAGTTTCTGAGCTTGGCCCGCTGGGATGAGGCTGCGGCCCGTCATCGGCTGCAACGGCGTGTGGCCCGACGTCACGGCCATCCGCACAGCATCGGGATCATCGACGAGACCAGTTAGGTCAAGAAGGGCAACCAGACGGCCTGTGTTCAGCGACAGCACTGCGGGGCAGTGGGCAAGCGGGAGAACTGCGTGGTCAGTGTGCACTTGGGCTACGCAGCGGGCGACTTCCACACGCTACTGGACGGCGAGCCCTACTTGCCGGAGGAGACCTGGCATAACGACCGCGCGCGATGCCGCGCGGCGGGCATCCCCGACGAGGTGGTCTACCGCCCCAAGTGGCGGATGGCGTTGGAGCAGTACCGGCGTGCGGTGGGCAACGGGATACGTTTTGCGTGGCTGACGTTTGACGAGGGGTATGGCGGAAAGCCGCCGTTCTTGCGTGAACTGGACGCCTGCGGGCAGAACTACGTGGCGGAGATTCCGGTGAGTTTTGTAGGCTGGACGGTGCCGCCGGAGGTGCTGTACCGGGAGTTGCCGCGCGACAAACGGATGGGCCGTCCGCGACGGTTCCCCCGGCTGAAAGTCAGACATACTCCGGCGTGCGCAGGGCGGGACATCTTGAAACACTCACCGGTCGTTCGGCGAGTGCCGTGGGTGGCATACCACGTCAAGGATGGCGCGAAGGGTCCGCTGGTGTGGGAGGCTAAAGGTGTTCCGTTTTGGATCAAGGACGAACGGGGCCTGCCGGTCGGGCCGTATCATCTACTGATCTGCCGGAACGTGCTCGATCCGACCGAAGTGAAGTTCTTCCTGAGCAACGCGCCGGCGGATACGCCGATGACGGTGTTGCTGCTGGTGGCGTTTGCCCGTTGGCGGATCGAGCGAATGTTCGAGGACAGCAAAGGCGAGTTGGGGCTGGACCATTTTGAGGTTCGGCGCTATGGCTCGTTGTGCCGCCACCTGTTGCTGACCTGCGTGAGCCATTTGTTCCTGGCGGAGTTTTGCCAGCGTCAAAAAAAACGACGCAGAACTGACGGTGCGTCAGGTGTGGACGGCGACGCGGATGTTGGTGGGTCTTTGGCATCCTGGCGGCCGGTGCTCGCGGAAACGGGCGGAATCGATCGCGGCGCAATTGGCGTTAACGCAGGAGCGGAACGCAAAATCACGGCGCAGCCACCGCAAGCGAACAGTGCGGCAATTACAGCACCGAGGCTTGAGATTGACCAACTTGATCCGATGCCAATGGCCCAAGAAGTAGCGTTGTCGTACTAGCGGGCCAAGGCGCATCCCGCCTGAGTCGGCCGGAGTCTGATCTCTGGTATGAGGCAAACCGCATGGGCACCTCCGTGTGGGGTTTTGCGCCTGGTCAATCGCCGAACACCTCAACCGGGTCCAGCTTCTTGAACAGCAGTTGCGGCTCGCCCAGCGCCTTGCCGGCCGGGAGTTCCTCCGACGCTTTGTCCCATTGCAGGGCCTCGGACTCCAGGTTCAGCATGGTCAGGCACTTCTCCGCCGAGAACGGCAGGAACGGGGCCATGATCGTGGTCAGCGCCCGCACCGTCTGCAGGCAGACGTTGATGGCCCGACCACAGGCCGCCATGTCCGTCTTCCGCGTGCGGAACGGGGCCGTTGCGTCGAAGTAACCATTGCCCAGCCGGGCCAGGCTCATCATCTCGCCCAGAGCGGCCTTGAAGTGACAGCCGTCGAGTTCCCTGCCCACGGCATCCGCCGCGCCCTGACCGGCGGCCAGTTGTTTGTCGTCGCTCTCATCGCGATCCCCCGGTTCGGGGACCTTCCCCTCGAAGTACTTGTGGGCGAACGTGACCGTGCGATTGACGAAATTGCCCAACGTGGCCAGCAGCTCGCTGTTGTTGCGAGTGAGGAACTCATCGACGTCGAACGAAGTTCGCTGAGCCTCCGGGGCGATCGCGGTGAGGTAATACCGCAACGGGTCCGGGTCGAACGTCCGGAGGTAGTCCTCGATCCAGATGGCCGACCCACGCGACTTGCTGATCTTCTCCACGTCGCGCCCGGGGAACTTGATGTTCAAAAACGCGTTGGCCACCACGTTGTGCGGCAGCTCGAAGCTGCCGTCGGCCATCAGCATGGCCGGCCAGATCACCGCGTGGAAGATGGTGTTGTCCTCCCCGAT
>DATKXO010000137.1:0-13190 GCA_035528995.1 Phycisphaerae bacterium | reverse complement strand
CCGCAGGCGTCGCAACGGGTCCACAGGCCGACGGGCACATCGGATTTTTTCTCGGTAGCCATGGGGTAACAGGTTCGCCGCTGGAGGGGGGGGCGTCAAGATGGG
The DNA here is from genome assembly GCA_035528995.1 of Phycisphaerae bacterium. Classification (GTDB taxonomy): domain Bacteria; phylum Planctomycetota; class Phycisphaerae; order UBA1845; family UBA1845; genus DATKXO01. Next base: position 13,085 of record DATKXO010000137.1, on the reverse strand, counting down.
GAAAAACGGGGGCACGCGGGTCGGATTGGGCCGCTTCCTGATCCCGAAGATCGGGACGGTACTGAATGGGGGCGGCTCGGATTGGGCGGCGGCGGGGTTATTCGTCGACGCCGATGATTCCGGCGCCCGGTGAGCCGGGGTCGGGCCAGTTGGAGGAGGCACCGGGGTCGGTGATGGTGATGGTGATGATGTCTCCGCACTGGAAATGGGTGTCCAGTACGAGGAATCGCTGGTAGTCGGTGCCGACGGCGCCTTCATCGAAGCCGGGGGTGCCGGTGCCTTCACCGGTCAGGACGACCTCGCGGTACTTGTCCTCGACGCTCTCCTCGTCGCCGTCACTACCCCACTGGAGCTTGGGTATGACCACCCAGGAAGTGACCGTGACCAGGGCGGAGCAGGGGACGGTGCCCAGGGCGATGTCGCCCGAGAGCACGCGGACCTCGATGTTGTTGGCGGATTGGGTCGAGCCCGCGCCGGCCGAGGCCGTGTCCTGGCCGTCGGATATCGCGTTGCCCAGGCTGAGGCGGACCTGGATCGGGCTGGTGGTCTGGTTGAGGATGTCGACGCCGACCTGGTCCTCGGGGGTGCCTTCGGGCAGGAGAACGGGGTCGGGCAGGGGTTGCAGTTCGGTGTAGACCTGCACGTCGCCGAGTGGAGCGTTGCTCTCGCTGAAGCCCACGCCGGTGCCGTCGTCGGTGATGTGGACGATGAGGGTGGCACCGCAGGCGTAGTGCTCGTTGTAGACGAGCATGCGCTCGCCGCTGAGGCCGACGCTGCCCTGGTCGAAGCCGGGAGTGCCGGTTCCGTCGCCGGAGAAGGAGACGGTGGCCGGCGTGCCGGTGCCGACGTCGGCCGAGACGGTGATCTTCTGGCCGCAGGCGATCGTTCCGGCACTGTACTGCCCTCCGGCGACGCGGACGACGGTGTTGGTGGTCAGGTCGTCGTCGAGATAAGCCGCGTTGTAGCCGACCGAGTTGGACTGGCTGAAGTCGCTGATGGCGAAGGTGACCTGGGCGTCGGAGGGCGTACCGTTCTCGACGCGGACCTGGAGTTGGTCCTGAGCGGAGGTGCTGCCGGCGGTGGCGCTGGCGGCAGTATTGGTGGACTGGATGGCGTTGGCGGGCAGGTCCGGCTCGGGTATGGGATCACCGGCCGTGAAGACGCTGATCTGGCCGGTGCCGACGGGCTCGGTGTCGGCGGCTCGGGAGCCGTCGTCGGTCAGTCGGATGACGATGGCATCGCCGCAGTCGAAGTGGGTGCCGTTGAGGAGGGTGCGCTCGCCGGCGAGCCCGACGCTGCCCTCGTCAAAGCCGGGCGTGCCTGTTCCGGCCCCGTCGAAAACGACGGTAGTGCCCGCGTTCTCGCCGACGGTGGCCGAGATCACGAACTGTTCGCCGCAGAGCAGGACGCCCTCGGTAAAGCTGGAGGGTGGGACGCGGACGGTTCCGTCGGGTGTGAGGGCGGCATTGAAGGTGGCTCGGGCAGCGGTGGCGCCGGCCTCGGTGCCGGGGTCGATGGTGACGGCCACATCGGCCTGACTGCCGGTTGCGTTCTCGATGCGGACTGTGACTTGTCCGGGTGTGGGCTCGGGCTCGTGTATGACCCGGCAGGAAGCCAGGACGGCGCCGGCGCAGAGCAATGGGATGATGGAACGATTCGGCATCCAGTTGGGGTGGTCAGGCATGGGTTTGCCCTCGCTTGGGTCCGGGGTCGTGGCCGGCGGACCGGGCCTGCGGCGGCCCGGCAGTCCCGGACGGGTTCGCCGTCGGTCAGTGCCTTCGCTCGATGAAACTGAATCGGCAGTGCTGGGAGGCGGGTACACGAGTATTTGTCCGGGGCGGGGGTGTTGGAGCCGATAAGTGGCGGCTGTGTCCTGATTTGCGCTTGACGGCAGCACTGGGAGCGGCGATGCTCCGGGCCGGCTCAAGGTTTCCAACACTGGGAGCCGATACCCTGTAGATCACGGGGCCTTATCGGGCGTGCGGTTCGCGGGCAGCAGGAGGCGGGCCTGGGACCGACCTGTCAAACGAACGCCTCAGCTAGGATGGCGCGAGGTTCCGGAATCATGCGAGCCATTGCTGTTGCTAATCAAAAGGGCGGATGCGGAAAAACCACGGTCGCGATCAATCTGTCGGCGTCTCTGGCGCGAGAAGGGCGGAAGGTTCTTTTGCTGGACCTCGATCCGCAGGGGCACTGCGCGCTGGGACTGGCCGTGCCCGAGGAGCAGATCGACCTGAGCGTGGCCGACTGCCTGCGCTCGTTGGACACGCCCGAGACGGTCGAGCTTTCCCAGATCACCTGGCAGATCACGCCGAATCTGGACCTGGCTCCGTCGGGACTGGAGCTGGCCCAACTGGAGGCGGAGCGGGGGAACGATGCGTCGGCCGACCAGTTGCCCAGACGGCTGCTGGAGAGCGTTGGTGGGCGGTACGACTGCGTGGTGATCGACTGCCCGCCGCATCTGGGTCTGCTGATGCGCTCGGCGATTCGTGCGGCGGACGAGGTGATCATCCCGGTGGACACGGGGTACTTCTCGCTGCACGGTTTGACGCGGGAGATGGAGACGATCCGGAAGATGTCGTCTGAGGCCGGGCACCAGGTGTCGGTTCGGGTGCTGGCCAATCAGTACGACGTTCGGACCAAGCTGGCCCGGGAGATTCTGGCGGAGCTGCGCGACCAGTTCGGCGAAGTCCTGTTCTCGACGATCGTGAACTTCAACACGAAGCTGAAGGAAGGGGTGAGCTACGGGCAGCCGATCGCGGAGTTCGCTCCGTCGAGCATGGGTGCCCGTGACTTCCAGGCTCTGGCCCGGGAGATCATCACCTCGGAGCCGTCGGGGCAGACCACCGACGCGATGCTGCAGCACGTGGAGCAGATGGCGGCCGAGGCCGATCGCCTTCTGGCCACGACGGCGAAGCTGGTTGGGACGGGGGCGAAGCCGGCACGGGAGGCCAAGCGCAGCACCCCGTCGGCGTCGCGGGCGCCGTCCACTCCCGAGGAGATCGACGCGAAGATCGAGGCGATCTACGGTGTGCGGCAGGCGGGGGATTGCGTGGTCTTCCGGAGCCACGTGCCGGGGGCCCATCAGGTACAGATCGCGGGCGATTTCAACGACTGGATGCCGCACACCACGCCGATGAGCCCGGATGACGGGAAGGGCGACTTCGTGGCCCGACTGAAGCTGCCGGCCGGGCGGTATCGGTACCGTCTGGTGGTTGACGGCCGCTGGGCCCACGACGCCGCGAACCCGCACGTCGAGACGAACGAGTACGGGGAACTCAACTCGATCGTAGAGGTGCAATAGGAAGGGGACGGCGCCTGTCAGGCCTCGCGCGGATTCGTCGTGCGCGACGGATCGGGGTGTCCCTGTCTGCATACCTGCGTGAGTGAGACATGGCCGGGTTCGCCGGTGCCCGCCGGACGGTGTGGCTGTGTTCCTTGACCGAGTTTGAACGCTTTTGATAATGGTCGGCATGTTGCGACCGGGCTACGCCGATCGGCGGCGCTTGCTGTGGCTGGCGTGTGGGTTGGTCTGCGGTGCGTGTCAGTCCGCGGCGGGCGAGGCGGCTTCCCCAGCGGCGACGCGTGATTTTGGTCTGACGGGCGGGCCCGAGGTTCTGTGGGCCTATCAGTATCGCGTCGAAGGACCGGATGAACTGCGTCTGCTGCGTTTCGTGTACCGCGGCGTGGGGGATGCGGGCCCGGCGGCAGGTGGGTTTGTCAAGCCGCGGCGACTTCGGGCCGTCACCGGCGACCTGATGCGAGCGGCGGTTCGCGGGGAAAGCCTGCACGTATTCTACGTTGACGGGACGCACCTTCGTTACCACTCGCAGGGTTCGGCGGTGGAGCGCGACCTGCCGCTTAGCTGTGTGCCGGTGGCGGTGACGGGCGATGAGACCCGCGACGTGCTGTACGCGCTGGTGCCGGCGTCGGTGGCGCTGGCGGTGCGGGAGCCGGAGCCTGAACGGGAGCCGACTACGCAGCCACGGCCAGCGGGCGGGGCTGCCGAGGGACAGGAAGGTGCGCCGGACGCGAAGGCGGAGCCGATTGCTCCGGTCGGCGACTACGCGCTCGTCCGGTACGAGCGCGGTGTCTGGCACCGGGACCGGGATGCGCCGGAGTGGCTGACGTCCGACGTCGTCGGTCCGGAGGGGCTGGCCTGGCTGGCGGCCTCGGATGGGGTGTGTCACCTGCTGGCTCGCTCGTTCGGGGCGAACGCGGGTGCGGCTGGCGGCGGGCGGGGGGTGCTGTACAGCTGCAACGAGGGTGAGGTGTGGACGGCGCCCGAGCGTGTGCTCGGCGTTCGGCCGGATGAGCTTGCACTGGCCGCTGTGTATCAGGGTCAGCTCGTGCTGGTGGTTCGCTCGCCGGCTGCTGGAGCGGCGCGGTTGCTGCGCTGGAAGGACGGCGGATTCGAAGCAGGCCCGGCCTTGGAAGAGGCAACGGGCGTGGCTCGGGCGACGGGCGGCGGGGTCTGGGCGGTCTTTGGCCAGCAGGTGGCGGCCGGGTTCCGGGACGATCGTGGCGATTTGTCGATCGGTTGTTGGTCAGTGGCGGACGGGAGGCTGTCGGTCCAGCCTGCACCGGTGGAGGCGCTTATCCTGCGGTCGCCTCCCTGGGCGGTGCGTCTCCTGCCGTTCATAGCCTACGGGGTGCTGACGGTTCTGTTGTTGGGCGTGTTCTGGCGGCGGCGGGCGAGCCTGGCGGTGCCGGCGGCATTGCCGCCCGACCAGGTCGTTGCGCGGCACTGGCGGCGGATGGTGGCGTTCGCGTTTGACGCGGCGATCATGTTGCCGGTTTGGGCGCTGATCATGTTGCCGGTTATGCCGCCGATGGGGGAGCTCTCGGGAGCCGATCCGGAGGAGGCCCTTGGGGAGATTCATTCCTCGCCGGAGTTCGTGGTCCGCTGGCTGATTGCTGCGGGGCTGTTCGCGACCTATTGCACGGCATTCGAGGCGTCGATGGGGGCGACTCCGGGCAAGCGAATCATGCAATGCCGGGTGGCGGACGAGCGGGGTGGTCGGTGCCGATTCCGGGCGGTGGCCCTGCGGAACCTGATTCGAGTCGTCGAGATGTTCTATCTGTTCAACCTCATGCCGGCGGTCATCCTGATTCTGTTGACGCGGAACCGACAGCGTCTGGGAGACCTGATCGCCCGGACGTTGGTGGTGGAGCGGGCGTTGCCGGTAGAGGGGCCGGATTCCGACGGGTCGGCGGGCTATTGAGGGCGACTCATTCCTGACGGTTGAGGGCTGGTTGGCTGCTTTGCGGTTGCGGCTCGGGTAGTTCCGCGCGGGCTGAAGCCCGCGGCTCGGGTGATTCCGCGCGGGCTCACGCCCATGGCTCGGGTGATCTGGAAACCGCGTCTAATCTTTCTGTTGCGTCTCCTGTGGTGTCGGACCTCGGAGGAGGTTGAGGAACTCGTTGTCGGTGGAGAGGATCAGGCGGGTCTGGTCATCGAAGGTGGCCTTGTAGGCCTCGAGCTGCCGCATGAAGAGGAAGAAGTCGGGGTCTTGCGAGAGGGCGTCGGCGTAGATCTTGATGACCTCGGCGTCGGCGTCGCCGCGAATCTCGGCGGCCCGCTGCTCCATCTCGCCCTCGATTTCGTCGAGTTCCTTGCGGGTATTGCCCAGGATGCGGTTGCGTTCCTCCTGGGCCTCGGACTCGAAGAGCGAGGCGATGCGGGTCCGTTCCGATTTCATCCGCTCGTAGACGCGGTCGCGGACGTTCTCGACGTAGTTGACTCGCTTGATGTGGACCTCGGTGACCTCCATGCCGTAGGTGGCTTTCAGATCGGCCGAGGCGTTGACGGAGGCGAGCATCTGCTTTTCGAGGTCGCCGCGGCCGACGGAGATGAGTTCCTGGTGGCGTTCGCGTTCGGCCTCGAAGACCTCGTCCTCGTACTGGAGTTCGTCGTTGGAGCTGCGGACGCACTCGATGAGGTTGTGGGAGGCGATGACGTCACGGACGGAGGAGTCGACCAGGTCGTCGAGGATTCCCTGGCCTCCGTTGACGGTCCGGCAGGCCTTGTAGAACTGCAAGGGATCGACGATTCGCCAGCGGGCCCAGACGTCGATGAAGATGTTCTTTTTGTCCTTGGTGACCATGTTCTCGGGGTCCCCGTCCCAGGGGAGGAGGCGTTTCTCGAGCCTCTGCACCTGCTGGACGAAGGGGCTCCTGAAGTGCAGGCCGGGGTCGGGCACGACGTCCTTGGGATCACCGAACTGGGTGATGATGACCTGCTCGGCCTCGTTGACGGTGTAGGCCGAGGCCCGGAGCAGGATGAGGGCCAGCACGACGATGATGGCGACGACGGTGACGCTTTTCATCACTTGCCTCCTTTCGGGCCGATCGGTGCGGAGGTCGCCTCGTTCAAGTTCAGCAAGGGCAGCACGCTGCGGACGGATTCGTCGATGACGATCTTCTGCTTGACGGTTGCCAGCAGGTCCTGCATGGCCTCGAGGTAGAGGCGGGTGCGGGTGATCTCGGGTGCCTTCTCGTACTCGGCCAACTGGGCCAGGAAGGCGTTGGCCCGTCCCTGTGTGGTGCGGACGACCTTCTCGCGGTAACCCTCGGCCTCGGCGATGGCCCGGTCCCGCTTGCCGCGGGCCTCGGGGATGAGGCGATTTCGCTCGCCGCGAGCTTCATTGACGATGCGCTCCTTGTTCTGTCGGGCTCGGTTGACGGAGTCGAAGGCGTCCTTGACCGATTCGGGCGGCGAAACGGACTGGAGCTTGACGGTGACGATGGTGACGCCGCAGTCAAAGCCGTCCACGGCCTCCTGGAGGAGCCGTTTGGCGTCGCCGGCGATGCGATCGCGGCCGAAGGTGAGCACCTCGTCCACGCTGACGTCGCCGACGAGCAGTCGCATGACGGTTTCGGAGGCGTTCTGGATGGTGTCCTCGACAGCCTTGAACTGATTGCGGCTGCCGCCGAGCTTGAAGAGGAACTTGTACGGATCGGCAATGCGGTATTGAACGATCCACTCGACGTGGCCGAGGTTGAGGTCGCCGGTGAGCATCTCGGCCACACGTTTGTCCTCGGCGGTGGGGCTGCGGTACTGGCTTTTCTGCCCGGAGCGGAGGGTTCCGAAGCCGAACTCCAGACCGCGGACCTCTTGGGTGGGCACGTTGGTGACCTGCTCGATGGGCCAGGGGAACTTGGCGTGCAGGCCGGGCTGAGTGGTCTCGGCGTGCCTGCCGAAACGGAGGACCACGCCCTGCTGCTCGGTGTCCACCGAGTAGAAGACCGAATTCACCCCGAGCAGCACGAGCAGAACGATGGCGATCACCGTGATCCGCCGCCGGTGCTGCCTGAACTTGTATTTGAACTCGAAGATGGCTTGGTTGAACTCCGAAGTCTGGGACATGGAAGCTTCCTCCAGCCGAATCGTCGTCGTCCAGAAAGGTCGTTGCGGCAGGCTACCACGCCGGGCCGGCTATGCCAAGGCTTTGCGAGGTCTCAGATGGCGGGCGGCTTCGCTCGCTAAGGCGGGCGTCAGGGTTTGAGCGACGCTTCGTGGTCGTCGGGGCGGAGATCGACTTTCCAGGCGGAGGGGATCAGGGCGTCCACGATCTCGGCCGCGAGGTTGATCCAGTTGGTGCAGCGGTCGAGGACAGCGGAGTCGGAAGTGGCGATGGGGCCGGTGTAGTCGGCCAGGACGGCGTCGGGGCTGTCGGGCAACTCGATGTTCCATCGCGTGCGGCCGCCAGGGTGTTGGCCGCGCTGCTCCAGGAGGTCGGCCATGAGGGCCTTGAGGCGACCGCTGTTGGAGACGGGGCGGTCGAGATACCAGTCGATGTGGGCGAGGTCGCGTTTGGCGAGGTAGTCGGCGATCAGCTCGACGGCGGGGATCGTCTCGGTGACCTTGCGGTAGGTTCCGTGGATGCTGGCCAGGTCGCGGTAGCAGCCGTCGCGGCCGACGAGGATCAAGCCGCCGGAGAGGGCGCTCTCGATGGTGATGAGCAGGTTGTAGCCGTCGATGCCGAGGCGGGCGCCGGCGGCGTCGGCGAGCGTGGTGCGCGTTTGCCGCCGGCGGTGCAGCGCCTGGTCGGAGCAGGACGATCGCATGACGGCCGTGCGCTGTCGGGCGGTGAGGTCGTGGCGGTCGCCGACGAGCTTGAGGGCGGAGTCGTGGGCATAGCCGTGGGTGAGCAGCCAGGAGTATTCGGCCACGGCGGTGCGGAGGGCGTCGAGGCGGCCTACGGCGAAGAGGCGCTCATCGGTGGGGTGTTTGCCGCGATGTGTGCGTTTGTCTGGCATGGGCGTATGAACGGAATCAGTAACGTCGGGTTCGTAGCGATCCGCCAGGGGAGAGTATATCCGATCGTGGACGGCGCGCGGGTCCGTCGCATGCGCTCCGGGCTCGGGTCAGGGGCGAGTAGGATCGTAGCCGGGTTAGCCGAGCGTTCCGCCGAAGAGGAAGCTGAGCAGGACGTTCTCCAGGAGGCCCAGGAAGGTGGGTGCGAGGGCGGCTCCGCAGCCGCCGATCTGGATCAGGGCCCCGCCGGCGCAGATCACGGCCAGCGTTCGCATGAATCGAGAAGCCTTCATTGGCGTGTCTCCGGGATTGTAGGGTCGTCAGGTTTCCGGTAGCCCGCTTGGGAACAACTCTTCCACGGCGCCATCAACGGGAGCGATTATAGGCGGACTGGGGTGTTCCGCAATTGTGCTTCCCCTCGCGGATTGTGGGGCGCGGGGCGGGGGCGGTTGCCGGGATGGGCGGGTGGTGCGAAACTGGGCCAGGCCGAGCGGCGCGGTTTGCGGTCTGGCGCTCAACGTGCTGAGGTCGGGCCGTGGTGACTGCAATTGGCCGCGGTTGCCGCCGGGGGGGTGTTGGGACAGCAGAAAGGAAGGTCCATGAAGACGATCATCGAACCGTTCCGGATCAAGGTCGTGGAGCCGATCCGCATGACCACTCGTGAGGAGCGGGAGGCCGCACTGCGTCGGGCGGGTTTCAATCTGTTCAACCTGAGGGCGGAGGATATCCTGATCGACCTGCTGACCGACAGCGGGACGGGGGCGATGAGCAGCGAGCAGTGGGCCGGGGTGATGCGTGGCGACGAGTCGTACGCGGGGGCGCGGAGTTTCTATCGTCTGGCCGATCGCGTGCGCGAGGTGACCGGGTTCGAGCAGTTCCTGCCGACGCATCAGGGGCGTGCGTCGGAGCGGATTCTGTTCGAGATCGTGGGCGGGCCGGGGAAGGTGGTGCCGAACAACAACCACTTCGACACGACGCGGGCCAACGTGGAGCACTCCGGGGCGAGGGCGGTCGATCTGGTGGTGGACGTGGGCCGGGACCCGCGGAGCATGCACCCGTTCAAGGGGAACATGGACATCGCCAAGCTGCGGGGGCTGTTCAAGGAGGAGGGGGCCGAGAAGATCCCGCTGGTGATGGTGACGGTGACGAACAACAGCGGCGGCGGTCAGCCGGTGAGTCTGGAGAACCTGCGGGAGGTTCGCCGGGTGTGCGACGAGCATGACACGCCGCTGTTTCTGGACGCCTGCCGTTTCGCGGAGAACGCGTACTTCATCAAGCGTCGCGAGGCGGGGCAGGCGGAGCGCAGCGTGGCGGCGATCGTGCGCGAGATGTTCGATCTGACCGACGGCGCGACGATCAGCGCCAAGAAGGACGGGCTGGTGAACATCGGCGGTCTGCTGCTGTTTCGGGACGAGGCCCTGGAGGCCCAGGCTCGCAACCTGCTGATCCTGACCGAGGGATTCCCGACGTACGGCGGGCTGGCCGGTCGCGACCTGGAGGCGATCGCCCAGGGGCTGGCGGAGGTGCTGCAGGAGGACTACCTGCAATACCGGATTCGGGCGACGGAGTATCTGGGCGAGAAGATTCGCGCGGTGGGCGTGGCGATCGTGGAGCCTCCGGGCGGTCACGCGATCTACATCGACGCGAAGGCGTTCGCGGCGCACATACCGCCGGCGGAGTTTCCGGGGCAGGCGATCGCCTGCGCGCTGTACCGCCACGCGGGCATCCGCTCGTGCGAGATCGGCAGCGTGATGTTCGGCCGGGAGAAGACGCCGGACATGGAGCTGGTCCGTCTGGCGATTCCGCGGCGGACGTACACGCAGTCGCACTTGGACTACGTGATCGAGGCGATCTGCGAGGTGTACGAGCAGCGAGGGCGGCTTCGGGGCATGCGGATCGTGGAGGAGCCGCCGGCTTTGCGTCACTTCACGGCGCGCTTCGAGGAGATATGAGGGCGTTTTGACGTTGGACGGCATGTCAATCTGTCAGGAAATGTGGAGGGGCGCTGTAAGAACTTGTTGCGGCGGTAGCGGCTTGATTGTGCGCTCCCGCGCCGACCGATAGAATCGATCAGTGGCACAGTGGCCGACGCCCGTGTCAGGAGGAGCAACGCTTCACGGCGCGTCGCACATCGCGATGTTTTTGTAGAGGGTGATCATGATGAAGAATCGCAATCGTAGCCGAGTGGTGGGTTTGATCGCCGTTGTGGCGATGGTGGCGCTGGTCTGTCCGGCGGCGCAGGCCAAGGGCGGGAAGTTCACACTTCCCGCGGCCGTTCCGGGGGACGTCTTTCTGTGCGTCGCGGAGCGACACAACCCGGAGCGCGATTTCCTGGACCAGTACTGGGGCGAGGTGTGGGAAGCGCTGCAGGCCTCGGGGGTGGGCACGGACCTGGTGGACCTGGTCAATTCCCTGCTCAGTGAGGGGCAGCAGGACGAGCTGGAGCGGCTCAAGGAACGGGCGTCGCAGTTGGTGGCCGGCGTCGATTGGGACCAGCTCGACGCCAGGGAGTTCGCGTTCGGGTATCGGATGCCGGCGCTACAGAAGACCGAAGGGGGCTACAACATGGGGCCTCCGGACATGGTCTTCCTGTTTCGAGGTGAGGCCGAGGGGGCGGCGAAGAACTTCGAGGGTCTGGTGGCCATCCTTCAGGGCATCGCGGAGGAGGTGAACAAGGCGGCGGGTGAAGAGATGCTCCAGGTAGAGCGTAAGGAGCTGCCCGGTGCCAAGGTGGGGCGGCTGGGCATGGCCTGGGCGCCGATCTCGCTGAACGTGGCGGTTCGGTCGGACGTCATCGTGATCGCGGTGGGCGATCCGATGCTGGAGGAGACGCTGGGTCTGCTGGCGGGCCAGGGCTCGAAGAAGGCGATCTCGGCCGATCCACGGTTTGCGTCGGTGTTCAAGAAGCTGCCGCCGGCCGAGGACCTGATGTTTTTTTTCGACATGCAGCGGATGCTGGGCGACATCCGGGGGATCGCGGAGGAGATCATCGAGTCGGAGATGTCGCCCAAGGAGTCCGCGGTGGTCAACGCCTACCAGAACGAGGACGCGGTGGCGCTCAACAAAGAGGCGGTGATGGCCGCTCAGGACGGCGATCACGCCAAGGCGCTGGAGCTGATCCTCAAGGCGCACGAGGCGGACCCGGCGGACTCGGTGGTGATGTACAACATGTCCTGCTTCTACTGCCTGACGGGCAGCAAGGAGGAGGCCCTCAAATGGCTGGGGAATGCGGTGGACGGCGGGTTCAACAACCCGAAGCTGATCTCGGCGGACCCGGACTTGAAGGATCTGCGCGGCGATCCGCGGTACGAGGCGGCGCTGGCCAAGGCGACCCAAGTGGTGGCCAACGGTCAGAAGGGACAGGCCAAGGCGGTGCACGGTATACTGAAGCGTATCCTGGACGTCCCGGGCATCGTGGATCACATCGCCTCGATCGAGTACACCGACGGGTACACCACGCATGCCGAGTCGATGGTGGTGCTGGCGCCGGACGCCGGGTCCAAGCCGTTCTATGACGTGGTGGGCAAGCAGCAGCCGCTGACCACGTTCGATCGCTACCTGCCGGCGGAGACGGTGTCGTACTCGGTGAGCAACGGGCTGGACTTCGCCGCGCTGTACAAGTTCATCGAGGATTCGTTCCACGAGGCCGGACCGCAGGGCGAGGAGATGTGGGCCTACTGGACGAAGAAGCAGCAGGAATGGGAGATCGACGTGGCCAGGGACCTGACCGGGTGGATCGACGGCCAGATGGTCACGGTGCAGATTGGTCAGGGGATGGCGAGCACCAGCGTGTTGATGCTCAAGGTGACGGACGAGGCCATGGCCCGGGAGAAGGTGGCGTCGGCCATCGAGTTTGCTTCCACGGCGATGAAGGAGCTGGCCGCGAGCAATCCGATGTTGGGCATGTATGCGCCGCGGACGTCGCCACTGACGCACGAGAAGCTGGAGGGGTTCTACAACCTGGCGTTCGCCATGCAGCCGATGGTGTGGGGCGTTGCGGACGGTTACCTGATCTTCGGCACGAGCGCGGACGCGGTGGCCCTGTGCCTGGAGACGGCGGCGGGCGATCATCCCAACATTCGCAGCAACAAGCAGGTCATGGCGGAGGCGTTGCTGCCGGAAGGCAAGTTCGCCTCGGTCTCGTTCACCGACAAACGGGGCCTGGGCCAGCAGCTATCGGTGGTGCTGGGCATGGTGTCGATGGCGGGGATGGGCATCCCGATGTTGATTCCGGACCCGGACATCCGGCAGGCGGTGGTGAAGGTGGTGGGCATCGTCGGGAAGCTGTCGCCGGTGGTGGCCAAGATCAATTTCTACAAATCGACGGCCGCTTACACGACGTTCGACGGCAAGGCCTGGCACACGCGTGAGGTGACGCACTATCAGTCGCCGGCGGAACGACCCAGCGCGACGGCGGCTCAATAGGGGCGGTGGCGCCGGGGACAGTACGGGAAATTGTTCGTGCCCGCGTCGGCTGTGAGCCGGCGCGGGCGCGTTTGTGTTCCGAGGACGGTAGCGGACCGGCAATGGGAACGTACCGTCGGTTTCGCGATCGGTACGGCGTCTGGGGACTACTCTCCGCCGTTGGTGTCGAAGGCCCCGCCGCCGAATCCGTCGCCGTCGAATCCGCCGTTGGTGTCGAAGAACCCGCCGTCGTCGTTGTCGTCGCCCTGATCGCCGTTGGTGTCGAAGGCTCCACCGCCATCGACGTCGTCATCGCCGCCGCCGTCGTCGCCGCCCTGGCCATCCTGGCCGTCGTCCTGCTCGCCGCCCTGGCCGTCCTGTTGGCCCTGTCCGTCACCGGCGTCGGCGCCGAGGCCGCCGA
>DATKXO010000136.1:0-4692 GCA_035528995.1 Phycisphaerae bacterium | reverse complement strand
CCCGGCTACGTCCTGTGCGGCGCCCTTTGGCATTGTCCGTCCGGGCATTGTGGCCGATCCTCCTATCCGCAGCGATCCCGTCGCCCGCACCGCGCGCAGCATGAGGAGCCCAGAAAAGCCGACTTCTACAACGGACTGCTATGCCCTGCTCTTCGGTCACAACGATAAGGACATGCTGGCGGGCCAAGGCGTCGTTGCACAGCACGCGATACAGTGAGCGCGCAGTCAACCCCCATATAGGATGCTGGAACTGTTCCATGAGCTTGCCGACGTCGCCCACGTCTCTGCGTTCCAGCAGCCGGCACTGCACCGTCTTGCCCTCGACCTGGGGTTCACTCACGCCCACACTCCAAATCCGCGATCCGTGACGCTGGTCCGCCCGGAGCGCCACCGACCACCCGGGTGGCTCCGTGCAGGCGCGAGTATAGGATTTGCCCCGGTTCGCGGCAAGCGTGACCGGCAGTCCGTAGTCGAGCACACCTTCTCAGGCTCGGTTGGGGCCGTCGGGGTGACCGGGGCCTCCTGGTGTTCGGACAAGCGTCTCGTCCGGTGGAAGCAGCCGGGGCCGGACGGATGGAGCATGCCGCTCGACTTCCCGATCAGCGCGGTTGCGACGCCGAGCCCATTGGCAGGCGGTTCGTCGGCCCCCCAACACACAGCGAAAGGGCCGTCTCACGTGCTCCCGCCGGTTTTGAACCTATGCAAGAACCAGCGCCGTTCCAACCGTTTACGCTCCCGGCCTGTCAGTTGATGAGCCCCCTTTGCTTCCATCAAGTGATCCAGCAGCGTTCCGACGGGAACGAACCATCCGTTCATGTCGCTGAGGCGACGCATCAGTGACTTGAACCGCGCCTCGAGCCCGCCGTCCTCGGCGAAACCCTTGGCGAAATGGGTGTACATGGTGCAGGCGCCGCCCTCCGCCGCCAGGCGGTCCTGATTTCGTTCGCAGATCGTGGCATTGAAGGAACCGATCTCGGGGCCCTCGGAGGACGCGAACCAGTAGTTGACATGCGGGCGGTCCGGATCGTGATAGGGCATATAGGGGCAGGCTCCCAGTGTATTGACTCGGCCAAACACGAAGTTCCGGACGTATTTGACCTTCTCCTTGCAGATGTCCCCCCAGAACAGATCGCTGCCTTCGATGTGTCCCTGATGCACACCCTTGTTCCTGTTGCGGGTGAGCAAATTGTAAAACGCCTGGTGTAGCCCCGTGAGCCGGTAATCCCCCCAGTAGATTCCTTCGCGGCAGCCCGTGTGGTTCGCCGCCACGTACGGATAGTGGCCGAAGAGCTCTCGGAAGCGCTCGATGCCCCGGCTCGTCTGCTCGCGCTGGGACGTCGCGCAGGAGACATTATGAAGGCCGATCTCGAAACCCTGGTCCTGGAGCTCCAGTGTCCAGTCCAGGTAGGCTCGATTGTCGCAGGTGGCGCCAGGGTTCTTGGCCACCTCGGTCTCAGACGCCGGGAAGACCCACAGGGACTTTGTGATCCGCAATCCGAGGTCGGCGAGAAAGGCGTAGACCGGCGGCACGTTGTCGAGGGTTTGGGAGTCGCAGTCGTCGAAAACCGTGAACGCGAACTCCTTCCCCTCGGGCCATTGGATCCGGTCGCTCATCCTCGTCGGGCTCCTCGCCCCCTCACTGTGGGCCAGTGACGCTCTCCGTTTCTTGTAGGTCCAACCACTATTCTAGTCGCCACCGCTGCAGCGTGGCAAGCAAACGACCGGTTGGTGCCATGGACAGGCTCGCCCGAGTGATCAGCAACAGGGGCCTGGGCGACCCGTCGGACCGGGAGTTCGTCAAGGGAGCAGGAAATCAAGTCGCCGAGAACGAGACCGCCAGCGGCTCACGCGGCACGCCGTGGAAGCGAATAGGCACATGCAGAAACATCCCAGGACCGGGAACCCGTGGTCGACAATCAGCTGGCGCTGGCTACGGCACCGCGATGTTGACCAGCAGATAGACCTCGTCGGAACTCAGGCTCTCCACAATCAGGTCGGCCCGGCCGTCGTCGTCGAGGTCCGCCGCCCTCACCTCGGCCTGCCGGTCCGCGAAATCCGCCGGGTCCGTGGTCTCGGAAGAAGCGATGGGAAACTGGACCACGTCCCAAACGGTCCCATCACCGCCGTTCAAAAGCACCGCGGGCGTCGTAGTCACGGACGTAGACCCGTCCTGATTGGCAGTACGCTGTCCGACTACGGTGCCCAGATCGGCGCGGCCGTCACCGTCGAAGTCGGCGACGCTCAGTTCGTACGGCCCGAGGACGCTCGCGTCCGGACCGCTCGCCCGAACAGGAATACCGACATCCGCAACGAGCTCGAATTGCAACGCCCCATTGTTCAGCAGCACGGTGACCAGCCCACCTTGGCGCGGCACGGCCAAGTCGGCGTCCCCGTCACCGTCCAGATCGCCAATGCTCACGCCCAGCGGTCCGCCATCCACAGCGAGATCGCCCGGCGATGTGCCCGGCTCGAATCCCACCTCGACGCTGACCGAGTCCGCGAAGACCGCTTGGCCGTCGTTGCGAAAGATCACCACGCCTCCGACCGGAGACCGGCTGATCACCGCCAGGTCGGGGTAGTCGTCGCCGTCCAGATCTTCGGCGGCGACGGACCGGGCGCTCAATCCGCTGGCCACGACGCGCCGTGCGGCGAAGGACCCGTCACCGTTGTTGAGGGCCACGTAGACCTCGTCTGCGGCCCGATCGACGCCGGCCAGGTCAACGGTACCATCACGGTTGAGATCGCGCAGCACTATGTTGTCGGCCGTCCTGCCCATCCCCAACTCGGCCGGGAAGCCGAAGCTTCCGTCACCGTTGCCGCGGAACACCTGGAAGTCCTCGGCCGTGGCAGCCAGGAGGTCGAGCTGACCGTCGCCGTCCAGATCGGCCGCCCCGACCAGCTTCAGCGCGAAGCCGAAGAACGACGTCGTCCGGGCGACGAGATTGCCCGACTGATCATTCGTGAGGATGGCCAGGGGATAATCCACCCTTCCGGGGTCCCCCGAACCGGCGCCGCTGACGGCCAAATCGAGATGCCCGTCCCCGTCGAAGTCGTCCAACACCAGACCGTACGGCCTGGACCCGCTGACGGGCAGGCTGACGGCGGGTGCGAAGCTGACGCCGCCGGCGCCGCCCGGCGTATCGCCGCCGTTGGTGAAGTCATCGAAGAAGTCGTCCGGATACTGATAGTCGCAGTCGAAGGGGAAGTCGCGGGCGTCTCGGGAGTTGGTGCCGAAGACGGTCTCTGTCTCGTTCGGCCAGCCGTCGGCGTCGGCGTCAGCGAACTCGACCAGGTCGGGATTGTCGTCCGGAACCAACGGGTCCAGCCCGAAGGCGGCGAACTCCAACTCCAGCGTGTCGGGATAGCCGTCGCCGTCGCTGTCGAGCAGGGGGTTGTCGGCGCAGTAGCGGGTGCCGATCTCCTGATGCACGGGACGGGCCTTTCCGGCCAACGCCGCTCCCACGGACGTCAACGGTGTAACGAGCTTCCGGCCGACCACGTAGGCCTCGTGGGCCATCGACTCCCAAACCTCATAGGAGATGAATCCGAACCCCCCGTCGCCCCATTCGGTGCCCCAGGAGTTCAGCACCTTGATCGCCCCCAGGCCGTCATCGTAGCCGACGACCAGAACGCCGTGCGTGACGCTGCCGGCCTTGTCGAACGTGTCCAGGATTTCGCCGGGCGCTAGGTAGTTGAAGCCCTCGTCGATCCACAGAACGACCACCACGGGGATGCGCTGCTCCAGGTAGCTCTGCATAGTGGCCACGTCGCGCTCGACCGAGCGGAAGTAGCCGATCTTGAAATCAGCGGCCCGCGACAGGACTTCCTCGCCCGGTTGGCCCTGGCAATCGTCGACGGTGTAGGGCACGTCCTGCCAGGTGGCGCAGCCCGTGTCGCGCAGCACGACGAGCGCGTCGGTCGCGAAAATGCCGGCTTGTGAGCACGAGTCGCCGTCCGATCGACCCAGCCGCACGGCGTTCGCCTGGTTGAAGATGAACGTCGGGCTGAACTGCCGGTCCGAGCGGTCCAGGTCCACCCAACCGTCGATGTTTTCCGCGGCCAGGTAAGTCGCCAAACCGTACGAGGTTGCCCAGGCGAGGCAGGAACTGAGCGCCCCCTGACTGCACGGAGTGGGCACGTATTCGGACAGGTCGACCTCCGCCGGTCGCTCGCCCTCGCGAATGAAACGCGGCACGACCGGAGCCGGGATCAGGCCGTAGTTGGGCAGGCCGTTGGCTCCCCGGGTCCCCGGAGGGTCGCCCGCGCAACCGCGGTCCGCGGGTGAACCTGCGTCCGGGTCGTCGTCCACCAGATCAGGGTTGCCGTTCGCATTGTCGGCGCCCGAACCGGCGCCACCACCGCCGGGCCCGCCACCGCCGCCGGCGCAGCCCACCAGCAGCGTCGGCATCAGAAGAAGACACATCAACGCGAGCACTCTTGCCATGACCATCATCCCTGCGCTCCTTGCTGACTCGTGCACGGCACGCCGGCTATTCTGGGTCGAGTCTAGCGCGGCCGTCAAGCTCGGCCGGGTGATCCGGCGAATGGTGATCCGTGACACTTCCGGCGGCATTCGGTTTGGGGTGCCACGGGCGGCTTGTCCGCCCGTGCGGCGGGTGGCATGCTCACGCTCGCGTGAGCATGTTCGATGCGGGGTGCCACGGGCGGCTTGTCCGAGGCTGTCCGACAATT
>DATKXO010000135.1:0-2197 GCA_035528995.1 Phycisphaerae bacterium | reverse complement strand
GGCCGCCCGCAGGGAGTCGTTGCGCCAGAGGTTGAGCACCCCAGCGGCACTGGCAATGGCCGCCGTCGCGATTACGGCGCTGGCGATCCGCATGGTGAGCAGCCGCCCGCCATTGGGGATTCGAGAGTCGTCGTTCGTTGTGCTGCGGGCCATGTCGGCACTCCCTGCTACGGCGCGATCAGCTTGGACACCATCGACCAGTTCGTCCCGTTCCAACGGAACGTCGCGGTGTCGTAGAGGGCGTCCATCTCGCTGAAGATGTAGGCCCCGTCGATGGTCCCCGAGACCACCACGCCGATGCGGGACGCCAGGTCGGCGGCCGTCATGTCGCCGACAAGCGTCAGCGCGTACGATCCACCGCCCAGGTCGCCGGATTTCGACGCGATCTCGTAGGCTCCGATGGTGACGTTCGCGTCCCCGTCGATGTTGACCGGGACGAAGCGCATGCCCGCCGTTACGGCGGCGGTCCACAGGCCCGTCACCACGTCCGATGCCCCGTCGTTCGTATAGGCCAACGACGCCTTGTACTCCAGGGCGGGCGGTACGATGTGGGCCGTGTGGCCGGCGGTGACCTTTTTGAGGGTCACCGCGAGCCCCGCCGGGGGCGTGAGCGCGGGCAGACAGACGACGATGCTGCGGGCGGAGTGGCTGATCGTCGCCAGCCCCTCGTACATCGAGGCGTCGCCCAGGGAGAAGTTCGTCGCCTTGTTCCAGTCGCTGATGGAGTAGGGAGAGCCGTTGGAGGTCCAGAAGTTGCCCGCGGACACGAAGCTGGCGGAGTGCGCCGGAGCGCCGGAGCCGGGCCCGTACAAGCCCGTGTTGCCCGTGACTCGCCCGGACATCGTGGTGCCCATGGCGAGCATCTTCCCGCTCGTCATGCAGAGGTTGCCCGTGATGGCGACCGTCGAGTCCAGTCCGCCGCCGTTCGCGACGTTGACCCCGTAGCCGGGCGATTCCACGCCGAGGACGTTGCCGATGATCTCCGAGAAGGCCAGTGTGCAGGTGTCCGCCACGATGCAGCCGACGGCGCCGGTGTTCGCCATGAACTTGTTGTTCGCGACGAGGAAGTCCGTGAGCAACCGGGCCGCGGTGTCCCCCTTGATGCGGATCGAGGCGGCCGCACGGTCGTACGGGGAGAAAATGTTCCCCATGATGACAACCTTCGCTTCGAGCCTCGCGGACAACTGCGTGTAGTCCAGGTGGATGACGTCCAGCGTGCCGTCGGCGTTGAACGCCGGAGAGAAGTGGTTCCCGATGATCGTGAGCGCGCTGGGGTAGGGCGCGTTGATATGGTGCGTCGTGGCTTTCGGGGACATCCTGCCCATCGTGATGCAGTTGGTGATCTTGAGGTTCGCCAGCGTCCCCGTCGAGGTCGCGTGGCCGATGAGCGGGCCCTGTTGCAGTGTCCAGCACCGATCGAGCCAGCACCCCGTGAAATCACCCCCCGCCGCGATGTCGAAGTAAACGCAGGTGCCTTCCCCGTTCTCCCACGTCATGTGCTCGAACGTCGCGTTCCAGCCGTCCTGGAGAATGTGGGCGTAGGCGCCCGCCGGCACCTGGTTGATCCAGCAGTCGCGGAACTGCACGTCCCTGTGGCCGTTGTTCGCACCGGCCGTCCGCTGCTGGAAGAACGCGGCGTAGCCCGTGGGGATGTTCGCACCATCGACCTTTAGGTCCCTCACCATCGAGAGCGCCGCCGCTACCGGGTCGGCAGCGAACGTGAACATGTGGCCCGTGAGCGCGGCAGTTGGCGCGAGCCGCGTTACGTGGGCCCCCGACCCGGCGAGTGTGAACGGGACGGCCAGGGACAGGCCGGACTCCAGGACGACGGTCCCCGGCCCGATCTCGAACGCCACGCCCGCCGACGAGCCGGCCTCGGCGGCGACCTCGTCGAACAGCGCCTGAATCCGCGCGGCGTCGTTCGTCCCGTTCAGGCAGAGCGTCGCGCCGCTCCGGTAGCGGGTGGGGGCGTCGGCCGGGGCGATGGTTATCATGCCCGACCCGGCCCCTCCCCGTATCCCGTGATTGCCGGCCAGCGTCAGGACGGCGCCCAGCCCCAGGACGAAGCCGGCGAAGAGCCCAAGTGCCTTTTTCATGGTCGAGTACCTCATTTCGCCCGCCCGCGAACGGAGATCGTCGCGGTGTTGGCGTCTACCTTGGCCTGGAAGCGGATGGCGTCCCAAGGGCCGACATAGAA
>DATKXO010000134.1:0-2978 GCA_035528995.1 Phycisphaerae bacterium | reverse complement strand
GCTGGCGGTCAAGCAGAACCGGGAGCTGTTCATCGTCTACAAGTGGTGGCTGTCGTCGGAGTCGAACGAACTGCTGGCCACGCTGCTGAACCGTCCCGAGGTGGCCCGGCACTTCACTGAGACGGTGAACTGTCTGCTGGACACGGCCTACCTGCCGAACCGGACGCACGTGCGGGAGTACGGCGTCACGGGAGTGCCGGCCCTGATCCTGGTCCACCGGGACGGGACCTACCATGACCACACCGGGCCGATGACGGCCGAGCAGATCGTCCGCTGGGTCAGCTCCGCCAAGGCCCCGGGGAAGCGGCCGGCGGGGACTCGGATCGAACCGACGGAATCGCGGGCGGAGTCGCGGCCGGAGTACAGGTGGTACGCGGAGTTCTCGCGGGCGGCGGCGCACGCCCGCAACCGGGGAGTGAATCTCTTCGTGTTCTTCCAGTCGTTGTACTCGGAAGAGTCGAGCCGCATGTCCCAGATGCTGGAGCGGGGCGACGTGGGGGCCCTGTTCGCCGACACGATCAACTGTCGGCTGGACTTTTCGGTGCCGGGCAACCGGGCGCTGATGCGTCGGTATCGGATCGATCGGGCGCCGGCCTTCCTGATCGTCCGCCCGGACGAGACCTATCACGCTCGGGCGGGGGCCATTCGGGCCGAGGACCTGGCCGCCCTGGTCCGGGCCGCCAAGCGCCCCGGCCTGCTGCCCAAACCCGTCGGCGCGACGCCCTGAAACGAGCGGAAGGACCCGGCCCAGCAGGTCTGACCACATCAGCCGGCCGAACCAGGCTTCTCCGCCGCCGCGGTTGCAGCATACCGGGTGCCCAACCTGATGTAATCGAGCGTCGCGCCCAGCGCAAGGATGGTGGCCAGGTACCAGAGCAGCTTGGGCAGACCTGCAAGCCAGTGGGGCAGGCTCGGCCAGAGCAGCATGCTCAAGACCAGGGCAAACTGCACGTCCCGGCAGGCCTTGCCAAGCGGGCGGGCGACGCTGAAGAACCGGCGCGTCGAGAGGTAGATCGAAGACACGCCGGCAGTGACCAACACGTCTTTGCCGATGGCGATGGTGGCCGCCCACCAGGGAAGGCTCAGGACCGGGTCCGCCCCCGAGTCGGCCAGGCCCCGAACCCCGATGACGCACAGGATGGGCAGGGCGGCGGTGGTCATCATGTAGTCCGCGGCCGCGTCGAGGAAGCGGCCCAGATTGGTGACGGCCCCGAGGTACCGGGCGAGCTGCCCGTCGAGTGCGTCGCTGATGGCCATCACGGCGAAGATGGTGACGGCCGCCCACCGAAGCCGATTGCTGTCCGGCTCATCCAGGTGCAGCAGGCAGACCGCGAACGGGCCGATCAGAATCAACCGGCCGATGGTGATCTTGTTGGGCCAACCGAGGCGAGCTGTCTTTCGCATAAGAAGCTATCCCGCACTGGACGTGTATGCTAAGTGGCGGCCATGCTCAAAGCAACGCTGTAAAACCCAGTCGTTCGGCGTCGGCATGCGCTTTGATCTGCTGCGTGGATTGCACGAGTTACCCGATCGGTGATTGGGGGAGCGATGTGACGGAGCCTTCAGGGGCGAGCAGAACCCCGGTAGAATATGCTGGGATTGCCGTGCGGTCGCTGGCGCCTGATTTGCCAGTGATTGTGCGGGGGGTGTGCCGGTCTGCGTTCGGGCGGCCGGCGTCCCGGATGGCGCTACCCTGGATCACCCGCGGATTGGCGATCGGTTCGCCCGACGGGTGCAGCGGGACAGCAAACGAGAGTCGGACAAAGAGCAAAACACCATGAAGAACGGTCCGTTCAGCCCTATCGAGCAGGCGCTCGAGGACCTGCGCGCCGGCAAGATGATCATTCTGGTCGATGACGAGGATCGCGAGAACGAGGGCGACCTGGTCGTGGCCGCCCAGAAGATCACGCCGGAAATCATCAACTTCATGCTGCACCACGGTCGCGGCGTGTTGTGCCTGCCCCTGACGCAGAAGCGCTGCGAGGAACTCAACCTTCATCCGCAGACCTCGCAGAACACGTCGAGCTTCGGAACGGCCTTCACCGTGACCATCGACGGCCACCCCCGGTTCGGCGTGAGCACGGGGGTCTCGACGGCGGACCGGTGCAAGACGATCGAGGTGGCCTGCGCCCCGGACACGCAGCCGGCCGATCTGGTTCGACCCGGGCACGTGAACCCGCTCATGGCACGTGAGGGAGGCGTGCTGGTGCGGGCCGGTCAGACCGAGGGCTCGGTGGACCTGATGAACCTGGCGGGGCTGCTGCCCATGGCGGTTCTGATCGAGATCATGAACCCGGACGGCACGATGGCCCGGGTGCCGGAACTGACCCGGTTCGCGGCCGAGCGCGGGCTGAACATGTACACGGTGGCGTCGATCATCGAGCACCGCCAGAAGCACGAGCAGTTCGTTCAGCGTGGGGAGACCATCGATTTCCCGACGGAGTTCGGCGACTTCATGCTGATCGAGTACCGCACGCCCGTCGACGCGGAGCCGCATCTGGCCCTGTGCTACGGCGGCGTGGGCCAGCAGGACGATCAGGGGCGACCGGTGATGCACTCGGAGCCGGTGCTGGTTCGCGTGGAGTGCGAATGCATGACCGGTCACGTGTTCCACTCGTCGCGGTGCGACTGCGGCGAGCAGCTTCGCGAGGCGATGCGACGCGTCCAGGCGGCCGGCAAGGGTGCGGTGGTCTACCTGCGTCAGGAGGGACGTGGCATCGGGCTGCACAACAAGCTTCGGGCGTACAAGCTGCAGGACGAGGGTCTGGACACGGTGGAGGCAAACCTGGAACTCGATCTGCCGGTTGACCGGCGGGACTACGGCGTCGGGGCCCAGATCTGCCGCGACCTGGGCCTGACCAAGCTCCGCATCCTGACGAACAACCCGAAGAAGGTCAGCCGTCTGGAGGTCTATGGGCTGACCATTGCCGAGCAGCTCCCGTTGCTCATCCCCCCGAACCCGCACAACGTCCGCTACC
>DATKXO010000133.1:0-12954 GCA_035528995.1 Phycisphaerae bacterium | reverse complement strand
CCAACCCCTGGTATGCGGTGCGTTTCCGCACATTAGCCCCGGAGGGGCGGCAGACAAGAAACGCGACTCCCGGCCTTATGCGCAACTCGCTCCGCGGAAACAGGTTCACGCAGTATCCCCCATCGCTACATGCGAAATCTTGGCAAGCCCTGGGGAATCGGGCGTAGTTTTTGAAACAGAGCCCCCGAGGGGCGACGGAAACGCTTCCGGTGGGTGGCATGGGTCAGCGAAGCTGACCCGTGGAGCGCCACGGCAGGTGGCCTGGGGCAGTGAGGCTGACCCGTCCAGCGGCGCGGTCCACGGGCCGGCGAGTACACCGGAGGTGCCCCAGGCCCGGCCTTCACGCCACCCGTTTGGTCGGCTTCAGCCGACCGGCCTTTGCCACCAACTTCCAGTTGGTGGTGGCCGGCCCCTCTCCATCAGTCTTCTTCCGCCAGCCGGCTTCAGCCGGGCTTCTCGACCGGTGCAGCGGCGGGTGGCATGGGTCAGCGAAGCTGACCCGTGGAACGCCCTTACCCAACAAGGTACACTCCCCCGAGCCGGTGGCAGCGCCACGCCACTCAACGGAGAACCTTCATGCGCAAGCCCGTCGTCGGAGTCATGGGCGGAGCCGACGTCAGCGAAGACGTCATCGACCTGGCCCGCCGCCTCGGCACGCTGATCGCTCAGCGCGGCTGGGTTCTGCTCAACGGCGGGCGCAACGCCGGCGTCATGGCCGCGTCGGCCGCCGGCGCCCGACAGGCCGGCGGAACCGTCATCGGCATCCTGCCCGACCGCGACACCCGCGCCGCCTCACCCGACCTGGACTACGCCATCGTCACCGGCCTGGGCGACGCCCGCAATCTCATCAACGTCCTCTCCAGCGACGTCGTCATCGCCTGCCCCGGCGGCGCCGGCACCCTCTCCGAAGTCGCCCTGGCCGCCAAGAACGCCAAGCCGCTCATCCTCCTGAACTTCGACCCCGGCCGCGCGCTCGACCCCTACCAAGACACCGCCCCCGTCTTCTCCGTCACCACTCCCGAAGAAGCCGTAGAAGAAGCCGCCACCCTCCTCGAGCGCACCTAGCCCGACCGACTACCACCGCCTCGCCCACCTCGCCCCTGTCCAACTTCGGCCCCACACTCCGGACACACCCCCGACACGTTCCCCGTCAAATCATACCCACAGATCTGACAGTGCCCAGCCGCGAAGCGCCTGCGGCGCATGATCCACAGCGCCGCGGTGGGGAGAGTCAAGGCAATCGCAAACGGCCAGACCGGATAATACTCGACGATCCCAACCCGCCCGCCACTCCAACTCATCATAGTAATGGTATTGCCCAACTCCCAGACCCGGTCGCTCGGTTCCCAGCGTGCTCTGGTACGTAATGGTCCCCCGTCAAAGTCCACGCCTGAGTGGTGGATGAATGCCCCTTCCCCGACGGCCCACGCCCGAGCACTGCTATATGGGATTCGGACGTACACCATAAGGCTCAGTGCCCATACGGCCAGGATACCTGCCGAGAAAGCGGTTGCCACGGCCCTGATCCTCGAGTTGAGCCGTGATGCACCTACTCGCGTCAGGGTGGCTGCGACGAACACGTACGCCAGAAACCCCCCGAATGCAATGGATGCAACAGGCTCGTAGGCCACCCCCAGGAGCACGGCGGCCAAGGTGGCCAGCAACAGAGCGTACGCGACGATCCGCCGAATCATGCCCCCTCCCCGCATTCCGGACACACCCCCGACACGTTCCCCGTCAGATCGTAGCCACAGTGCAGACACCGACCAGCTTCAAGCCTGCCGTAGAGGGCCGGGCGCCGACGGTACGTCATCCACCCCGAGACGGCCGCATTCACCATCGCCGCCAGAGCGGCCACCGCCAACAGGCGATAGTGCGACACCAGTACGGCAGCGACCATAGTCATCAGCGTACACGCGCCGACGAGCCGAAAGACCCACCACGGGCGCCATCGCTGCGAGCCCCAGATCGCCGCCACCGACGCCGCCACCCCGACCACGCACGCGCCCACGGGCAGCACGCCCGGGCCGGGATCGATGTAGGCGACGCTCATCACGACGACGTTCATCTGCGCTCCCCACACTCCGGACACACCCCCGACACATTCCCCGTCAGATCATACCCGCACCTCACGCACCGCCCCTTCCGCCGACGACGCCAGCGCCGCACCGGTCCGCACACGAACGCAACGGCAGGATACGCGGCAAGGAGCGCCAACGGGACCCACGACGCACCACGCACTGCCAGCACATGCAACGGCGCGGCCGGTTTCGGTAGGCCCACCCACCAGTTCTCAAATGCCAATAGGCGGCCGTCGAGGGTGACCACAGAGCTGGAACGGCGAATTGTCTGTGTCGGAGCAAGGTCAACGTATCCGACAGCGAAGCGCCCCCGACACAAATAGATCCCCAATATGCCACGCTCCCCAAGGTCAGACAACTTGAGAGCACCCTGGACGCTATGAGGCAAGGTCATGGCGCCCCCGAAATCCGACCCAGGAAGCCTCAATGCTGTTGTAAGCATAGAGGAGCCCACATCGTATCTCGTGCCCTCCCACCGCCACGGCTCCGCCCACGGATATGGGGACCGACACGCGAAGCTGGCAACCTCCAGCACCAGCATTGCCAAGCTCGCAAGCGTCAAAACCACAATGACGCCTCTGCGGATCATCCCGACTCCCCGCATTCCACGCATTGACCAGACATGCTCCCGCCATTGTACCCGCAATCCCCGCACAGGTTGATGCCCGACACGCCCCGCTGCCGGCCAGCGCCACGCCCACACCTCCGCCTCCGCACCACCCGCACAAGTAAGGAATCGCCGAACACACGGACAGACCGCCCCACGCGCGACCCACGCCCCAACCTCGCGTTTGACTTCCTGCCCACCACACCCCTACAACCAGACAGGAACGGCCGTCACCGGCAGCAACCACGGCCCGCACGAACCGGAGAACCACGATGTCCGGCAAAATCGCTCTGCTCCTCGCCTTTCTTCCGGCCGCCGGCGTCGCCATGGCCGCCACCTTCTGCTGAGGGCATCCCCTGGCACCGCTCGGTCCGGGCGCGATTCTCGTCGGCACACCGGTAGCGATCGGCTACTCTGCCACCGCCCTCGCCAAGGCCCCCGACCGCGCCTTCGCCATCGCCGCCGTCGCCACCCTCGGCCTCCAGGCCCTCGCCCTCATCGGCGCCGTCTCCCTCTGGCTCCTCTCCTGACACAACCAAGCCCACAGGCCTCAACGCCCGCCGGGGCCTCTGGCAGTCCCCAATTCGCTATTCGCTATTCGCAATTCGCCATTCAGTTGACCGCGCGAAGCGCCACCCGTGCAACACTCCAGAGGTTCACCCACCCCCCAACGCCGCCGATACGCCTGCAAATTGACCGCCACAGGGGTAAGGGCTAAATTCCGCCCATGCCGTCCTCGCCCGCCTCGATCACCGCAGCCCACCGCCGGAACCGGAACACGCTTGCATCGCGCCCCGATTGCCGGTCCGCCCCGGACGACGAAGACGCGCGCCGCCCACCCTTCACCCCGCAGGCGCCAGCAGCATGACCACCTGCAAGCCCGCAAGCGGCATCACCACCGGCGGCATCCGTCGAACTGTCTTATGGCTCGCCCTGCCCGTCCTGGGCGAACAGCTCCTGCATTCTTTCGTCGCCCTGGTCGACACCTTCCTGGCCGGGCAGATCAGCAAGGAGGCCACCGCCGCCGTCGGCTTCGCCTCCTACGTCGAGTGGCTGGCCTCCATGCTCTTCGCCCTCGTCGCCACCGGCACCACTGCGCTCGTCGCCCGCAGCATCGGCGCCCGCAACGACACCGAGGCCAACCACTTCACCAACCAGTCCATGTCACTCTCCGTCCTCAGCGGGATCGGCTTCTCCGCTCTCATCTTTCTCCTGGCCCCCAGCTTCGCACGCCTCCAGGACATGACCGGCGAGACCTACCGAATCACCGTCATGTACCTCCGTCTCGACTCGCTCGCCCTGACCTTCACCAGCCTGACGTTGGTCGGGTCGGCCGCCCTCCGCGGTGCCGGCGACACCCGCACCCCCCTGAAGATCTTTGCTCTGGTCAACGTCTTCAACGCTCTGCTGTCGGCCGCGCTTGTCTTCGGTGTCGGGCCGTTTCCGACGATGGGCGTGCTGGGCATCGTCCTGGGAACCGTCGCCGCCCGAGTGCTGGGCGGTCTGATCATGATCGGTGTCCTGATCCGCAGGCCCGGGCCTCTGCGGTTGCACTGGTCCGCACTGCCGCTGCGCCGCGAGATCACCAACCGTATCTTCCGGATCGGCCTGCCCGCCGCCGCCGACGGCGCCGTCATGTGGACCGGCCAGTTCCTCTTCCTCATGGTCGTCGCCCGGCTCGGCACCGGTGAGACCCAGATCGCCTACTACGCCGCCCACATGATCGGCGTGCGCCTCGAGGCCCTCGTCTACCTGCCCGCCACCGCCTGGTCCATCGCCGCCGCCACCATGATCGGCCAGAACCTCGGCGCCGAGAAACCGGTGCGCGCTCGCCGATCCGGGCAAGAGGCCGCCTTGCAGTGTGGCTTGCTCGCCCTCCTCGTGGCCGTGGGCTTCTTCTTCGGAGCCCGGCTTTTGTTCGCCCTGATGCACCACGATACGCTGGTCCATGAAGTCGGCGTCGGGCCGTTCCGCATCCTGGCTTGGTTCCAGCCCCTGCTGGCCATTTGCATCGTGTTCACCGGCGCCCTGCGAGGCGCCGGCGACACCCGCTTCCCCCTGCTGATCAACTTTGTCGGCGTCACCCTGTTGCGCCTGCCGCTGGCCTGGTGGCTCGGCGTGGTCCTGGGCTGGGGTCTCTATGGCGCCTGGCTGGCCATGTGCGCCGACTTCACCCTCCGCGCCGCCCTCGCCGCCGCCCGCTTCGCTCGCGGAAGGTGGATTAAAGTCGTAGTCTAACAGACGCGACGCCGCGACCAGCCGACGCTGACCTGCGATCCCCCCCGTCTGGCACGCGTAACCTCGAAACGAGGGCACGCCGCCATCGCCCCCTTTAACCCCCGGCGGGGTCTGGCCGACCCAATTGGAGTGCCATTTCACTGCCTTCCATAACCCGACGAAACCGTGTACACTACTCGGGAGTTTGCCCACTCGCTATCTGGGCCAACCGAAAACCGCACTTCAGAAAGAATGGAGAAACACATGACCACGAACGAGAAAATCATCAACTGGATAGCCGAGCGTCTTACGATTCAGAGCAGGGCGGGAATCGACTGGACCCAGGACACCGAAGACTTCGTCGCCAGCGGGCCCCACGGCAACGATAACCCCCCCGACGTCCTGCCGATGGAGGTGGCCATGCGCCTGGCCGAGTGCGGCGACACCTACGTCGTCAAGTAGGACGCTCCGGGCGCCGTACGATCCACCTGCAGCGCCGAGACGCACCGGCGCGTAGCCCAAGTCTTAGTCCGACGCAACCTCGCCGGCCGGCGTCGCGTGCGCCTCGAGTTGCTGCCGTGCCCTCGCTCGTCAATGGCCCTCCGCCGGCTCATCCGAGGAGGCCAGCGCCTGCCACCGGGCCGCGTCCGCCTCCTTGCCCCATGCCGTGTAGAGATCGGCCAGTCGGGACGCATTGGTCTGCGCCACGCCCGCAAGACCGGCCGCCGACAGAACCTCCTGGGCGCCGAGCAGCTCCCGTTCCGCCTCCTCGAGCCGACCCAAACGCATGAGACAGGCGCCGTACCCGCTGCGCGCGTTGGCCACGTGCCAATGCTCCGGCCCGTCCACTGCGGCATACATCTCGATCACCGCCGTAAACTCCTCGGCCGCCGCCGTGCTGTCGCCTTCGTTGTCCAGCACCTCCGCCAGCCGGAGCCGCGTACCCGCCACATACGAGTGCAACTCGCCGTGCGTCCCTCGATAGATCGTCAGCGCCTCACGCAGCAGCGGTTCCGCCTCCTCGTAGCGCCCGTTATCGCTGAGGATCACCGCCAGCGTCACCAGGCTTGATGCCACCGTCGAGTGCTTCTCTCCGCACTGGACTCGGCGAATCTCCAGCGCTTCCCGGGCCAGAGCCTCCGCCTCCTCCAATCGCCCCAGCTGACGCAGCACCGACGCCAGGTTGCTCGAGGCCCGGGCCACCGTGCTGTGCTGCTGACCGTGCACACTGCGGTAGATTCTCAACGCCTCCCGGTGCATCGCCTCCGCCTTGTCGTAATCTCCCCGCCTCCTCAGCAGCTCTCCCAGCACCGTCATCGTCGTCGCCGTTTCCGAATCCGTGTCGCCTTTGCGACGACGCCTCACCTCCAGAACCTCCCGAAGCAGCCCCTCCGCCTGGTCCAGCTCCCCATTCTCCAGCAGCACGATCCCCAGGTCGTGCTTCGTCTCCATCACCTGCGCATGCTCGCCGCCCAGAGTCTCACGACGGATGGCCAGGCACCGCCGGTACGTCGTTTCCGCTTCTGCCAGGTCCCCCCGCTCCTTCAGCAGCCATGCCAGATCAAACAGCGTTTCCGCTACGTCGGCGTGCTTCTCCCCCAGAAGCCCGATGCGCATCTCCAGCGCCCTGCGCAACTGCGCCTCCGCCGCATCCAGCCGCCCCAGACCCAGGTACGTCGCCCCGATCGCCGTCCGCACCGCCGCCTCGATCTCGGGCTCGGCCACCGCCCCCGCACGCAGCTCCTGCGCCGCCCTGTCCAGCACCTCCACTACACGCACGTCCTGACCGTCCACCTCCGGATCGGCCGATGTCATCATGCCCCGAAGGAAATCGAGCACCGCACGGGCCTTCGCCGCCTCGCTTTCCGCCTCGACCAGCCGCTCCCCCGCGAGACCCTCGGCCTCCCTCGCACGATACGCCTGCCACGTGCTCACGATGGTCCCGGCCAGGAGCGCCACCGCCACCGCCGCCGTCCCCGCTGCCACCGCCCGGTGCCTGCGGACGAACTTCCTCAGCCGGTACCCCGCCCCGGGTGGGCCTGCCAACACCGGCTCGTGCCTCAGGTGACGCCGGATGTCGTCCGCCAGCTCGAACGCCGACTGGTACCGCCTCGTCCGCTCCTTCTCCAGGGCCTTCCGCGTGATGTCGTCCAGGTCGCCGCGCAAATCACGCGACAGACCCCGCGGTTCGGACCGCCGGTTCCGCGCTGCCTGTTTCAGAGTCTCATCACCGCCCGGCGTGACCGCGCCTCTCAGTTTCGCGCTCGGCTTCGGCGGCTCCACCTCCCGGATGATCCTCTGAACCTCGCCGAACGGCGCCTCCTTGAGTGACGCCCGATTGAACGGCAGCGACCCGGTCAGCAGCTCGTACAGCAGCACACCCAGCGAGTAGATGTCCGTCCGGGTGTCGATGTCCTGGATGGTCATCTCCACCTGTTCCGGGCTCATGTACGACGGCGTCCCGATCAGCTGCCCCTGTTGCGTGTACACCGTCTTCTCCGTCAGCGGCTGGCTGATCGCCTTGGCCACCCCGAAGTCGATGATCTTCGGGATCGCCTTCCCGTCCCGCATCGTCACCAGAATGTTGCTCGGCTTGATGTCCCGATGGATCACGCCCTTCTGATGGGCGTGCTGCACCGCCTCGCAGACCTGAACGAACAGCTCCAGCCGCTCGTTGACCGTCAGACGATGCCGATCGCAGTGCTCCGTGATCGGCTCGCCCGTGACGTGCTCCATCACGAAGTACGGCCGGCCCTGCTCCGTCGCCCCCGCGTCGTACACCTTGGCCACGTTGGGGTGGTCCATCAACGCCAACGCCTGACGCTCCGCCTCGAACCGCGCGATCACCGCCCGGCTGTCCATCCCCGGCTTGATCACCTTCAACGCCACACGACGCCGGATCGGCTCGCTCTGCTCGGCCAGGTACACCACTCCGAACCCGCCCTCGCCCAGCACGCCCAGCGTCTTGTACGGCCCGATCCGCATCCCGCCGTCACCCGCCCGACCGGCCGACCACCTGGTCTCCGCGCCCCGAGCTTCCGGCGCCCCATCGCTCCCCTGCGTCACCATGACAACACTCCCGACAGCAGAAATGTCGTACACCAACCACTGAGCCCACCGGCTTCCCAATGAGCCCACCGGCTCCCCACTGAGCCCACCGACTTCGCCCCGACACTCAGTTCTGACCGTGGCCTACCAGTATACCCGGAGTGATCCGCCCTGCGTCGAGCACTTTGGCCCATTCAGCGCTAGGTATCTGTTTGGTGCAGCACGTCTCGAAACTCATACCAGTTCCAGGATGACTCTGCCGTTTCCCGAGCCGCGAGCTTCAGCTCGCGCGGCCTGGGTCGCCGGGTGCCACTGGCGGCTCGCCCGCCAGTGTGTGTCTGCCGTTGCCCGAGCCGCGAGCTTCAGCTCGCGCGGACGCCGGCTGCCACTAGCGGCTTGCCCGCCAGTGCTATCGCCGGGTGGTTGGGTGCCATGCTCACGCTCGCGTGAGCATGTTCTGTGCCCTCTGTGTCATCTGTGGATCAAGCCGTTTTTCGGCGGGTGCCATGCCTCCGCCCAGCAGACCCGCGCCGGGTGCCACTGGCGGCTCGCCCGCCAGTGCCATCGCCGAGTAGTTGGGTGCCATGCTCACCCTCGCGTGAGCATGTTCTGTGTTCTCGGTGTCATCTGTGGATCAAGCCGTTTCTCGGCGGGTGGCATGGGTCCGCGCAGCGGACCCGTGCAACGTCCGGTCAAGACTCGCCACCCTCCCCCTCCGGCAGCCCCTTCACGATCTTCACCGTCTCCACGCTCACCCGCACCACCTGCCCCACCAGCCGCACGATGTACTCCGGGTCCTCGGGATTGTTCGGGTCTGACCGGATGCCCGACCGCTTGTCTTCTTTCACCCGGTACTGATCGATCACCCACTCCAGCGCGCTGCGATTGCCCAGCCGGTACTCGAACACCTCGGCCGGTATCCCCGCCAGCGTCAGCGACTCATTCACCTCGATCGATTTCTTGTCCTTACTCAGCCGCATCTTCTCGACGCGATAGCTCAGCGGCTCACCGGCCGTCTCGATCCACTCCAGCCCCCACGGCCTCACCGACTCGTACCCCACGTGCAGCTCCGCCAGCCGCCGCCCCGCCTCCGAAAACGCCCAGAACCCGCTCGACCTGTCCGTACCCCCCGCCGCCCCCCTCCGTTCCGAGCCGCGCCCGTCAGGAAGCGGTGCATCGTGACGTCCCGAGCCGTCCCGATGCTCGGGATCAGCAAGCGGCCCATCGTGCCCTTCCGAGCCGCGCCCGTCAGGAAGCGGCCCATCGTGCCCTTCCGAGCCGCGCTCGTCAGCAAGCGGTGCATCGTCGCGTTCCGAGCCGCGCCCGTGAGGAAGCGGTCGC
This sequence comes from Phycisphaerae bacterium, assembly GCA_035528995.1. Taxonomy (GTDB): domain Bacteria; phylum Planctomycetota; class Phycisphaerae; order UBA1845; family UBA1845; genus DATKXO01. Next base: position 3,660 of record DATKXO010000133.1, on the reverse strand, counting down.
CTGCGGCAAACCCCTCCCTCACCCGCGCCCCCCTCATCGCCCACCCCCGGCGCCAGCGGTATCCGCGGCAGCTCCCGCTTCAGGTTGTCCGCGAACTTCGCCCGATACCCCGGATGGTGCAGCACCCCGTACACGTAATAGAAAATGTCCCACTTCCCGATCCCCGCGTCCCCGTAGTGCTCCCGAAAGTGCTTCAACGCCCAGTCCGTCACGTTCTCCCGACGATTCGTGCCGTCTTCGTCGTAGACGTAGAACGGGAAGCACTGCGCCGGGTCGGCGTAGAAGTTCAGGTCCGTGATCCGATCGCTAGCAAAAACCGAGAACGGCTTGCGACCGTACACTCCGACGACGATGACGCGGTTGTTCGCCTCACTCGGCTCATCCGGAAAGATATGCGCAAACTGGTATATTGCCTCGTTCATCACTCTGTCAAGGAACAAGAACCGGTGACAGAACGGTCGATACAACACGGGGCGTACCTTCATGGGCTGGAATTCGGCGAGAGTGCCGTGCCGCAACTTGTTCTTGAGCCCCATGCTCCAACTGAGCGCGTCGTACGAGACAAATGAATCTACATCATCCGGAAGTCCTTCGGCTCGATAGCGATGGACCTCCGCGTTGTATTTCTGGATAGCTCCACGGACACGCTTCTTAAGCGCTCTGGCGCAGAAGTCGTAGACGACATCATCACGACACGTAGCCACCCCTCTGCTGTATATCTTGAAGACCACCTCGACCGCCGGGTTTTTGCTCGCCTTTCCCTCTTTGCTGCCCAGCGAAACAAAGGAGGAAAAAGCGTCCGTGGATTTGGGGACTATCCATGTATGCGTCGAGTCTGGCGTGATGGCCGTCCATTCGACACGCCCCACAGATTCGCGGGAACGCAGCCAGGCGAGTTTCTCTTCCCGACGCCAATTCTCGGGTACTCGGTAGTAAAGAAGATCGGTATTACCTTGACGCGCCGTTCGTGCGGCCACAGTGATGCCGACGCCGATCTGTATCCCAAACACATTGTGTGTAGTACCGCTGAGTCTAGGGTTATCGCGCACATCGCCGTGCAAATCGACGTGATAGACCGATGTAAAATCCGTACTTAGATGCTTGCGCATCCCGTCAAATGCGAGTTTGTCCACGAAACCGTTGTTTGACACGAGGCAGACGATACCGTTTCGACTACCTAGCCGGTCAATGGCCCACCGGAAGAACTTCACATACATGTCCTGGAGCGCGATGCGGCTCGTGGCCGCAGAGTCTTTTGAGTACGTTGCACGAACACGTCCGTCGACAACCGCGTATTTCCGATTCTTGTTGTTGTCGTTTTCGTTCAGTTGTTTCGCGTTATACGGCGGATTCCCGATGATCACCGTGATCGGCGCCTTCCGCTGACGCTCGACCCGCTGCACGTTCTCCTCCGCCATAAACCCGAACGTCTGCTGCGGCCCCTCCGCCAGGTCCAGCGTGTCCACGAAGCACAAACCCTCGAACGCCTCGTACTGACCCGTCCGCTCGTAGTACGCGTGCTCGATGTTCAACGCCGCAATGTAGTACGGAAGCAGCATCACCTCGTTTGCGAAAAGCTGCTCCCGGTACATCCGCGGCAGACTCCGCTTCGGGATCCGCCGCATCAGGTTCACGATGAAGTTCCCCGTCCCCGTGCACGGGTCCAGAATGTTTACCCCGGGGTCGCCCAGCTTCTTGCCGAACTCCTGCTCCAGCACCTCCCCCACCGACGCACACATGAAATCCACGATCTCCTGCGGCGTGTAGATGATCCCGTGCGTGTCCGCCACCTTCACCGAGTAGCCCTGGAAAAACCGTTCGTAGACCACGTTCAGGAAGTGCTGCTTCTCGGCAAACCCGCTGATCGTCCGGGCCGCATGCTCGATCGCAACGTAGAACCGGTCCAGACGCTTCAGGTACTCGTGCCGGTTGAACGATTGGCTCACCAGCGCGTCGATCACCTTCTCGATCTCGGCCGCGATCACGTTCCGCCGCGTGAAATCCTGCGAGTCGAAAACCGTCCGGATCAGCCGCTCCGTGAGCAGGTGCTGCACCAGCATCTCGTCCACCGCGCCCGTGCTCAGATTCGGGTTCAGCGACTGCTTGCACAGGTCGTGGAAATTCCCGAACGCCTCGATGAATCGCCGGTTCCCCTTGTGGGCCTGCTCGATTAGCGCCACCAGCCCCCGGGCCAGGTCCGGCACCCGCTGCTTGAACTCCTCCACCGCCTTGCTGAAGTCTTCGTGGGCCGGCTCCGTGTGCGAAAAGAACGCGTTGAGCAGATCGCAGAGCTGTTGCGGATCGCGAAGATTCGCGATCATCTCCGGCTTGCCGTCCTGATACAGCCGCCCCTCGCGCGTGTCCTCGAAGATCGTGTTCGTCAGCCGGTACCCGCGCTTGATCTTCTTCTTGATCTCCGCTTCGAGGTCGTCGTCGGTGTCCTTCGCCTCCCAGTACCCCCGCTCGATCGTGAATTCGTCCCGAAACGTCCCATCCGGCCGGATCTGCTGCCCGTTCGCCTCCAGCGACAGTTCCGGGATCAGCGTCCACCCCACCTTCCGCCCGGTATCGGCCAGCAGGTTCAAAAAGGCCGACCGCAGCGCCCCTTCGTGTTCGACGCTCTGCTCCGCGTACGTAGCCAGTGCGGCGTAGTAACTCTTCACCGCCTTATGCGTCGGCTTGACCGTAAAACCCGCACCCATACCCCCACCCTACGACTCCCATTCATCACCGTCAACGCCGCCTGGGTGGCATGGGTCCGCGCAGCGGACCCGTGGTCGGGTGGCATGGTCCACGCTCGCGTGGCCATGCGCGCCGGGTGCCACTGTTGGCTCGCCTGCCAGTCACGTAGGTCGGGCCCCGCCCGACAACGGCGCAGTCGTAGGGCAGGTCGTTCCGCCGAAGCCGGGTTGACCTGCCGCAACCATGCGCCCGGGTGGCATGGGTCCGCGCAGCGGACCCGTGCAGTCAGCTAGGTCGGGCCCCGCCCGACAACGGCGCAGCGGATGGCGTTCAATCCGGCACACTCCGACCCACCTGGCTATCTGCCCATCCTTCGCCGAGCGAAGCCTCGGAGACCCACTCGGTAGCTTCGCCGCTCCGCCTTTCCTCCGTGCTCTCGCCGCCCGCTCCGGTGAACATCTTGCCGTTGCCGTTTGCCTTTTGCCTGGCCTCAATCTGCGAAAATCTGCGAAATCTGCGGACAATGCCTTTGCAGTTAATCAATGATCAACGGTCTCCGCGCCGGTTCTCGCGCCCGGTGATCGCCCCATCCCACCAGCCGCCCATACCACCCAATCTCGGGGCAGTTCTCGGCGCCCTTTGTGCTCTCTGCGGTTCGGCCTCTTTTCTTCGCTGTTGCAGTTCTGCCGTTCTGCCGTTTGCCGTCTCCGTGCCTCAGTGTCTCCGTGGTTCACCTCGCGCCGTTCCTGTTGCATGACTGCCTGGTTGCCTTGTTGCCTAGTTGCCTGGTTGCCCAGGTCTTCCCTCAATTCCCACTTTAAACCGCCCCTGGCGCCACCAAAAACCCCGTTTTCCGCAAACCGCACCCCCTGAAGGTGATCGGGCGCCAAGTTATAGGGGTAGAGGAACGCATCCCTCAGGCGCGGATGCGCGTAGCCGACGCCACCGGAGGCCGCGACGCCGACAAGAAAAAGGCCA
>DATKXO010000132.1:0-2323 GCA_035528995.1 Phycisphaerae bacterium | reverse complement strand
GACCCCGACGGGGCTGACGCAATCTACCGCAGCGGCGTCGAGCAGTTTCCGAAAGCCTCGCCCTTGCTCAACAACTACGCCCTGTTCCTCCAGACAATCCGCAAGGACCACGACCGGGCGGAGGAGTTCTACAAGCGGGCGATCGAGGCCGATCCGCAGCATACTGGCATCCTTGGCAACTACGCGATCCTCCTCACGCAAATCCGCAAGAAGTACGGCGAGGCGGAGGCGTTCTACAAGCGGGCGATCGAGATCGACTCGACACACGCAGGTAACCTCAGCAATTACGCCGCGATGTTGTTGGGTCTGGGACGGTACGATGAGGGTCTTGCGCTGCTCGACCGCGCATTCAACGCATTCGGCGCGGCTACCGGAACGGACCTGCAAGGGGAGTGTTGGTTCTACGCCGTGGCACACCGTCCGTCGGACCGGCACCCGGAGGCCTTGGTGCAACTCAAGCGGCTTATTCTGCAGGGGCAAGCACGCTCGCCATACTGGGACTTCACGCCGAACATCGAACGTGCCGTTGCCGACGGTCACCCGGACGCCGAGTGGCTGCCCAAGCTGGCCGCGGTCATCAACGAAAAGGCCGATCCAAAGACGCTCGACGCCTGGGCGGCCTGGGCCGAAACCGAAATAGCGCCCACTGACGAATAGGGCGGCAACACTTCAGCGCTGCAACCAAGACCGCCACCGCATTGCCCCGTCGCCTTGTCGCCTTGTTGCCTCGTTGCCTCGTTGCCCCGTTGCCTCTAACTCGTGTTTCTCGGCGCCCGCCGTCGCATGGGCGGCTTGATCTCGGCGAACTCCGACCGCCCGAAGATCATCCGACCGGCCGACGTCTGCAGCACGTTCGTCACCACGATGTTCAGCAACTCGCCGACGTGCTCGCGCCCGCCTTCCACCACCACCATCGTCCCGTCTTCCAGGTAGCCCACCCCCTGCCCCGGCTCCTTTCCCGGCTTGATGATCTTGATCGACATCTGCTCGCCCTGCAGAAACACCGGACGCAGGGCCTTGGCCAGGTCGTTCATGTTGATCACCGGAACCCCGCGGAGCTGGGCGATCTTGTTCAGGTTGTAGTCGTTGGTCACCACCCGCCCGTTGAGCTCCTGGCCCAACTCCACCAGACGCTCGTCCACCGCCGTCGACTCTCCCGGCTCATTCGGCGTGTCCAGAATCTGTATGTCCGCCTTCTTGGACGATTGAAGCTTGTTGAGCATGTCCAGACCGCGCCGACCCCGGTTCCGCTTCAGCTTGTCGGCGCTGTCCGCGATGGCCTGCAGTTCCTGAAGCACGAACCGAGGCACGATCATCTCCGCGTCCACGATCCCCGTCTCCGCGATGTCCGTCACCCGACCGTCGATGATCACCGACGTGTCCAGGATCAGCGGCCGCATCCCCTTGGCCTGTTTGGCGAACTCCACGTACGGTATCACGAACCGCACGTCGTCCTTGGTCTGCAGAATGAAGCTCACCGACCAGTAGCAGCAGATCACCCCGATGGCCAGCTTCACCGCACTCACGAACGGATTGTCCGTCCCGCCCGCCCCACGCAGCCGCGGAAAGAATGACTCCACCATCAGGTCCAGGATCAGCGACAGCCCGAACGCCACCACCATCCCCACGATCAGCCCGAAGAACAGCCCCGAGATCGCCGCCAGCGTCTTCTTCGGAATGAAGATGTCGATCGCGATGATCACCAGGGCGAACCCGATGCAGATCAGCAGGGCCAGGTCCTTGTTCATCTCCAGTGCCGGGAACAGACCGGTTCCGCTCGGTGCCGCCGTCTCGTGCGACACGAAAACCATCGCCACCGCCACCAGGGCCAGTATGAAAACGGCTCGCAACACGTGCAGCAGCATGATGCCGCTCCTTATGATGACAGGTATGCCCGTCGTCCGCCGACGATCGGGCCGGATGACTCGGTCGCCGCCCGCCCCGCTTCCATCATTCCTCTCGGCCACGGGCTCGGTCCGACGACCGCGCAATAACGCACCCAAGTATAGCCCGGCCAACAATGTCGGCCAACCGCCGACAAACCCCCACCCAAGGGTGCATGACGGTTTAGGCGGGGTAACGATGGACGATTGACTGAACCCCCAAAGGGGGTGGCGGAATGTAGCCCAGGGCGCAAGAAGATTTCTCACGAAGCCCAGCCGCGAAGCGGCGATAGTCAGTAGCCAGGGGTGCCAACCCCTGGTATGCGGTGCGTTTCCGCACATTAGCCCCGGAGGGGCGGCAGACAAGAAACGCGACTCCCGGCCTTATGCGCAACTCGCTCCGCGGAAACAGGTTCACGCAGTATCCCCCATCGCTACAT
>DATKXO010000131.1:0-14690 GCA_035528995.1 Phycisphaerae bacterium | reverse complement strand
CCGATGGCCATCTTCTTCCCCCTGTGGACCATCCTGGAGGACCTGGGGTATCTGCCGCGGGTGGCCTTCAACCTGGACTGGCTGTTCAAGAAGGCCGGAGCCCACGGCAAGCAGTCGTTGACCATGGCCATGGGCTTCGGGTGCAACGCGGCCGGGGTGATCGCCTGCCGGATCATCGACTCGCCGCGCGAGCGGCTGATCGCGATCATCACCAACAATTTCATGATCTGCAACGGGCGCTTCCCCACCATGATCATGCTGGCCAGCGTGTTCGTGGCGGCGGCATTCCCTCCGTACATGATCTCGCTCATCGCCGCCGGTGCGGTCGTGGGGATCGTACTGCTGGGGATCGTCTTCACGCTGGCGGTCTCCTGGGGCCTGTCGCACACGGTGCTCAAGGGCGAGCCGTCGGCGTTCACCCTGGAACTGCCGCCGTACCGCCGGCCCAGCATCCTGCGCATCCTGCGCACCTCACTGATCGACCGGACGCTGTTCGTGCTGCGCCGGGCGATCGTGATCGCCGCGCCGGCCGGCGCGGTCATCTGGCTGATTGGCAACGTCCACATCGGCGGGGCCAGCGTGGCTCACCACGTGGCCACTTTCCTGAACCCACTGGGCCACCTGATGGGTCTGGACGGGATCATCCTGCTGGCCTACGTGGTGGCGATCCCGGCCAACGAGATCGTCGTGCCCACCATGCTGATGCTCTATCTGTCGCGAGGCATGATGACCGAGGACATCCTGGAGACGCCGACGGTCCTGCGGGACCTGCTGTTCGGTCAACACGGCTGGTCGCTGCTGACCGCCGTGAACCTGATGCTCTTCTCTCTGCTGCACAACCCCTGCGGCACGACGATCCTGACGATCTGGAAGGAGACCCGCAGCCGAAAGTGGATGCTGCTGGCTACACTGTTGCCGGTCGCACTCGGCGTGCTGGTCACGACGGCTGTGGCCGCAGTCGTCCGGGCGCTGTGGTGAGGAATCACCGCGCCGAGACTTCCCTGACCGGGCGACCCACCCCAACATCGGACAAGAGGTGAGGGACCGGGCCGAACCCATAGAGTGCTCGAACGCGCGCGGCTCCATCTCGTACGGACCTGCGCGTCGAGCCCTGGTGCCGAATGCGACTTGTTGACTCCGCTTCGGTCGCCCCCGATCGAGGGGTTGACTATATCGAGCCGAACATCGCCCCACCGGCGCCGATGCCCGCCCGCCCCGCCAACACGCGCGGCTGCGCGTGGCGGTATGCTACTCGTCGGCCAGGTAGCCCAGAGCACGCAGAGCCTGTCGCGTCTTCTCGGACATCTGGGAGGCGGCCCCGGAGGCCGGGGGTTGGTGCCTCGGCACCACCTTTTGCCAGGAGCTGATGTGTGCAGCCAGCCGTTTGACCTGACTCGGAAACACGGTGATTACGTTGTGCTGCTCGCCCGGATCACGCAGCAGGTTGTACAGTTCGCGCCGCCCATCTCCCGAAATGATGTATTTGAAGCGCCCGTCGGTGGCGGCGATCTGCGGCTGTGCCCGGCGATCGAGCTCCGCGTCTTGGCGCCCCAGGAGGTCGATGTCGAGGTTGCTGCCGGCGCCGCAGAACTCGCTGATGGCGATGCGGGAGGGCGGGGCGGCCTCGGCCACGGCGATAAGGTCCTGGGTGCCGTGCCCCGGCCCCGGGCCGGACGTGCCCAGCGCCAGGTTGACGACCGTGGGATACAGGTCGGAGACCTGCACAGGAACACGAATGCGGATTCCGCTTCGGCGGCCGGGCTCGCGGACGAGCAGGCAGACGCGCGTGATCTCGTTGTAGGTCTGGAAACGGTGGGCCCACATGCCGTGGGCGTCGAGGTATTCCCCGTGGTCTGACGTAATGATCACCAGCGTGTCTTCCAGTGAGCCACGCCGGTCGACGAGGTCGATAATCTCGCGCACGCGATCGTCGAGGTAGCGGATGGTGGCCAGGTGCTGCAGCCTGGCGACCTGGCGGTCCTCCGGGCTCACGAAGCCGCCGCCCTCGGTGTCGTAGCGCATGCCCAGCGCGGGGACGATGTTGCCGAAGGCGCGGTAGCGCAGGTCGTACGAGCGGTGAACCTGCCGTTCGTTCATGTACATGCGGCGGTAGCGCTTCGGCACGCGGTAGGGCAGGTGGGCCTCCATATAGTTGACGAACAGCAAGAAGGGCGTGCCGTCGTCGGGGAGGTCATCGAGCCATCGGGCCGCCAACTGGTTGGTCAGGGCGGCGCTGAAGTCACCATCCAGCCAGGGCACCAGTGGGGTGACACCCGCCCGCTCGCAGAGGTACTCGAGCGAAAAGCCGGTCAGAGGGTTCCAGTGGCACACCAACCGGGCAACGTCAAAGCCCTGGACGAGATTACTCTCCGCGGAAACCAGGTGGTTGTTGACGAACGCGCCTGTGGCGTAGCCGTTGGCCTTCAGCACCTCGGCCACCGTGGTAGTCTCGTCGTCCAGCCAGAGATTGCCGTTGTGGGCCCCGTGCTGCCGAACGCTGAGGCCGGTGAACATGGAGGCGTGAGAAGGGACCGTCCAGATTCCGTCGGCCACCGCCCGATCGAACACGATCGCGCTTTGGGCCCACTCCTCCAGGAAGGGTGTCGTAGGGCTGTCGTAGCCGTAGCAGCTCATGAGATCGGCCCGGGCGGTGTCGAGCACGATCCACAAGACGTTGGGCCGAGTCGGAGCCGAGGTTGCTGCCGCCGGCGGCTGGGCGCGATACCGATCGGCGCTGTAGAGCGGCGACGGCACCAGGGTCGCACCGAACACGACCATCAGCAGAGCGCACACGCAGGCCACGGCGTTGCGGAGTCTCCCGAGCCGCGTCGTGCCCAGCCGTCGTCGGAGCACCCTCACCACCACGTACGTCACGAGGCTCAGCACCACGACGCCGGCGCACGCCCCGATCAGGATCAGCCAACTCGTCTTGTCCGCGCGAACCAGATCGGCCAGGACCACAACGAGCCCCGCTATCAGGACGAAGACGGCCCAAAGAAGAGGATCTGACGGGCCAGCCTTTCGACGCCGCAGAGCCGAGACCACCAGGGCGATGATCAACAACAGCGGGCACCAGACCAGGAGATGAGTGATCGCCGTCCGTCCGAGGGCGGCCGCCACCAGCCCAAGCGGCAAGGCCTCGCCGTTCCCTTGGATGACGATGAAGCAGGCCGCGGCCAGCATCTCGGCGACGGCCGCCACAAAGCTCCCGATGACGGCTATCCCCAGGCCGGCGGCGATGGTTCGACGCACCAAGCGTGGCCGGTGCTCGAATGGCACGTCTGTATTGGTTTCCGCCGCTGGCTGCACCTGGATGACTCCGCTGCCGCCGCTCCCATCCAGACCTTTGGATTATATCGACCGGTATCCCGCACCCAAACCACGCGCCCGGCCCAGTTCGGCATCACCGCCAGAGGCATCACCGCTGCATCGCTGGACCGAGATCCTCGTGTGCTGGGTCACGGGCGCGTGTGTCGGCTTCTCCCGCCGCCTCCGGGAGCCCGAACGTGACGACCGATGACGCCGGGCGGCCATAACACGGGCATAGTGGTGTCGGGCGTCGCAATGCCCGGGCTGCCCGCCGGTGCCAGTTTGTGGGCCCGGTCGGGTCCAGCCGCTGGAGCGTCATTCACCGTCGAGGTAACCCATGGCACGTAGGGCCCTGCGGACCTCGGGGGACATGTCGGGGACCACCTCGGGGTCGGGAGGCGTGTACTCGGGCACCGCTTGTCGCCAGGCACGCAGATGGCGGGCCAGGCGTTCGGCCTCAGTCGGACGCGAGGTGAACAGATTGCGCGTTTCGCCGGGATCGGCGGCGATGTCATACAGTTCCCGCTGTCCGTCCCGCGAGGAAATGTACTTCATTCGAGCGTCCACGGCGGCGATCTGCGGCCGAAGCCGGTGCCTCAGGACTGGATCGTGCAGAGCGTGCTGTGGCGCGTCTCCGGCCCGGTCCCGGCCACTGAACTGGCAGATGACCACCCGCGAACCCTCGCCCACTCGAGGCATGGCCAACAGGTCCCATGAGTCATGGCCCGGACCCGGGTCCGACCGGCCCAGCGCCGCGTTCAAGACCGTGGCGTAGAGGTCGGAGTGCTGCACCGGAGCGCGGATGCGAAGCCCATCCCTGCGGCCCGGCTCGCGAATCATCAAAGACACGTGGGCCAGGTCATTGTAGGTACCATACTGATGCCCCCACATGCCGTGCGTGTCGAGGTATTCACCGTGATCCGAGGTGATGACGACCAGCGTGTCGTCGAGCAATCCGCGCCGCTCGAACATCTCGATCGTTTCGCCCACGCGATCGTCCAGGTATCGAATCGTCGCCAGGTACTGACGCTTCAGGACCTCGCGGTCCGCCAGGGCCAGAAACTGACCCCCTTGGTGATTGAACCGCTGCTCCAGCGCGCCGCGGACGTCTCCGTAAGCTCGCCGCCGCAGGTCATACGATCGGTCGACCTGCCGCCGGTCCATGTACATACGACGATAGCGCTTCGGAACGCAATAGGGCAGGTGCGCTTCCATGTAGTTGATGAGCATGAGAAAGGGCCTGCCGTCCCTGGCCCGGTCGTCGAGCCACTGGGCGGCGAACTGGTTGGTCAGCGCCGCGCCGGAGTCTCCATCCAGCCAGGGCACCATCGGCGTAACACCCCACCGCTCACACAACATTTCGAGCGAGAACCGACCCAACAGCGCCAGACGTCCCATATCATGATACACCTCGAAGCCCTGTGCAAGGTTCGTGAGGGGCGCAACCAACCTGTTGTTGGAGAACAGCGCTGTCAGGTACCCGTTATCTCGAAGCACCTCCGCCACGGTCGTAGCCTCGTTGTCCAACCAGACATGACCGTAGCCGGCCCCGTGCTGCCGCACGCTCAGCCCGGTGAACATGGACGCGTGCGAGGGCAGCGTCCACATCCCGTCCGACACCGCCCGGTCGAAAACGACGGCTTGCTTCGCCCACGTATCCAGGAAGGGTGTGGTTGGGGTGGGGCAGCCATGACAGCTCATGCGGTCGGCCCGGGCAGTGTCCAGAACGATCCACAGGACGTTGCAGCCCCGGGAAGCGGACCGGCCGGCCGCCGGAGGCGATACCTGGTAGCCGCCCGGATTGAACAGCGGCGACCGCACCAAGGCCGCCCCGAAGCCGACCGTCAACAGGGCGCTGACCCAGGCCGCCAGGCTCCGGGCCCGCCCGAACCGCATCATCCCCAGGCGGCGTCGGATCACCGTCGCCGCCGCGAACGTCACAATCGCCAGTACGGCCACGCCGGCGTACGCGCCGGCGTGGATCAGGCTGCCACCGCGACCCATCATGGTCAGAGCGACCGGCGCCACGACGAACCCCGCGACCGCGACGAAGGCCCCCCACAGGAAGGGCTCAGGCGGCATCGCTGCGCGGCGCCGGACAACTGCCACCGCCAAGGCACAAACCGTCATCAACGGGCACCAGACAAGAAGGTGGGTCAGAACCGCCCGTCCCAGCGCGGCCGCCAACAGACCGAGGGGCACCTGCTCGCCGCTGAGCTTGCTGGCGACCACCCACGCCCCGGCGAAGGTTTCAGCAGCACCCAGCGCCAGGCTGCCGATAATGGCTACGCCCAGCCCGGCGATCACGGTTCGACCGACGAAGCGCGCCCCGCGCCGGGGCAGCGCGTCTACGTCCCCGTCTTCCGCCGCTTGCATACAGGTGACTCCGCTATCCCTACTTCCCTCGAACGCATCGATTATACCCCCCGAGCAGAGGTGCTCGAACCGCGGGCAAACGTCGGTCGAGTGTCGTCCATCCAGGGGACGGCCGCCAGGCCGCCCTTGCCGGATGACGCCCCGACCGATACGCTGGCCCCGCGCACAGAGTGAAGATCTACCCAGATGCTCGCTTCGGGGGTGGGGTGCGCCCGTCAACGCAGGACCACCCGCCTGGAGCCGGCGAGGCCTATGGAATCCACGGCCGACAAGCCCACTGGCGAGAACCTCGGCGCGATGCTCGAGGAGCTTCGAAGGGCTTTGTCCGGCGAGCTGCGCCACGATGCCCTGTCGCGAGCCCTGTACGCTACAGACGCCAGTATCTACGAAATCGTGCCCGATGCGATAGTCCTTCCAAGATCGGTTGAGGACGTGGTTGCCACCGTCCGCATCTGCGCCGAACACAATGTCCCCATCACGGCTCGCGGCGCCGGTACGGGCCTGACCGGCGGGGCGGTCAACCGCGGCATCCAGCTCGACTGTTCGCGACATCTCAATCGCATCGTCCATGTCGACCCGGACGGGCGAACCGCGCGGGTCGAGCCCGGCGTCGTGCTGGACGAACTGAATGCCGAGCTGACACCGCACGGGTTGCAGTTCGGGCCGGACGTCGCCACCGGCAACCGGGCCACCATCGGCGGCATGATCGCCAACAACTCCTGCGGGGCCCACTCGATCGTTCACGGTCGCACGGTGGATCACGTGCTGTCTCTGGACGTGGTTCTAGCCGACGGATCGATCTGCACCTGGGGGCCGGGCGCCGATTCTACGGACAACCCGCTGGCCCGAGGTTGCCAGGAGGTCCTGTCGGCGGTGAGCGCGGAGTATGCCGACGAGATCGCCGCCCGGTTCCCCAAGGTCATGCGCCGCAACGGTGGATACGCCCTGGACCGCCTGCGCCTGGACAACGGACGCGTCAATGCCGAGACGATCGTCTGCGGCAGTGAGGGGACGCTGTGCGTCGTGGTCGGCGCGACGCTGAGGCTGACCGACGTACCTCGAAACAAAGGCATGGTCGTGGCCCATTTCGAGGGCATTCCGCCTGCCCTGGAGGCAACGCCGGCCGTCCTGAAGCACGGCGCGGCCGCCGTCGAACTCGTGGACAAGCTCATCCTGGACGCCACCCTGGCCAATCCCGCGATGGCCCGGCGCCGGACGTTCCTCGACGGCGACCCCGAAGCCATTCTGATCTGCGAGCTGTTCGACGACGACGAATCCCGACTGCGCCGCCGATTGGACGAGTTGGCCGCGGACCTCAAGTCGCGATCGTTGGGCTATGCCCACCCGATCATCACCGACCCGGCCGGTCAGGCCGACGTGTGGGAGGTGCGCAAGAGCGGTCTGGGGCTGCTGATGTCCAGGCCCGGCGACCGCCAGCCGCAGGCCTTCGTGGAAGACACCTCGGTCGACCCGGCGAAACTTCGCGACTACATCGACCGCTTCGGCCGAATCCTGGACGACGAAGGTATCCGGCAGGTCGGCTGCTACGCCCACGCCAGCGTGGGCTGTCTGCACGTTCGACCGGCGCTGAACCTCAAGGACGGCGACGATCTCGAGCGCATGCGCCGGATCGCCGACCGGGTCAGCTCATTGGCACTCGAATTCGGCGGCACCATGACCGGCGAGCACGGCGACGGCATCATCCGTTCCTGCTGGCTGGAGAAGATGTACGGCCCGCGGATCATGGAGGCCTTTGGCCGCGTCAAACGCGCGTTCGACCCCCAGGGGCTGTTCAACCCGGGCAAGATCGTGTCACCGCTGCCCATGACCGAGAACCTGCGCTACGGACCCCAGTTCGAGTCGCAGGACCCACCGACGCACTTGGACTTCAGCGAACACGGCGGAATGGCCGGTCTGGCCGGAATGTGCAGCGGCGTGGGGCAGTGCCGTCAACGGCTGGTCGGCACCATGTGCCCCTCGTTCATGGCCACTGGCGACGAGCAGCACACCACCCGGGCCCGGGCCAACGCCCTGCGGATCGCCCTGTCCAACCGCGACCTGCTCCACGACCTGTCCGATCCGGCGCTGATCGACGTCATGGACCTGTGTCTGAGCTGCAAGGCCTGCAAAACCGAATGCCCCACCGGAACGGACCTGGCCAAGCTCAAGGCCGAGTGGCTCGCCTATCGCAATCGGACTTTCGGCGTGCCCAAACGCAGCCGTCTGGTCGCGGCGTCGCCCGATCTGGCGGTCTGGGGCAGCCGCTTCGCCCCGCTGAGCAACTGGGTCATGCAGTCGAAGCCGGTTCGAGCCTTGATGGAAAGACGGTACGGCCTGGACCGTCGCGTTCCCCCGCCGCGATTCGCGCGGACCACGTTCCGCAAATGGTTCGCCAAACGCCGCAAGAAGCGGGCCCAGCCCCCACCGGCCGAACGACCGCGCGTCATCTACTTCGTGGACACCTGGACCAACTTCCACGTCCCCCAGGTGGGGCGGGCGGCGGTGAAAGTGCTCGAGGCTCTGGGCTATCACGTCATCGTTCCGCTGACCAAGTGCTGCGGCCGACCGCTGCTGAGCAAGGGCATGCTGCCCGAGGCAAGACTACTGGCCCAACACAACGTGCAGACTCTGGCTGGTTTCGCCGCTCGCGGCATCCCGATCGTGGGGACGGAGCCGAGCTGCGTATCGGCCATGTTGGACGAGTGGCCCCAACTGGTGCGCACCATCGACGCCTACCGCGTGGCCGACATGACGTTGAACATCGAGAGCTTCGTGGCCCGGGCGCTGAGCCGCGAGCCGAACGCGCTGCGCTTCAAGCCCGGCCGGCGCCCACTCCTGTACCACGGCCACTGCCACCAGAAGGCCCTGACGGGCACGGAAGACGCCCTGGCCGTGTTGTCCGCCTGCACCGGCGGGGGCGCTTCAGAGATCGACAGCGGCTGCTGCGGCATGGCCGGCTCGTTCGGACACGAGGTCGAGCACTACGATGTAGCCAAAGCCATCGGCGAGCAGCGCCTGTTCCCCGCCATCCGCGATCGGGGCGAGGCCGACGTCGCCGCCTCCGGCTTCAGTTGCCGGCACCAGATCGAGCACCACACCGGCGTCCATCCCAGACACGTCATCGAATGCGTGGCCGACGCCCTGGCCTGACGACGTCGGACCGACGGTCGACGCTTGACCGAATCGCCCGCGGGAGGCAGAATGAGCCGTTCGTGCCAGCAAGCCGAGGAGTCATCTCGAGCGTGAGCCTGACGCCGCACGCCCTGCCGGCGGCGTCCTTGACCGCGCTGACCGAGGCGGCGGCCGCGATCAACTCGACGCTGGACCTGGACGCAGTCCTTCAGACCATCGCCCGCCTGGCCTGCGCCGTCACGCGGGCCGAAGCCGCCAGCGTGTTCCTACTGGGCGACCGGCGCAAGAGACTCGTGGTGGTCGCGGCCACCGGCGGGCGCCGGGACGCCCTGATCGGGCTGGACATCGACGTTCAGCAGGGCCTCGCCGGTCACGTGGTCCGAACCGGCGAGCCCATCAACCTGGTGGACGCCTGCAACCACCGCAGGTTCTCCAAGCAGATCGACGACATCTCCAGCCTGCGCACCCGGACTCTGATCGCCACGCCGATGGTTTACCGCGGCGAAGTGATCGGCGTGATCGAAGTGGTCAACCGGCTGGACGAGACCGGCTTTGACGATCACGACCAGAAGATTCTGAAAGTCTTCGCCGCCATGGCGGCGGGGGCCACCCAGAACGCCAAAACCTACCAGGACCTCCAGCGCCGATTCGACGGGCTGCGCGAGTCGGTGATGAAGCGGCCCACGATCATCGGCCAGGCGCCGGCCTTCAAGCGCGTGCTGGAGCTGTGCGACAAGGTATCGCCCAGTAACGCGACCGTGCTGCTGCTCGGCGAGACCGGGACGGGCAAGGAACTGACCGCCCGCTACATCCACAACGCCTCGCGACGCCGCGCCGGAACGTTCGTGGCCATCAACTGCGCCGCCCTGCCCGACACCCTGCTGGAGAGCGAACTGTTCGGTCACGAGAAGGGATCGTTCACCGGAGCCCACGCCCAGCGTCGCGGCTGGTTCGAGCTGACCGACGGCGGCACGCTGTTTCTGGACGAGATCGGCGACATCACCCGCTCGACGCAGGCCAAGCTCCTCCGCGTCCTTCAGGAGAAGGAGTTCGTCCGGGTGGGCGGCAGCAAGACGGTCTCCTGCGACGTCCGCATCATCGCCGCCACCAACCGCAACCTGAAGAACATGATGGCCGACGGGCTCTTCCGCGACGACCTCTACTACCGACTGAGCGTCTTCCCCATCGAACTGCCCGCCCTGCGCGACCGCTCCGAGGACGTCCCCGAGCTGGTCGAGCACTTCGTCGCCGCGGCCGTGCGCGAGTTCGGCATGCGCGACCTGCGCATCACGAACGATACGATGGATCGGCTCAGCCGCCATAGCTGGCCGGGAAACATCCGCGAGTTGCAGAACGTGATCGAGCGCTCCGTCCTCATGTCGGACGGGACCGCGCTCTATCCTTCCGACCTGCCGCAGGACATCCAGGCCGCCGTCGGTGCGGCCGAGCCGTGCGACGACCTCTCCACGCTACCGGGTCAGGAGCGGGCTCTGATCCTCAAGGCTCTGGAGGAGCACGGCTGGAACCAGTCGCAGGCGGCCCGCTCGCTGGGCGTCTCGCGGTATCACCTTCGCCACCGGATAAAGAAGTACGCGATCGAGAAGCCCGGCGGCCTCAGACGCCCCGCGTAGGATCAACACCAAAGGGAAAACGACCGACGAGCACCCCCACAGGTCGGGGGGCGCTATCTGTGCCCGGGCCATGCGAGCCGTGTCCTTCCGGCAGGCGTGTGTGAACCGATTTGACCGGCCCGGTATCGCCAGCCGTCGACCGGTGACGGTCCCGAGGCCGGCTGATGATACCAGTTACAGGATGAGTTTGCCGATCCCCGAGCCGCGGCCGGAACCCGTCCCGACGATGTCGGGAGGCCGCGCGGCCGACAACGCAACAGAGGCGCCGACTTGGTGGGGATCGAATCGGCATGAACAGACTGGAAGGGGTATGAGATCCAGGAAGACCCAGGCGATACCTGCCCGCCTTGAGGCAGGTCGGCGACGACCTTCGTTGAGCCGGTTCCTCCGGCGCCCGCTTGTTCTCCCGAATGCATCGTCGAACTGGAGGATCCTCGCGCGAGGAACTCGACCAGCCATTGACACACGACGCGGCCTTGCCGCTCTTGAACGCGAGGCGTTCGTCGCGTGTCAATGGCCACCCCGAACTGCCCTGGGCGCCATGAACCAAACCGGACCATGATCAATCTCGGTCTTGAGCAGACCGGGATCAGGGGGTATATTGCGCCCATGTTGCCCGTGGACGGTCGGTCCACGGGCTCCCGGCGTTCCGGGATGATTCCGGGAAACGGGTCAAATGCGTCTGACCGCCGGTGGAAACAGGCGCAAGGGAGGGCCAACATGAGTCGCCAGGCGACCCCCGCCCCCCAAACCCCCCACCCCCGGGCCCGCGCCGCCGCTCCCCGCGGAATCAAATTTCCTATCAGTCAGTGGATCAAGGAGGGCAAGAACGCGATCAAGTGGACCAAGCTCTCCTGCCACGACTTCGTGGACAACCAGGTTCGCCTCCAATTGTTTGCTCTGGCGTACAACCTGGGCAACTTCCTTCGACGGCTGGTACTGCCGCCGCGCGTAAAGCACTGGTCGTTGACGACCCTGCGGGAGAAGCTGATCAAGATCGGGGCGAAGGTGGTGCGTCACTCGAAGTACGTGTTCTTCCAGATGGCCGAGGTGGCGGTGCCCCGAAAGTTGTTCGCCGCCATCCTGGAACGCATCAGGCGACTACGCGAAACTGCGGTTGGCTTGATACCCTCGGGATGACCCAACAGGTCGCTCAAACCGGTCCCCGTTGCGACAATCTACGGGGATGCCCTGCGCCCATCACAAGAAACGTGGCCGAAAAGCCCCTTGGGCACGCAAGGAGGGGTCCGTTTCAGCCCGTAAGACCGGAAGAGACTCGAAAACAGGGTAGATCAACGGGGGGGCGCTGTACAATGGGCGAACACGGTCCGGCGGCGTAGTCGGACGCGGTGATCTGGGAAATCTCGGTTCACCGTCAAGGTGACCGTTGGGCAGCGAGACGTGTCGGAGGGGGTGAGGTCATTTTGTGCGGCTTCACAGAGCGTGCCGCCGGCATCCGATGGAGGATCAGGCTTGGCTGCATGCGTGGCTGATGGAGCGGGAGGAACTCGAAGATGAGGCAATCAGGAACACGGATCTGCGGGCGCACGGCGGAATCACTTTGGGGTCCCCTGCTGGCTCTGATTTGGGCGGCGTCGCCGGCGCTGGCGGGCACCGTCGCCGACGCGAAGTTGGCGGGGCCGGGCGTGGAAGTGACGCTCGACAACGTCGTTATCAGCTCGACCACCGACCTCATCGCGGCTACGACGGCCAAGAACTTCCATGTCCAGGATGCGACCGGCGGTCTGTGCGCGTTCGGCCCCAACTTTCCCATTGACCAGCTTCTCGCGGAGGCCGGCGAGGGAGACTCGATCAGCATCACCGGCACGACCACCTCGTGGCAGGGGCTGTTCGAATTCAGCCTTTTCGATGGACCTGCCAGCCTGATCAACAACGGGTACGTTGGCACACCCCTGGCAATACCCATCACCCCCGGCGACATCCAGGACTACAGCGCAACGGCCGAGGCACTCGAAAACATGCTGGCCACGCTGACCGACGTCACCTTCGTGGATGCCGGGGGCGTGTTCGCGGGCGCAACTGACTACATGGTGACCGATGGCGTTCACAACGGCTGGATTCGGATCTCCACATACGAGCAGGATATCGTGGGCACGACCATCCCCGCCGGATCGGTGGACATTACCGGATTAGTCAGCCAGTGGGACGACAATAATCCGCCGCCGGGCCAACCCGGCGTAGGGTATCTTCTCACGCCGAGAGATCTCACCGACATCGTCCCCGAACCTGCCACACTCTGGCTGCTGGCCCTCTGCGCGATGGCTCTGACGAGGCGAGTGCGGTAGCGCGTAGGGTGTGTCTTGACGCACCATTCGCTGCGTTTGGTGCGTCAAGACACATCCACAGCTCAGGGGGGTATCGCGGCAAAACTCCCCACCCCCGGGCCCGCGCCGCCGCCCCCCGCGGAATCGAATCTCCTATCAGTAACTCGCGTGGGTTTAGCTACATGAGATCGGTGCTCTTGTCCTTACTGTTCGACGCGGGCTTGTGTGCAGAGGTTCTGTTATAGCGAGAAAACGTGTCAGGAAGATTTTCTTGACCTCGCCGGCGGTTCCGGTGGAATCTGGGCATGGGACGGCCGCCACGCATCACGGAGCCGGGTCTTGCGTATCACGTCCTGAATCGGCGTGTGATGCGTCTGCCTCTGTTTCTCAAAGACGAAGATTATCTCGCCTTTGAACGCGTGCTGGCCGAATCTCTGGCCCGGCCCGACGCGCCACGACTGCTCGCCTGGTGCTTGATGCCGAATCACTGGCACCTCGTGGTCCACGCGGGGCACCAGACCGACTTGTCCGCCTGGATGCAGTGGGTGACGGTAACGCACACGCATCGCTGGCACGCCCATACCCATACGACAGGTGAGGGGCCGTTGTATCAGGGCCGATTCAAGAGCTTTCCAACACAGACGGATGACCATTTCTTGACGGCCTGCCGCTACGTGGAGGCGAATGCCAAGCGGGCCCACCTGGTGAAGCGAGCGGAGCAGTGGCGCTGGGGCAGTCTGTGGACGAGGCGTCGCAGCGGGTCGGAACTGAAACCCTGGGCTCAGCGCTGGCCTGTCTCACGGCCGCGGAACTGGTTGGCCAAAGTGAACGGATCGATGGATGAGGAATCGCTCGCCGCTGTTCGGCGGTCGGTCACCCGGGGCGTCCCACTGGGCGCCGAATCCTGGAGGGTGAGGATCGCGCATCGCCTCGGCCTCGACATCACGCTCCGCCCCCGCGGCCACCCACGGAAAGAAACAGAAAAATCATCCTGACACACCTCTTCTCGCCGATCCCATGAGCTTGCCGATCCCCGAGCCGCGGCCGGAACCCGTCCCGACGATGTCGGGAGGCCGCGCGGCCGACAACGCAACAGAGGCGCCGACTTGGTGGGGATCGAATCGGCATGAACAGACTGGAAGGGGTATGAGATCCAGCAAGACCCAGGCCATACCTGCCTTCAGGCAGGTCGGCGACGACCTTCGTTGAGCTGGTTCCTCCGGCGCCCGCTTGTTCTCCCGAATGCATCGTCGAAGTGGAGGATCCTCGCGGGAGACACTCGACCAGCCATTGACACACGACGCGGCCTTGCCGCTCTTGAACGCGAGGCGTTCGTCGCGTGTCAATGGCCAGCCCGAACTGCCCTGGGAGCCATGAACCCGTGCGGAACATGCCGATTCCCGTCTTGCAACGGCCGGGATCAGCGGGTATACATGCGCCCATGTTGCCTGTGGACGGCCCACGGACTCCGGGCGTGCCGGGATAACTCCGCGAAATGGGCCAAAGGCGTCTGACCGCCGGTGGAAACAGGCGCAATGGACGGCCAACATGAGTCGCCAGGCGACCGCCCTCGCCCCCCCCCACGCGGAATCAAACTTCCTATCAGTCAGCCGCATTCAGGTAGAAGGAACGGTTATGTGGTTTTGGATCGCATTAGCAGCGATGATATACGGCTCAGTCATGTGTTGGATTAACGGCAACCGTAAGATAGTAATCATCTCTTGGATCATCTTGCTGATTGGATTTTTCACCGTTCCCGCTCTGTTTGGATCTGGATGGGCATTTGTTATACTTCAAGCGGTACTGGCCCTTATCCTATTACCCAGAGCGTTAAACATTGCACATTTCTACCCGGCGGCGTAGCGGACGGGCTCGGCGTGGAAGTAACTCTTGACGAGCTCCGGCTGGCGTTGCGTACTGCGCAGGTAGGAGCGCAGGCCGGCGATCATCTCCGTCT
>DATKXO010000130.1:0-5364 GCA_035528995.1 Phycisphaerae bacterium | reverse complement strand
AGTTGCTCGATCGACCGGCCAGTGAGTGCCAGCGCCTCTTGCACGTCGGCTGGGTTCATTTCCCCGCCGCCCGCCGATGCGACCACGAATCGCTTGTAGCGCTCGCGGGCGTCGGCTGCGATCGTGCAGAGCGTGGCCTTGCGGCCGGGTGTTGCTGTTGCTGTTGCTGTTGCCATGATCGAATGATTCCTTCCAATGTGTTGGGGTTATCGCACTACTACCCGGCGACGGACCGGGCGAATCGCTTCACGGCGTCGGGATCGGAGTAGTCGGGGGACACTGCCGCGGCAAACTGCTCCGTAGTTCGCGTATCTTCGGCCAGCTTGTGCTCGGCCGGCTCGCGCAACCGGGCGACTCTCTCGGCAAGCCGGTCGACGCGCTCTTGCAGAGTGCCGCCGTTTTGCAGATCCGTGACGCGTCGGGTGAGGTCGTCGATCCGCTCTTTCAACGCGGCTGTGTTTTCGCCCGCCTCGTTTGGTTCGCCCGCCTTGCTCCCTACCTCGCGTATCGTGCTGGGGCGGGCGATCGTGCGGACGAATTCGGGAATCTTTTGGATGGTCATGTTACACTTTCTCTCTTGGGATGAATTCGCTGATTCGTTTCACGGCCTGATCGTCGTCGATTCGCTCGGCAACAGTCCGGCCGTCCGGTTCTTTCTTGACAAGCCAGGTCCCGTCATCGGGCAGGACGATCGGCTCGTCGGCTTCAAAGATAATCTTCACAGGTCGATCCTCAGTTCGGGTTTGGCTCGCCGGTGATGTGCTGCCGGAGTTTCATGTTTTGCGTTTCGAGTTTGCAGTTGGCCGAGACGACTTCCGCGAACACTTCCGCGGCCGATATGGCGCCGGGAACTTCGCCGTCATCGACTGCGAAGACGTGCTTGTGCTCGCAGATCAAGCCAGTGCCGCGTGTGATTCGATGCGAGTTGACGAGTTCGTTATTCACCACAATGACCGGGCCGTAGAAAAACTCGTTACCCTGTGCCAGCGCTACGGCGACCTGTGCGAACACATAGTTCGGCGGGTTCGTTTCGCACGGGTCGCCTTTCTCGGGTCGGATCCCGACGAGGATATGGTTGCCCCGGCGGATCGGACCGCCGGGTTTCTTCCGACCGTCGCGGAGACGTTTGCCCTTCGGCCGGGTTGCTGCAAAGTTGACGAGGCGGATGGTCATGGTGTGTTACCCCCGTATCCCGAAGTGTTCGCGGAAGCCGTCGCGGGCTTGCTGCGTGCGGATGAACGAAAGCAGGTTGTTGCCAAGCGCATCGGGAGGGCCATTCAGCGGTGCCGGTGCCGTCGTCGCCAATTCTGTTATGTGCGGTAAGATCAGCGCCAACGCTTGCCCGCGGTCGCCGTGCCCGGTTGCATCCCGGGAAGGTTCCAACTTGTATCCGTACGACCGCTCGGCAAGGGTAAGGTTCAAGAGGTCGTTGGTCAGCAGTTCATCGGGGTAGAGGTCGATCCTGCGATCCCGAAAGGTTTCGAGTAGGCAGGTCGCCATCACTGTACAGTTCTGGCCGGTCGGCGTAATCGGGACCATCGTCATGCCCTCGGTCGCCAGACGCTCGGCGATCGATAAGCACTGCCAGGGATCAAAGCAGATATACCGTAGTCCGAAGCGGTCCCGATAGGCGAGGATCGTCTGATAGACTTCCTCGAAGAGAATCGGCGGCTTCCACGATTCGACCCATGCCAGATAGGGCCGGCGGTTGGGGAAGTTGAACCCGACGCCGACAAACGCTGCCCAGTCGCGGGTGGCCGAGAGATCCAGGCCGGCGCCCAGACCACTCGGATACTCCCGGTAGTCCATCGGCTTTCGGTTGGGATCGATGCAGGCGTATATGTCTTCCTCGCGTAGTGCATCGCCGCTGCCTGTGGTCCAGCGGTTCAACCAGACCCGCTCGAATACGCTTGGGGGCAGCATGCGCTGCTGTTGCTCCAATCGGTCGGCTGCAATCCAAGACGCCTGAGGGCCATCCAAGCGGTGAAAATACCAGGTGGGATCCGTCCGGGCCGTCTCACGAATCTTCCACTGCCAGGATCGACCACGGCCATAGCCGGCGTTGGAAATGACGATCAGCAGGCAGTCGCGGCGTTTGGCGGTCGAGGATAAGAGCGATCCCCAGAGTTGCTCACCCGAGCCATCGCCCCAGTTCACCAGTTCATCGGTCAGGAGAAAATGGGGCGTGATTCCCCAACTCGACCCCACGTCGCCGCTGAGAATCTCCAAGACGCTGCCGGTCGCCGTGTTGCGCACCCGGTAGCTTTGCACGTCGATCAGCGGTTTGCGTTTACCGAAGTCTTCCCGGTCTGGCGTCTCGACCGCCAGCCACCGATTTTGCGAGACAATCCGGCCGATGGCGTCGCGGATCAGCCGGGCTTGATCCCGGTCGGCTGCTGCTGCGACACCAGACAATCGCCGCCTTGAGACGAGAAGAGTCCATAACGACATGACGGCCAAGTCGGAGGTTTTCGAGTGACCACGTGGGCGCTCGAGGTAGGCGAGTTGTTTCCCGCCCTCGACCGTCTGCCCCACAACACGCCGCCAGGCCGGGTCGAGGGCCTCGAAGTCTTCCCGCTGCCAAGGGTCCATCACTTCGGCGAGCGGACGGGGGCCGTTGTCCGTGTCGATCAGCAAGTACTGCCGAAACACGGCGGGGTCTTGCATCATGGCCTGTAGGGTCTGTCGATCCATCACGTCGCCTGTGCTGCGTCCTGTTGCTGGGTCGAGGGTTCTGGGTCGGTCGAGGCGGCCGGCTTGTCTGAGGGCGTCGTGGGATGGTAGAGATCCATCGCGTCGAATCCGTCGCCGTCGCCGTCGCCGGCCGCGGTGGTTAGACCGAGACGGCGGATCGCCTGGTCGCGTTCCTTCGCCATAAGGTGGCCGGTCCGTTCCAACTCGAAAGCCCGGGCCGTCTCGCCCTTTTCGTCGGCCTCGCGTGCCAGTCGAAAAGCCTTCTGCCGGGTCCTCTCTGAGTCGAGCGCAACGCCGATCGTCGAATCGAGGCGGCTCGGCAGGTCGCCTTCGATGTTATGGGCCTGCCTCACTTCTGCCGTCAGTCGTTGCCGCATGGTGTAAAGAGACGTTTCGATCGACCGGAAACGCTCGGCCAGGTGGCAGATGATCGAGCCAGTTCGGCCCGATCGGCGGCCGTGGATCGCTCGGTTGGAATTTCCTACTGGCCCTGCCACGTTTCACCCTATCCTTTTGCCCCGTCCGGGGCGTATCCCTTTGACACAAAACGACTTAGACACCCGCCCCCAGGTGTCACGGCCTGTATGGCGTTGACGTAACTGCCTTGAAAATAGAGGCTTCGGACGGCGGACTCGACCTATACCCTGTAGGTCAAGTGGCCCCAACTGGCCGAAACCGCCGCCCTGGACGGCCCAAAATCGAATGGACCGGGCAGGGCGGCTGCTGGGGGGGTAGGTTCCGGCTCGGCGTCGTCTACTCACGATCATCTTTCCCTTCCCCCTCTAATGCAGGGTGCGCCTCGACACACCGAAGCCCCCAACGTCGTTTGGCGTTTTTCAGGAACGCCCGCAACCGCCGAATTCCGTCCGGATCGCTCGGGTCCGGCTCCGGGCGGAACACCACAGCGTAGCTCGGGCGGCTTGTCGCTTTCGTGGTTGTCATCATCCAACCTTTTCATCCGCCCAACTCTTCACCCGCCCACACAGCCGCCTACCACGGCACACACAACCGCCCACCCGCCCTCCTTATATAAAGGAGGGGCGGGCTGTTGTGTGTCAGGCAACAGCCCAGGCCGATGGGCGGATGGCGTGGGCCGATGCGGGCGGATGGTCATGGTTCACCTTCCGTATCCAACCGAAACGCATCGTAGGTTTGCCTATTGGGCTTCTTGATCGTGCCGTCGCGGACAATGACGCCCTCTTGGAGTAGGACAAGCCACGGCTGCTCGAATCGCTTCCCGTGCCCCAGCCCAGCAACGTCCCGGATGGCGGTCTTGCTATTCGGCTCAGGGAACTTCACCATGATCCGAACCAACTGCTCTTTGTCGCAATCGATCCGCCGCTGCTGTTCGGCCTGTTTGGCTTCCTCTGCCCGGCTCTTCACTTGCTCCCGGGCCTCGTCGGCGGGTAGCACATCCACCTGCCAGTAGCGGCCGTCGATGCTGTCCCGGGTGCCTTCGGACACGTCCACCGCCCAGAGTCCGCCATGGCCGGACGATCCGCCAACTGACAACCACAACCGATGGTCGCCGGTCCCGGGTTCGTATCGCTCGCGCCGGCCGACGAGGAGCCATTGCCGGCAAAACTCCTGAAAGCCAGCCCAGGCGATGTCTTCCAACTCCGGTGGCGCGAACGGATCGATCTTGGTCTTGCGGGTATGGTGGCAGAGGATCATGGTGGTGCCCGTCTCTCGGCAGACTTCGGCCATCCCGCGGAGTAGCTCGCCCTGCGCGAAAAGGTTTCCGGCGTCGCCGCCCGGCATACAGAGGTAACACGGGTCGATGAAAAGCACCTCCAGTTCATCGTTTAGGATGAACTGCCGAAGAGCATCTTCGTGGTCGAGTCGCCCGAAGAGCGGCAGGGATTCAGTGAAAATCAGCCCGCTACCGATGTCCGCCAGAGAATACCCGGCCACGTGGGCAATTCGCCGCGCCGTCTCTTGGATCGTGGACATTCCGCTTTCGCCGGACATGATTCCGACCCGGGCCGCCCGGTTGACTTTGAACTTGCCAAGAAAGAATCCGCCCATCGCCAGGCTGATTCCCATGTCGATGATAAGGGAGGTCTTCAGACACTTCTTCCCGCCGGCGATGATGGCCGGCTGCCCGGCAACCAGAATGTGGTCGATCAGATACTCGGTCTCGTACCGGGCCGCGTCCAACTCCACGCAAGTGATGCGAGAGTACTCCACCTTATCACCGCCGTCCGCCTTGGCGTCTTCGGCGTCGGCGGCTTGGACGATTGCGGAGTCGAGGTGCGCCAAGTCGGCCGCTTGCACACCGAACCGTTGGGATGCCCGGCCGATCAGCTTTTCCCGGGCGAATCCAGAATCGGCGTTGATGCTGTCCCTATACTCCCGGTCGCCGTTTTGCAGGACCACAAGCCGCTGCGCACGACCGTTACGGGGGCCGACGTGTACGCTGATATCAGGCATGTGCGGCCCTCCTAGCCCGTAGAATAGCTGCCGGCTCGCCGGTCGGTGTCGTCTCGGCTGGCACCGTACCGTCGATGATGGCGATCTGACGCGCGATGCAGTCGAGTACTATCTGCTGCCGAGTGACCATCGACGCAGAGATCGCCGCTGCCCGGCAGTCCGCGATGGGCGAGCCGAGGATCTCGGCAGCCAGTTTGGCGAGTCGGTCGACGTGAAACCGTATGCCGATCGGCCCCG
>DATKXO010000129.1:0-14663 GCA_035528995.1 Phycisphaerae bacterium | reverse complement strand
GTCTTTGGCCCAGTCCAGGACGGCCCGGGCTTCTCGCAGGACGGTGTCCGCGGTCTTGGCGGATCGAAGCTGGCCGATCGCCTGATTCATGGGTGAGTTCCCAGTTCCAACCGGCAGCAGAGCGTTCCGGCCGGGCGATGGACTCCAGCCCGGTTCGAGGGTGTCCGCACACGCTATGCGGTGAATTTCCCCCATTCTAATTGACGAGGGCGGGCGGGCAATAGCGGGCAGGCCTCGCGGCCGGGGGATTGCGGCTTTTGCGGTGCAGAAAGCGGGATGGAAGGGCTGTGCGCCTGCGGCTTGCGTGTGGGGCGCGGGCACGTATAAAGCGTTCCGGGTGCGGCGCTGGAGCGGCCGGTGGCCGGCCGGTCTGTCATGGCGGCGCGCCGGGTCGAGAGTGGAGGAGTACACATGTCCGGTTCAGATCGATCCTGGGTGTTTCGGGCGGTGGTCGTTGGGGGAGTCGGCTTGCTGGTTGGCCTGCAGGTTTGCTGCGCACCGACGCCGCGGCAGCGGTACGAGCGGCAGATGCTCAACACGGGCGAGCCGGCCCTGCACGCCGTTCACAGCGAGCGGCTGGAGGAGGTGATGGAGGACCTGAGCGGCTTGACGCTCGATCGACTGCCGCAGGAGATGGACGTGAGCTCCGAGCGGGAGCGGCACATGGATGAGATCGCGGTCATCGCCCGATCTCTGGCCGAGACCTCGGCGGGGATCACGGATGCGGCGCCGGATTACGAGCTTGCGGCCGCAGAACGGGAGGTGTTCGACAAGCTGACCGCCAAGCTGCACAGCCAGGCCGTTCTGCTGGAGCACCACGCGGAAGCAAAGGACCTGCCGAGCGTGCGAGGCGCGCTGGATCAGATCACGGCCACGTGCAACGCCTGTCACAGCGCTTTTCGGCAGGTTCCACCGACATCGGGCTAGTGTAGTGTCTCAGAAATGCCGCGTCGTTCGATCAACGCCAATTTGGGGCGTCATCGCCGTTTTAGCGTCCGCGCGAACTGAAGTTCGCGGCTCGTTCCGATGCAATCTCAATGAGACACTACACTGGGCATCCGTTGTCGGTAATCCATTTGAGTCAGTCGGTTTGGACGAGCGGTTGGAGCGGATTCTGTTCGGCAGTGCAGGTTTTCGGGAGCCTGAAGCCGTATTTGGGTCGGTGGTGGCGTTCGGTGTTGCGCACGTGTTACGCGGCAGGCGTTGACTCTCATGCCGCGGCCAACAAGAATGAGAAACAATGAGGCGGAAGATCGGCGTATTGCTTACGGTCTGGAGTCTGCTGGTGCTGCCGGCGTTGTGCGTGGCCGGTCTGGTGGACCATGCTTGCGCCGACGATCACTCGGCCGATCGCGGTCACGAGGACGCATGCCCGGACGATCCGTGTGACGAGCCGGCCGTGGCACAAGCGGCGCCGCAAGCCAGGCCGCAAGCCGACGTGGTCGGCGTCTGGGCTGAGGCCGCTTTGCCGACCCCGTCCCCCGTTGATCCGCGGCTGGACGCGACCGCTGATGCAAGACAAGCCGGTGCGTTTCGGCAGCGTCTGCAACTGCCTTTCCCCTCGAGCGACATCCCACTGCTGATCTGATTCCCGATTTCCAGCGGCGTGATCTGTGCGATAATTGGGCTGCGCTTCGGCTGCGAATGCCGGGGTCGGGCCCGGACAAAACTCCTGTCGGAAGAAGTTGGGAATACCTCACATGTACCAGACAACGCGGCATCTCGTGAGGTGGAGCACATCGTTTGTCGTTGTGCTCTGTGGCTGCGCCACCGTGAACCCGCGGCTGGACTACGAGCGGGCCGGCCGACACGTCACGGAGGCGACGGGGCAGACACAGGTGTACCGGCCGGAAGAGGAAGAGCGGGTCGAAGGCCTCGTGCAGGAGCTGCTGGTCGACGGTCTGACTTCCGACGAGGCGGCTCGGATATGCCTGTTGAACAACCCGGGCTTACAGGCGGCGTTCATGAACGTGGGCATGGCCCGTGCGGACGTGGTGCAGGCGGGGCTTCTGTCGAACCCGTCGTTGGGCATCTCGGTTCAGCTCCCGGCGGGCGGCGGCCTGGTCAACCTGGAAGGCGCGCTGGCTCAGAACATTGCCGACCTGTGGCAGATACCGGCGCGCAGACGCGCTGCGGAACGGTCACTTGATCGGGCGGTTCTGGAACTCGCCCGGGAGGCGGCCGATCTGGCCACGGACGCGAAAGTGACGTACTTCGAGGCGGTCGGCGCGGACGGACTGCATCACATCGCGGTGGAGAACCACGGGATTGCCCGGAGCCTGCTGGAGCTGGCGCTGGCGCGGCAGCAGGCGGGGGAGGCCGCCGAGCTGGAGGTCAATCTCTCGCGGAGCTTTGCGTTGGAGGCGGAGCTGGCGGTGGAGGCCGCCCGTCTGGGTGCTTCCGACGCTCGCCGGGGGCTGGCGGCACTTCTGGGAATCGGGGGCGATGCAGACGAACTGGTGCTGCTCGACGGCCTTCCCGATGTTCCGCCGCAAGTTCCGGATCCAGAGGGCGTGATCGAGTTGGCACGCAGGCAGCGGCTGGACATTCAAGCCGCTCGGCAGATGGTGTCGGTCGCGGAGGCACGTCTGCAGGAGGAGCGGTGGCGCTTGTTTCCGGCGGTGGAGATCGGCGTCGGTCTGGAACGGGAGGCACGAGAGCGTGAAGAGGGGCGCGACATCCTGGCGGACACGGCCCGCGCGTCGATCGCGAACGGCGGGTTGACGGCACCCAGCATCCAACCTCGCAGCGAACGCGGTCAGAGCATGGACTTCATCATCGGGCCCAGCCTGGACATCGAGCTTCCGATCTTCGACCAGAATCAGGCTCAGATCGCCAAGGCGGAGTATGCCTGTCAGCAGGCCAGGAAGACGCTGGAGGCCCTCGATCGTGCGGTGGTGCAGGAGGTTCGGGCGGCGGTGGACGGGGCGCTGACGGCGTGGAGGCTGGCGGAGGCGTATCGGGCCCGGGCGATCCCGCTGGCGGAGGCGAACCTGGAGCTTTCACGGGAGTCGTATCGCGCGGGGCGGGCGTCCTTCCTGGCGGTTCTGGAAGCCGAACGTTTCTATCTGGCGAGCCGAAGTCGTTACGTGAGGGCTGCTCAGGCCGCGGCGACCAAGGTGCCGGAGCTGGAGAGGGCGGCTGGTTTGCCGCTGTCGTCCATCAAGGCCGAGCTCGAAGGCGAAACGATGGGCGACGACGGGGGCTTCCGGTTTGAAGAGGACGGAGAATGATGAGCAAGCGACGCTATCGACGAGACGTGACGGCACTTGTGCTCGCAATGGCGGTGGTGATGGCTTTCGTCGGCGGGTGTGTGCCGGGCGAGGGTGCGGGCTTGGAGACTTTTTTCAGGGATCTGGCGCTGCAGACGGCCGCCGCGTTTCTGCTGTGATTGTGGTGGCGTCGACAGGGTACGAATGCGATCCCGATGGCTGGCGGAGGGTAGACGAATGAGAAGGACACTTGCGTTACTGGGTTCGATGGTTGCGGTCGTGGTTCTTGGGGGCGGCTTGGTGGGCGTGCGCACCGCGGCCTCGATGCGGGGCGCGCAGCAGGTGGAGCCGCACGAGCACGGCACCGTTGAGGACGAGCATTCGGAGGGTGACGCCGACGGGCACGATCACGGGGGCGACGACGCTGTCGAGGACAATCACGGCCAGCCGGATCCGCATGCGGGTCATGCGCATGCCGAGGAGGAGGCGGAATCCGGACACGGCGATGGCGCTGATCACGGTGATCACGCCGATCACGCCGAGGAGTGGGTGGTCGAACTCAGCGAGCAGGAGCGGGCCGAGTTCGGCGTGGAGCTGGCGACCGCTTCGGTTGGGACGATCGCGAATCGGATCCGTCTGCCGGGCAAGGTTGTTTTGAACGGCGACCTGGTGGCCCACGTCGTGCCGCGAGCGCCGGGCATCGTTCGGGAGGTTCTCAAGAGCGTCGGCGACGCGGTCGAGGCGGGGGATATTCTGGCCTGGCTGGAGAGCGCGGAACTCGGAGAGGCGAAGGTCGACTATCTGGTCAGGTGGGCCGAGGTCGGCTGTTGCACGATCGATTTCACCCGGGCGCAGGAGGTGCACGACAACACGCTGCGTCTGGTGGAGGTTCTGAAGACGGCGCCGTCGCTGGAAGTCCTGCGCGACATGAACGGCATCGCGATGGGCGACAACCGCAGCGCCCTGGTGTCCGCGTATGCCGAGGTGGCCTTCGCCAAGGCGGCCTACGACCGGCAGAAGCCGCTGTTCGAGAAGAAGGTGGTCAGCGAGCGGGAGTACCAGGCGGCGGAGGCCGCGTACAAGAAGGCCGAGGCGCTGTACGCCGCGGCGCAGGACAACGTCCAGTTCAACGTCCGGCGCGAGCTGGCGGAGGCCCAACGGGCCCAACAGGTCCGCAAGATGGAACTCAAAGGGGCGGAGCGGCGCCTGTACGTGTCGGGGCTGACGGCCGAAGACATCAAAGGGCTGGAGCTTCTGGCTCAACGACAGACGGACGAGGGGCAGGATGCGGCGGTGTGCACCGATCCGAACTGCAAGGGCTGCGCCGGGCATCAGGGGGGGCAAGGCAGTGAGGACGACGGCGGTCCTGCGCCGCCGACCGAGGAGAAGCTGGCCTGGTATCCCCTTCGGGCGCCGTTCGACGGGGTGGTCATCGAGAGGCACCTGACGCTGGGCGAGAAGCACGGCGACGACGCGGACGCGTTCACCGTCGCGGACCTTCGGTCCGTGTGGGTGGACATCAGCGTGTTCCAGAAAGACCTTCCACAGGTGAAGAAGGGCCAGGCCGTGTGGATATCCACGCCCGACGGCATGGCTGCGCAGGGGACGGTGTCGTTCATCGCGCCGATCGTCGATGAGGCGACGCGGACGGCTCTGGCGCGGATGGTCCTGCCGAATCCCGATCTGCGGTGGCGCCCCGGGCTGTTTGTGAACGCGGAACTGTCGGGCGATGAAAACGAGGCATCCGTCGTCATTCCCAAGAGTGCCGTGCAGCGCATGGAGGGTGAGACGGTCGTGTTCGTGGATGAGGGGCACGGGCTGGAGGCCGTTCCCGTGTCGCTGGGGCGAAGCGACGCGCGTCACGTCGAGGTGTTGTCCGGTTTGTCGGCGGGTGATCGGTTCGTGGTCGCGGGGGCGTTTGAGCTGAAGGCCAAGATCGTGACCAGCGGACTGGGGGCACACGCGGGGCACGGTCACTAAGACAGGCACGATAGCCGACCGCCGGCGGGTTCGTTCGCGGGCGGGATCAATGACGCCCTCGCAGATGCGTCGGGCACAGGGGGATTCCCGAAGGAATCGAGATGATCGACCGAGTGATTGAGACATCCCTGAAGGCCAAGGGCCTGGTGGTTCTGGCGATCGCCGCGTTGCTGGCCTACGGGGCGTACGAATACCGGCGGATGCCGGTGGACGCCTTTCCGGACATCTCGCCGATCATGGTGCCGGTGTTCGCGGAAGGGCACGGCATGGCGCCGGAGGAGATGGAGCGACTGGTCACCTACCCGATCGAGTCGGCCATGAACGGTCTGCCGGGGGTGACGCAGATCAAGTCCACGTCTGCGTTCGGGATGGCGGTGGTTTACGTCTACTTCGAGGATGGCATCGACATCTACTTCGCCCGGCAGCTTGTGGGGGAGCGTCTGGCGTCGGCCGCGGCCGAGCTGCCGGAGATGGACGAGCCGCCGATGCTGGGTCCGATCTCGACGGGTCTGGGGCAGATCTTCATTTACTACCTGACGCTGGACGAGAACGCGGACACGGAGGGCAAGGCGCCGAACACGTACCTGCGCGAGCTGAACGACTGGGTGGTGAAGTTCCAGCTACAGACCGTGCCGGGGGTGACGGACATTCTGTCGATCGGCGGTCACGTGTTGCAGTATCAGATCCGCGTCGATCCGGACGCCCTGCTGCGGTACCACCTGTCGCTGGAAGACCTGGTGGAGGCGGTCAGGGCGAACAACAAAAACGTGGGCGGGCAGTTCCTGGTGTTGGGCTCCGAGGAGTCGCTGGTTCGCGGGCTGGGGCTGGTGGGCGACCTGGAGGCCATCGCCGACATCCCCATCAGAGTGGAAGACGGTGTGGCCGTTCGGGTGTCCGACGTCGCGGAGGTGGCGTACGGGGATGAAATCCGGCGAGGCGTGGTCACGCGGAACGGGGAGCGAGAGGTCGTCTCGGGGATGGTGCTGAAGCTGTTCGGCGAGAACACGTCGGAAGTCATCGAGCGCTTGTACGAAAAAGTGGAGAGCGTGCGAGCGTCGCTGCCGGAAGGGGTGTCGCTGGTGCCCTACTACGAGCAGGCCGAGCTGGTCGAGCAGGCCACCTGGACGGTGAAGAAAGCGCTGCTGCTGGGCGGGCTGCTGGTTCTGCTGACGCTGATCGCGTTCCTGGGCAATCTGCGGACGGCGTTCATCGTGGCACTGGCGCTTCCGGTCTGCGCGCTGGTGGCGGTCATCTGCATGGGGCTGAACGGCATCTCGGCCAACCTGATGTCGCTGGGCGGGATCGCCATCGCGATCGGCATGCTGGGCGACGGCGCGATCGTGATGGTGGAGAACATCTATCGCCACCTGAACGACGGGGCGAACGCGGGGAAGGAGAAGTCGGCGGTCATCCTGGCGGCCGCACGCGAGGTCGGTCGGCCGATCGTCTTTTCCATCGGCATTATCATCACGGTGTTTCTGCCGATCTTCACGCTGGAGGGCGTGGAGGGGAAGATGTTTTCGCCGATGGCGTTCACGATCGCCTTTGCGCTGGGCGGCTCGATTCTGACGGCCCTGATCGCGGCGCCGGTGCTGTCCGCCCTCCTGCTGCGACAGGGGCGGCACGAGGAGTTCGTCCTGCTGACGAAGCTCAAGGGTGTCTACCGGAGACTGCTCGTTGGTGCGATGCGGCACAAGGTCGCGGTGATCGGGTTTGCGTTTGTGGCGTTTGCGGCGAGCGCGGGCGTTCTGCCTTTCATCGGGACGGAGTTCATCCCTACGCTGGAGGAGGGCTCGATCCTGATCGGGGTGACCATGGCGCCGTCCATCTCGCTCGAGAAAGCGACCGACACGGTGATGAAGCTGGAGCGGCGCATCGGGGCACATCCGGAGGTGGCCGAGGTCATCTCCAGGGTGGGGCGTCCGGAAGCGGGCAGCCATCCCCATCCGGTCAACTACGCCGAGATCCACGTGGAGCTGGAGCCGCTGGCGACGTGGACGCGGTTCGGCAACAAGCAGGAGCTGGTCGGCGCGTTGAGCGAGGAACTGTCTTCCTGGCCGGGGATTCAACTGAACTTCACGCAGCCGATCCAGAACGCTTTCGACGAGCTGCTGTCCGGGATCAAGGCCCAACTGGCCATCAAGCTGTTCGGCGAGGACCTGGAGATCCTGCGGGATAAGGCCAACGAGATCAGCGCGGCCATCGAGGACGTTCCGGGGCTGGTCGATTTGTCCGTGGAGCAGAGCTTCGGGCAGCCGCAGGTGCAGATCGTGGCGGACCGGGCGGCCTGCTCGCGTTACGGCATCGCGGTCGAACAGATCCAGGAGATGGTGGAGCTGGGAGTGGGCGGTGAGGTGGTGGACACGCTGTATCTGCACACGCGCCGTTACGGCATCCACGTGCGCTTCAAGGAAGACCGCCGGGTGAGCCCCGAGACGATAGGGAACCTGCTGGTGCACACCAACGATGGGGCGCTCATTCCGCTGTCCCAGGTGGCCGAGGTGAAGGAGGTCGTCGGGCCGATCCAGGTCAATCGGGAGAAGAACCAGCGGCGCTGGATCGTTCAGGGGAACGTCCGCGGGCGAGACATGGGCGGCGTGATCGCCGACATTCAGCGGCGGATCGCGGACGAGGTCGAGCTGCCGGCCGGTTACTTCGTAGAGTACGGAGGTCAGTTCGAGAACCAGCAGCGGGCCATGTCGCGGCTGTCGATCATCGTTCCCGTTGTGGTGGCGATCGTGTTCGTGATGCTGTGGATGTCGTTCGGTACGACGCGGCACGCCTTGATCGTCATCGTCAACGTTCCGTTGGCGCTGATCGGCGGCGTGTTCGGGCTTCTGGTGTCGGGGGAGTATCTGTCGGTGCCGGCGTCGGTGGGGTTCATCGCCCTGTTCGGCATCGCGGTTCAGAACGGCGTCGTTCTGGTGAGCTACCTCAACGAGTTGCGGGCCCGGGGCAAGCCGTTGGCCGAGTGCCTGATCGACGGCGCCCTGCTGCGTCTGCGTCCCGTTCTGATGACCGCGTGCACGACGGTTCTGGGCCTGCTGCCTTTGCTTCTGGCACATGGGATGGGTGCGGAAGTGCAGCGGCCGCTGGCCGTTGTGGTGGTCTTCGGCCTGACCACGTCCACGTTGCTGACGCTGTTCGTCCTGCCGGCGGTCTATGGCTGGCTGGAGGGCAGGCGGGACGCGGTTCGGGCCTGACGGCTGCGGGGACGACAGACGTAGGGCACGTGTTCGCGGGGCACTTCGGCGCCGCTGTCAGCGGCGCAACTTCAGTGCGCACAATCCGGCGATCAGACCGAGCAGGGGCAGAATGCTCATGGTGCCGCAGGGCAGGGTGGGGAATCCGTCCGGGGCCTTGATGCGGCCGTTGAGCGTGGGCTCGTCGTCGACGGGCTGCTGGGTCTGTTGGTCTTCGTCGGCGACGGCGGAATCGGCGATGCGGATGCGGTCGTCCAGGGGCAGGTCGCCGGCGGCGGTGCTGTTGATGAAGACCGAATCGACCAGCGAGCCGTTCTGTATGGCGACCGAGGCGACGGTCGCGTTCTCGCTGCCGGGGGCCGTGGAGGAGACGTTGGGCGGGCCGACGAATCCGTCGCCGTCGATGTCGAATCCGGGCATTCGCCAGGCATACAGGATGGCCCAGACGTGCGGGTCGGGGATGAAGGTTGTAGTGCCGGAGGGCTGCAAGAGGCTGTGCCAGCCGAGCCCGATGCCGCGGCTGGCGTAGAGTTTGTAGACGGGGTCTTCGTTCCACAGCGCGGCGAGCCGTTCGAAGGTCTGGGTCGCGTAGAGGGGGTGGCCTTCGGGCGATCCGTCGTCGACCACGAAGAACTCGGCCGGCGGCACGGTGGCGGAGTCGTCGGGGTCGATGACCAGGGTCCACTCGCGGATGTCGGTGGTGCGCCACAGGCCGTTGGCGTCCCAGTCGGCCCCGAGCAGGTCCTCGATCTGGGACTCGGGCATCAGTGGCGGCTCGAGTTCGAGCAGGTCGGGTCGGAAGAGCTCGATGAGGGCCCGGATGTTCTCGGGGTTGTCCAGGACCTGGAAGTCCTGGGTGACCACGCCGCCGTCGCCCTCGACGAGGTCGTTGCCCAGGTCCATGCCGTTGCCCAGGCCGTCGTTGTCGGCGTCCTGATCGCCCTCGACGTTGAAGCGGACGATGGTGAGCTCGGCGTTGCCGAATGCCCGGGGGTTGATGAGCGGGTCGTTGTCCTTCGAGTCGCTGATTCCGTCGCCGTCGGTGTCGTCGTTGGTGGGATCGGTGAAGACGAAGCCGTCGAAGTCGTGGAGCAGGTTGGAGGGGTCGGGCTGGTCGGACCGGTCGGAGTTGTCCAGGGGCCATTCTCCGGGGCTGGGCAGGCCGTCAAGATTGAGGTCGTTCCATTCGTCGTCGTCGAGCAGTCCGTTGCGGTCCTCGTCGATGAAGAGCAGGCCGAAGACCTCGACGAAGTCGGTCACGCCGTCACCGTCGCTGTCGGGGTCCAGGGCGTCGGTGGAGATGGCCAGGCGGGAGAAGATCGGCGTGGGCGGCGTTCCGGGGACGATGGGGGAGGGTGCCGGGTAGAAGACGACGCGGTCGATCTGGTCACCGCCGGCGGTGAGGGCCTCGAAACCGCCGACCTCCCAGTTGTCGGGCAGGCCGTCACCGTCGGTGTCCGGCGAGTTGTCGGGCAGGCCGTCGCCGTCGATGTCCAGGCGGTTGAGGATGGCCGCCACGCGCAGGTTGGGGCTGATCAGGCGGGTGCCCAGCGTTTCTCCGGCCGGGAGCTCGTTTTCGGGAATGGCTTCCGTTCGTGGTTGTGCCCATGACGCGGTGGCCAGGATGGCCAGCAGCGCGCAACTCATCCGCAAGCCCAGTGGACCGATAATGAATCTGGCTGGCATTTCTTCCAAACCTCGCTTCTGGACGCCCGTTTGTGCTTCCAATTCGTGCCGCCGCGAAGACGGCGTCGTTGTCCGTTTACTTCTTCGCCCTCACCCGGAACTGGTGCGACACCACCGCGTCGCTGCAGTCATCGGTGAACTCGACGTTGAAGAAATAACTGATCGTCCCGTTGGGCATGTCGGCCAGGATGAACTGGATGCTTCCGCTGTCCGACCCATCGGCGAACTCGGTCCACGCCGCCGGTGCGAACAGGCCGACGCCGGAATCGTTGCCCGGAACTTCCGTGATGCGGAACTGCAGCGGCGGCGTGCCGGTGGTCAGGTCGCGCACGAAGGTGATATCGACGGTGTCGTTCACGCTGACGTCCAGCGGGTCGGCCGACAGGGCCAGGTTCGTCAGTTCGAGGCCCGGGTGGATCGGCACGGAGACGCTACGGGTCACGCTGTTGTTGGCGTCGTCGGTGGCCGTGACGTTGAAGGTCACGCTGGTCTCGGTGTTCACGTGGACCACGGTCCAGGTGGTGTCCTGGCCATCGGCGGGGTCGCTGCCGCGCGAGGCCGTCCACTCGATGTCCAGCGTTCCTACGCCGCCGGTGGCGTTGGCGTGCAGGGCGATCTCCGACGGGTCAAGTGCGGCCGGGCCGTGTGGGTTGGGCAGGCTGTCCGGCAACCCGACAATGCAGTCGGCGTCCACCACGGGGTTGAGTTTCAGGTCGGCGATGGCTTCGACGGTGGTGTCCGGCGTGGGGATGTACTGGTTGCCGGCCTGATCGGTGACCGTACATCGGACGGTGTAGGTGAGGGCGGAGTCGGCCACGAAGGACGGCGAGGAATCGGTCGGCCCGGGAACGAAGCCCGAGGTCGGCGCCGTACCGATGAACTTCCAGAGATAGGTGGGCTGCCCCACGCCGCCGCTGACGGGCAGCTCGAGTTCCACGGTCTGTCCAATGGTTACCTGATAGGCGTTAGGCCCGGTCTTCACGGCCGGCGGGGCGACGAAGACCTCGCCGGTCATGGCCGACACGACGGTGACGGCCACGGAATCGGTGACCTGCTGATTCTGGCTGTCCGTGACGGTCAGTCGGAGTGTGTAGTCGCCCGGGTCGGCCGGCTGCCCGAAGGGATGCCACTGTTTGGTCGCGCCCGGGCATGCGGCCGTCGGGTCCTCGAAGGCGCCGGCGCCGGACGGTAACGCTTGCCAGCTCAGGATGTAGGGAGGCGATCCGCCGGTGACGTCGGCGACCAGGCAGACGTTGGCGTTGGGATTGTTGATGACGGTGCGCGGGTTGGCCGACAGGGCCACCGAGAGCTGCGCGGGGCTGCCGATGATGATGCCGGTCGCGGCCTCGACGCGGGCGTTCACCTTGTCGGTGACGGTGACGCGGACGATGTTGGTGGTGTTTACGCCCGGTCCTTTGAAGCCGACGGCGACGTCCACGGGCTCCTGGCCGCTGGCGCTGGGAACGTCGAAGGTGAGTGTTGAGCCGGGCACACAGGGCGTGTCGGGGAAATTCGCGTCCGCGTCGGTGCACCCCAGCGTACTGAGGTCAGCCGGATCCACGAGGCATCCCAGGTTTGGCGGTGTGCCCTCGATGCGGAACTCGACGGAGTAGGGCTGGACGCCGCCGATGATGGTCGCGGTCAGTTCGGTGCATTCGAGCGTGCCGACGATGCTGTTGCTGGCGAAGAGGGTGGCGCTGAGCACCTGGTCCACGGCGACGCCGACGTTAACGAAGGTGGTCGCCTTCTGCTTGGCGGCGTCCTCGACGGCGATGCGGATGACGGCGGTGCCGACGGCATCCGCGGGGGGCGTGTACTGGCCCTGGCCGGTGGTCGCGTTCATGGTGACGCTGCCGCCCGGGCCGCCCGCTTCGAGGCTGGCCGTGTAGCTGTACGGCGTCGTTCCGCCGTTGGCCAGGACGGTGATGGTGACCGGGTCGCCGCCGGGCGTGGTGGCGCTGGGCTGAGCGCTGGCCGAGGCGACCAGCGTGTCCGTGGTGATGGTCAGGGCGACGCTGCCCCGGGCGACGTTTCCGGCGCTGTCGCAGACGGTGGCGTCGACCACCTCGTTGGTGATGGCCACCGGGGCGAGGTAGGTGGCGACGACGTCCATCTGATCGGTGTCGGCGATGCCGACGCCGCTGCCGCCGCCGTCACAGGCCGCCATCGAGGTGAGGTTTGCGCCGCCGAGCGTGCCCGTTCCGCTGCCGGCGAAGGTGACGGTGTACGGTCCGGTTCCTCCGCTGATCGCGGCGGTGATGGTAGTGGTGCCGCCCGGCTCGACGCGGATGGCGTCGGAGGTCAGGTCCACGGAGAGCGGCCGCTCCGGAGCGATGGTCAGCGAGAGGCTGTTGCTGGTTCGGTTGCCGACGTTGTCGCATACCGTAAGGGTGATGACGTCGCTGGTGACCTCGAGCGGTGCGTTGTAGACGGCCGAGGCGATGTTGCCGTCGATGGCGGCGATGCCGGGGGCGGGCTCGCCGCAGGTCTCGATGGTGCTCAGTCCTTCGCCGCTGATGGAGCCGTTGCCGGCGTTGGCGAAGGTGACGGTGTAGGGCGGCGTTCCTCCGGCGACGACGGCCGTGACGTCGGTGGTGCCGCCGGGATCGACGCGGACCGCGTCGGAGATGCCGAATACCTGGAGGGCGTCCTCCGAGGTGATGATCAGGGGGATGGTCGACTTGGAGATGCTGCCGAGCCGGTCCTGGATGGAGACGCTGACCAGCTCGCCGCCCTCCTGGTTATTGGGAGCGGAGTAGCTGACGATGCAGGCCTCTTCGGACTCGACGTTCTGGCAGCCGTCGGTCAGTTCACGGGTGAGGGTTATGCCACCGCTCACGCGGGAGATGTCGGCTCCCTCGATGCCTCCGGAGGCGGTGAAGGTGATCCGATAAGGCCCTTCGCCGCCGCTGGCCCGGGCGGTGAGCTGCACTTCCCCTCCGGGCGGAACCGCGGTGCTGGCCGATGACGCCTGGGACACGGTCAGTTCGGCGTCCGGGGCGACCGCGACCGGCACGGTCGAGGCGATGCGGTTGCCGGTGCTGTCCCGGGCCTCCGCGGTGAAGATGGCCGTGCCCAGCCCGACCGGTGCCTTGTAGACGGCGGTCGAGATGGTCAACTCGTCCCGCTCCTGGAGGCAGTTGACGCGGAACTCGGTGTCGTCGGGCACGCCCTCCTGCAGGATGACGGCGTCGTTGCTGAAGCTCCAGGTGATCCGGTAGGGCGGGTTCTGGTCGGGCGGGCTGGCGGTATCGGTGCCGGTGCAGCCGTCGCCGGCCGAGCCGTTGACGAAGGGCTCGCCGCCGGTGACCAGGGCGGTGACGGTGATCTCCCGGCCGGGAGCCACGCGGCTGCGTGCCGCGGAGACCGAGACGGTCAGGGCGCCTTTGGGTCGGACGGCCAGGATCTGCAGGCTGCGCGTGTCGGTTTCCTCGGTGCCTTCCTGGGTGGCGGTGGCGGTCACCATGATGGTGCGTCCGGTCGGTCCCGGGTCGCCGACGACTTCGATCAGGATCTGGCTGCCGCTGACCGCGGTCTCGCTTTCGACCGAGGTTGGCTCGCTGACCGAGAGGAAGCCGTCCT
The DNA here is from genome assembly GCA_035528995.1 of Phycisphaerae bacterium. Taxonomy (GTDB): domain Bacteria; phylum Planctomycetota; class Phycisphaerae; order UBA1845; family UBA1845; genus DATKXO01. Next base: position 1,000 of record DATKXO010000129.1, on the reverse strand, counting down.
GGGGGTCCACCTGCCACTCGAAGGTGGCCAGGTCGGAGGCCAGGGCAGTCACCTTTGTGCGGCCTTCCTGGTCGTCTCCGCGAATGAGCACGGCGCGCTGGGAGGAGAGGAAGGCCGAGAACGCGGGCAGCCCGGGCAGTGATTGTTCGGGTTCCGGATCGTAGTCCGGAATAACGGCTCCGGGGGCCACTGCTCCTCCTCCGCCACCCCCGCCGGACTGTGCCTGGCAGCCGACCACGCAAAGCGATGCGATCATCAAGCTCGCGATGACTCTGGACATCTGAGCACCATCTTTCTTCTGACCGGAAAAGGCTTCTATTCCCAGCCTGGGTCCCCCATGTATCCCAGGTCTATCATCACCGCCCCGGCAGGCGGATCAGTTCCTCGAGCTGCGGATTGACCACGACTCCCCCGGTGGTCCCGGGGTTGCCGACGATCCTCGAGCGGCGGAGTCGTGAGCCGACGACGACGGATGTGGGTACGTGCGACTGGATCAGCCTGGTAGCTGTGTTCTGGACGATCGGCTGGGTCGGCGTGACCGTCCGCAACGGCGTGGTGGTCACACGAGGAGCGGCCGCCACGGTTTGCGAACGCGGCTGGTCGAAGGTGGTCCTGGGTACGCCCACCTCGCCGGCGAAGAGTCGCTGGGCGCCGCGGGAAGCGCCGCGGGCGGGGGTCAGGTCGCCCTGCTCGGCCCGCTCGACCCACTGGGCGCCTTTGTCCAGGGCAAAGGCGTAGAGTGTCCGGTCCATTCGGCTGATGGCCGTTGGAATCATGTTGGTGTCGGCGACGGGCCCGGGCTGCCGCATGGGCAGCAGGCGACGTCCCGCGCCGGCGGCCATGGCGTCGGGGGGCGTCGGCTCGCCGTTCTCGTCGATCAGGTCGGCGGGCGGCGGGCCGTCGAAGTACAGGGCCTCGCCGCTGGAGACGGCCAAGATCACGTCGCGCGAGGTGACCTCGACGGCGTAGGACGCCCCGCGGGAGAGGATGTATCCCTCGT
>DATKXO010000128.1:0-2649 GCA_035528995.1 Phycisphaerae bacterium | reverse complement strand
GGTAGCGGGAGATCTGGATGATCCAGTACAGGCCGGCGGAGGTGGTCAGGACCACGCGGCCGTACCGCATGACGGGCAGTTGCCGATTGTTGTTGAACCGGCGATCCGGTCCACCGTCTTTGTTGACGTAGGTCCACGTGTGGTCGACCATCGTTGCATCCGCCGGGGGTGTGTCGGATTCGATGAACCGCACCGTGGTCTGAAAGACCTGCAGGTGTTCGTAACTGACGTCGGTGAACCGTTTGCCATCACGGACCAGCAGGCGATCGGGGAGGAAATAGAGTGCCGATTTTGCGGCCACGATCGACGGGATCTGAATGTTCGTCTTCAGCTGCGCGGGCCCGGATACTCCAGCAGCCGCGGATACCGAGCTGATCAAGGTCGAGGCCCCGGCGTTGCGCTTGTGCAGATAGGGGGTGTTGATGTCGCCGGATTCGGTTACGCGCCAGAGTTTCTGGGACTGATTCAGCCAGGGCCACTGGGTGATGAGCGACTGAAACCACTGTTCGGCCTCGTCTTCAACCTCGTAGAACAACACCACGGTGCGGCGGGCCTGATCGTTGAGGTACAGCCAGGCGCAGACGGGGATGAGCAGCACCGCGATCAATAGTCCGAAGACACCTTTGGCGGCCAGGGCGATCACCGCACCGGCGACGGCGGTGGGCCACCACCAGGCGAACCGGCTGCCGGCGGTGTTGAGCTGTTGGACGAGATCATCCGGGCCCGTGGGTTCCAGGGCGACCGCGGTCACCCCGGTGGTGTCCTCCATCAGGATTCCGCTGGGGCTGTAGGCAGGGACGCGTCGACCGGGATAGGACGGCAGCACCTGGGGCGGCGCAGAGGACGCCCCCTGACGACCTCCGGCGCCGAGCGAAGCCCGATAGTAGATCCCGTTGCGGCCCATATGGACGTAGTTGCCGCGCGGCCCGGTACCCACCCGAAATCCGGGTATCCCGGCGCTGACCCCGAGCCCCGACTTACTCAAGTTGAATCGGAATGGGCCCGCCTTGATGCTCTTGCGTATATAGAAACCCACGACTCCCTCGTCTCCTATTCGTTTTCTTCGCGGCCAGCTCCAACCAGGTCGAGAACCCCTCGTAATTGTGGCTGCACGGTTGCCTCCGCAGGCGGGCCGGCCTCCCAACTAGGACACGAAAACGATCAGGCCGGCGCCGGCAGAGTTCACGCCGACGCAACGCTTCGCCTCGCCCCAGACGCTTGTCAAAGTCGAGGTGCACTGCATCGTGTAGGTCTTCTGGGTGACCGGGCTGAACGCAGTGACGATGGATCCCGGCTGGGCGTACCACGAGTAGCGCACATTGTCGGCAAAAGCACAGCTCGTGTCTTCGGTGGCTACCCCGCTCATCCCAGATGGGCAGACGCTGAACCGGTCTGCGTGGGCCGGCGCGGCGAAACCCACTGCGCTGGCCGATGCCAAGCCCGTCAGTGCGATGAGCAGTGCTTTCTTCACAGTTTCCTCCCGAGTGCTGATACCGAGGTTTCCCCGGCCTGATGCACTCAATTTTGCTGGAGGTGACCGGACTGAGATTGCGTAGTTACTACCTGTTTATCTGCAACGCGGGTACCTACCGACTACCTAGTGCCCGCGTAGCCCCGAGCCTGCCAGGGGCGCCCAGGTCAGACTCCGAGCCCCCGTCCGACGTTCAGTCTGCGGGCGTCTGCGCAACAACGTCCGCGCCGTGCGGAACGTAGCGCTCCAACGCGATGGCTTCCTCACCGCTCCAGCGGTAGGCCACCAGACTGCCCCCCTTGCCGGCGCTGAAGTCGACGCAGGCCGTGTATTCAGTCCAATCATCAAGGTGCACAGGGCTATCCGTCCGCCAGTAGTGGCCATAGAACACGGGTACGCAATCGTTGTAGACATACGAGCGGTCTTCTGGATCCACCGGGATCTCGGGCAGTGGTGGGTAGGGCGTGCCGTCTTCGGCCTGGAAGCCCCTGACCTCGGCCAGGTCCCGCAGCGTGGTCGCGCCCTTATGCCACCACCGGGCCCGGGCCTTTTCACGTCGGTGACCGTCTTTGTCGCGGTAGGCGGGCAGGCCGTAGTCGACGAGGCTGACCTCGGGCCCCTTCAGGAGCACTTCCACCGCCGCGTAGAGCGGGCTCTTCTTGTCGGTCGCCGAGACGATCTGCTCGACGGAGGTGAACCGATCACCGCCGAGTTGGGCCCTGACCTCATCGCGCGAGGGCTCGTGCCAACAGGCGTGAACCACCCGCAGCCCGTCGAGTTCCAGCCACAGCGGCAGCGTCATGAACCAGTCGATGTAGTACTTGCGTTGCTGCCGAGTCAGCTGTTCCAGGAAAGCCCGATGCTGCGCGGTGTTCTTGTCGCTGTGAGGACGGCGGTAATCGCCCGCGCGCTCGGGATCCTCGGTGGCGTAGGCGATCGCGTTGAACTCGTGGTTACCCATGACGATCAGGGCACTACCGCTGTCGACCATCGCCTTGACGATTTCAAGTACCCGCAACTGCTCCGGTCCCCGGTCGATCAGATCACCGACGAACACCGCACGTCGCTCCGCATGCCGGTACGCGCCAGTGTCAGGTCCGATGGTGTAGCCAAGGCCGCCCAACCGGTCTTCCAGTTTCGACGCGTGGCCGTGGATGTCTCCGATGATGTCAAAGCCG
>DATKXO010000127.1:0-12987 GCA_035528995.1 Phycisphaerae bacterium | reverse complement strand
GACGCGGTTCATGACCTCGCGGGCCACGAAACATGGCCCGCATTCACCGAAAGGGAGAAAGCAATGAAGGCAGTTCTGAATCGGGCAAAGACGTTCCTCAAGTCGGAAGATGGGCCTACCGCCACTGAGTACGCCGTCATGCTGGCCCTGATCATCGTGGTGGCCATCGGCGCCATTACCGCCCTGGGTGGCAAGGTGAGCACGGCGTTCTCCAGCGTCGAGGGCAGCCTGTAACCGAGCCGGAGGTGTCCGCCCGGACCCCACCGCAGCACCGGGGCCCGGGGGAAACGATCCACCGAAGAGGGGGATGGGCCTCGTCCGACAGGGCGAGCGCCCATCCCTTTAGTCGGCAACCGGCGCCCGGTTGACGCACACCGGGCGACCGGAGCCGGCCCGCCGCGCCGCGGCGGAACGTTCCTGGGACATCGACAGCCCTCCAAGCTCGGAAGGACAACAGCATGGACCCGTTCTGGGGCATGACCTGCGCGATCCTGGTGCCCGGCATTCTGCTGGCATCCTGGATCGACTACGCCCAACGTCGCGTGCCCAACTGGCTGAACGCGCTGCTCATCGTTTGCGGTTTCGTCGTTCAGGGTTACTTCCACGGAGTCGCCGGGCTGGGGATGGGCCTGGGCGGTCTGGCCGTGGGATTCGGCGTGCTGATCGTCCCCTGGCTGATGCACGCCATGGGGGCCGGCGACGTCAAGCTCATGGCCGCCATCGGCGTCTGGTTCGGTCCCTGGATGACCCTGGTCTCCTTCGCCGTGGGCGGCGTGATCGGCGGTGTCATCGCCGTCGTCATGATCGTCTCCACCGGCAGACTGCGTAATGCCTGGGGCAACCTGGGCGTCATCCTGATCAAGTGCAGCAACCCGAAGCTGGCCTTCGAGGATTTCGGATCGGCCCATAGCTTCGGCTCCACCTCGTTGCTGCTTCCCTACGGCGTTCCACTCACGATCGGCTCGCTGATCGTGCTTTGCGGACAGCTCTTGAATTGGTGGGTGCTATAACATGAACAGGGTAAGAAGCATCACACGGAAGACGGGGCCGCGCCGGGCGCGTGCGGCAGCTGTGGTCGAGTTCGCCATCGTCTGCCCCATCCTGTTGACCATTCTCTTCGGCATCATCGAGTACGGTCACCTGTTCATGGTCCGGCAGACACTGACCAACGCCGCCCGCGAGGGGTGCCGCATCGCCTTCCTGCAGTCGACCGAAGAGCCCTACTCCGAGGTCACCGCCCGCGTGGACGAAGTCATGACCGCCGCCGGCCTGACCGGATACAGCACCGACATGACGCACGCCGGGTCGGCTAACGGGTGGGTCGAGACCATCGCGGTCAGCATACCCAGATCGCAGGTCTCGCTCCTGGCCGACTTCTTCGGGTCGCCCGACGGCATGCTGTCGGGAACCTGCTCGATGCGAAAGGCGGGCGTCGGGCTCTAGGGCCCGGGGCGGAAGTGTGAACGGGGGCGGCGACCCGGTTCGGGGGCCGAAACCGCGTTTTCAGTACTGCCCGACCGGCTTTGCCAGGGGGCGCGAAGCCCGCGGGGGCGAATCCGCACCTGACCTCCCGACGCCGTCCAACCTGCGGCTAAGAAATTTGCACGCGTACGTCCGATAGGCCCAGAAACCATCCGATATACGGATGGTCGTGGAGTCGCCAATCGATCCAGCGCGGCGGGGCAGGTCGTACCGCGCTGCTGGAGCCCGATCGGGAACCCAGGCCGGGTCAGAAAGGCAAGTTGAGAAAGAGGTTTCCACCATGAAGATGAAAGCGATCATCCCGCTGGCGTTGGGCGTGGTCGTCGGCCTGGTTGCCATCAAGTTCCTGGTCGATACCGTCCAGCGCGCCAAGGGCGAGCCCGCCGAGACCGTCACCACTTTCGTGGCCAAAACCGACATTCCGGCCAGCATCGAACTCTCGGCCGAGATGTTGGCCCGAGTGGAAACGCCGAAATCGCCGCTGGTTCCAGAGGGGGCCTTCACCAGCCCCGATGAACTTATCGGACGGGTCACCTCCAAGAGCATCCCCCAGGGCAGCGTCATCTCACCGCTCTCTCTGGCCCCGCCGGGCACGCCCCCGGGCCTCACCGAGCGCATCGACGAAGGTTTCCGGGCGGTCAGCGTCAAGATCGACGAGGTCTCCGGAGTCGCTGGACAGGTCCGCCCCGACGACTTCGTCGACGTCATCGTAGTCATGAAGGTCAAGCACGGACGCAAGACCGACACCATCGCTCGAATCATCCTCCAGAAAGTCAAGGTCATCGCGGTCGGGCAGAACCTCGCGTCGCAGACGCAGGCCGATGCCGCGTCGCTGGCCAGGTCGATCACCCTGCTGGTGCGCGACCTGGACGTGCCCAAGCTGCATCTGGCCCAAACGCAAGGCAAGATCACGCTGGCCATGCGGGGCGTCGACGACCGTCTGATCCCCGAAGCCGGCCGCGTCAGCTCGCTCGACTGGGAGGAGACGCCGGAAGACCAACAGGACGACCCGTCATCGGCTCCGGCCGACACGCTTCTGGCATCGGCCGCACCCTTCGCCCCCAAGGCCAGCCAGCTCTATGCGGTCACGGTCATCAACGGACCGCTGCGCAGGGACGGCGCGACTGCCATCCAGCATGTGACCTACGAGAACCGCAATTCGATGAAGGTCGTGTCCATCGAGACGAACCGCGGCGGCCAGAGCCAGGCGGACGCTGCGGACGGCGGAGAGACCGTGACGCGTTCGCGCCGGGGCGTCGAGCCTTACGACGATGACGCCCAGCCCTACAGCCGCGACGATCAGCGGTCCGGCGAATACGAACAACCTCCAGACAGGGAGATAGACCAGGAATGACCCCAAAAGCCTCCGACCCACAAGCCCGTCTCGCCGTTTCCAACAGAATCGCCGCTGCGGGCCGACCCCGCTGGGTGATCGCCCTCGCCGGTGCCGTCGTCCTCGCTTCGGCGGCAGGATTGCAGGCTCAGCTTCCCAAAGAAGCCGACGCCGGGCAGGCCGCTCTGTTCACGGCCAAGGTGCGCGATCTGACCGAGGGAGCCGAGGTCATCCGCATCACCATGAACCAGAGCGTCCTGATCGAAACCTCGCAGCCGGTGGAACGCGTTCAGGCCGTCGATCCCAACATTGCCTTTGTGCAATCGGTCTCGCCGATGCAGACCCTGCTCACCGGCGTCGGGACCGGGGTCTCCCAGGTCATCCTCTGGTCCGAAGGGGGCGATCAGCAGATCTTCCAGGTGATCGTCGAACTCGATCTGTCCTCCCTCAACGCCGCACTCGAAACCGTGGACCCGCTCTCCGAAGTGGTGGCCGTCCCCCTCATGGGCAACATCGTGCTCACCGGAACGGCCAGCAGCACGCAGATCGCCGAACGCATGATGTCGGTGGCCGAGATGTTCATGCCGCCCGACGGTTCCGGCGGCGCGGGCAACGTGCAGAACCACATGAGCGTGGCCGGCGAGCAGCAGGTCCTGCTCCGCTGCACGGTGGCCGAGCTGTCCCGCTCCGCATCCCGCCAGTTGGGCATTAACGGCTTCTTCGGAGGCGAGAACTTCCGCGACGTCTTCGCGGTCAATCAGATCGGCTCAATCAACCCCATCAACTTCGGCCTGAGCCAAGCCGCCGACGTCACCCAGAACATGCTCTTCGCCACCCCGGGCGTCCCCCTGGGACCCAACGTCCCCCTCTCCCTGGGATTCCCGCGAGTGCAGCTCCAGGTCTTCCTGCAGGCCCTGGCCGACAACTCGCTGCTGCGGGTCCTGGCCGAGCCCAACCTCGTAGCCGTCAGTGGCGAGACCGCCTCCTTCCTGGCCGGCGGCGAGTTCCCCATCCCCGTCGCCCAGAGCCTCAGCGGAGGAGCCAGCAGCATCACCATCGAGTTCCGCGAGTTCGGCGTGCGGCTCAACTTCACCCCGGACGTCCGCCCCGGTCAACGCATCCGGCTGCACATCTCGCCCGAGGTCAGCGAACTCGACTACTCCACGGCCGTGCAACTCAGCGGGTTCACCATTCCGGGGCTCACCCAACGCCGCGTGGAAAGCACCGTCGAGGTGGGCAACGGACAGACGCTGGCCATGGCCGGCCTGCTGAACGATGAGGTGCGCGGCATCGCCAGCCGCATCCCTGGCATGGGCGACCTGCCCGTGCTGGGCGCCTTGTTCCGTTCCGTGGATTACCAGCGCAGCATCACCGAACTCGTCGTCCTGGTGACGCCCGAACTCGTCTCGCCGCTGAACCCCAATCAGGTCCCCCAGCTCCCCGGGCAGAACCTGCTCGAACCCAACGACTTCGAGCTGTACGGCCTGGGGCTGCTCGAGGGTATCCCGCCCGAACAAACGCCCGAGGAGCCCGAGCCCGGACCGCCGCTGGCCGAGGACGAAGCGATCGTCCAGCCCCAACCGGACGTCCTGAGCGTCCACGGCCCCTGGGGGCCCGCAACGGAGTCCGACCTCCAGTAACGTTATCGCCCCTGTGTCACGCCGGCGCGCGTCACGTCTTTCAAATTTGGCCGATCCGCCGCCACCGGTTTGCCGAGAACTGGGAGGGAGAAAGGAATGACCCGACCCAGAGGGATGAACGAACGGACTCACCGCCGGCGGGCGGCGCGCATCCCAGCCACGGCCCTGCGAACCGTGCGCACCGGGGGCCGGACGCAGCGCCCCGTGGATGCCGCCTCGAGCAGCCGGGAAACGGCCCCTGAAGCCGATCGAACGATGCGCCCCGGCATCGCTGGCGAGCATGGACGCGGTAACGGGCCGGCCCCGCCAACCGCCGCCCGTCGTCGGGCACGTGGCTGAACAACGAGGGACGCGCGGATGGCTTCTACGGTCCGGGTCATTGTCTTCAACACGGATGAAGGCTACGCCGCCGAACTGCGCACCGCCCTGCTCTCCTTCGATGGCGTCAAGATCATCGCCGAGGTGGACGACCCGGTCCTCCTGCCCCAGGCCGCCGCCCAGTTCCCCGCCGACGTGGCCATCGTCCACCTCGACCCCGATCCGGAGGTGGCCCTGCACATGGCCGGTCAGGTCGCCGCCGAGATGCCCGATCTGGCCATCTTCGCCCTCTCCGAATCCACCGCCGGACAACTGATCCTCTCCGCCATGCGACTGGGCATCCGGGAGTTCCTGACCAAGCCCATCGACCGGGAACTCGTGGCCGCGGCCCTGGAGAAGGTCACCCAGCGACGCTTGGACAGTGTCGTCCAGGGCCGGCTGATCGCGGTGGTCGGCGCTGCCGGCGGCGTGGGGGCCTCATCGATCGCCGCGAACCTGGCCGTCGAGCTGGCCGACCTCGCCGACGGCCCGCCCGACAAGCGGGTCGCGCTGGCGGACCTCGACTTCCGGTTCGGCCACGTCACCACCCTGCTCGACATCGAGCCCACCTACACCATCACGGACCTGTGTGAGACGAACGAGCAGCTCGAGCCCCAGATGATCGAACGCGTCCTGGTGGCCCACGGAAGCGGAGTCCGGGTGTTGGCCCACCCCAAGCTCTTCGCTCAGGCCGAGAACATCTCCGCGGCCCACTGCGTGGGCGTCCTCTCCGGACTGACCGGGATGTACGAGTACGTCGTGGTGGATGGGCCGGTCCGTTTCGATCCCGGCGCCAAGGGCGTCCTGGACCTGGCTGACGAAATCCTGCTGGTCATGAACCTGGTGGTGCCCTGCGTCCGAAACGTCAGCCGCATGCTCGACGGCATGCGCGAGGTGGGCTTCAATCTCGAACGGCTCAAGCTGATCTGCAACCGGGCCGGACGACACTCCGGCAACCTCTCACTCGGGGACGTCCGAGAAACGCTGGGCATGGACGTCTACGCCGTCCTGCCCGACGACTGGCCCAACATGAGCGGGGCCATCAACCTGGGGGAACCGCTGGCCGGTTTCGCCGAGAAGGCCCGGATCCGGATCGCCGTGCGAGATTTGGCCGAACGACTTCATCGCCGCGACGCCCATACCGATGAAACAGAGGCCGGCAAACGGGGCGGGCTGTTCGGTAAGATCTTCAGCGACGCCTAGGTCCGCCAGCATGCGGGCGCGCCCCGCTCCGACAGGGGCCGTAGGTCCGGTTGCGGTGTACGCCGCGACCGTGGACCCGACGGCAACGGGGAACACAAGAGAATCGCCGACAGCCAGCCAGGAGCCCATCTGTGTTCGGGAGGAAGAGTGCCACCCCCGTCGCGACGCCGCCGGGACCGACGCCCCCCATGCGACCCAAGAGCGGGTCGCAGAGACCGGATTCCGGACGAGGAGGGTCCGCCAAAGGCGCCTCCAAGCCGCACCAGGAGAAGCTCGATCAGTTCAACGAACTCAAGTCCCGCCTGCACCGCAAGCTGGTCGAACAGCTCGACCTGACTCGCATGACCGGAGACGAAGAGACCCTCCGGGAACAGGTCCGCGAAGTCGTCACCCACCTCTGCGAGCAGGAGAACACCCTGCTCAACTACAACGAGCGGCAACGCCTGATCAGCGAGGTGCTCGACGAAACCTTCGGACTCGGACCGCTCGAGGTCCTGCTGGCCGACCCCTCGATCAGCGACATCCTGATCAACGGATGCAGTCAGGTCTTCGTCGAGCGGCACGGGAGCCTCGAGCTGACCGACGTGCGCTTCCGCGACAACGCCCACGTGATGCACGTCATCGACAAGATCGTCAGCGCCGTGGGCCGCCGCTGCGACGAGACCTCCCCCTTGGTGGACGCCCGCCTGGCCGACGGCTCGCGCGTCAACGCCGTGATCCCGCCGCTGGCTATCGACGGGCCCAGCGTGTCCATTCGCCGCTTCGGCACGGACCCGGTCAACTGGGACAACTACATCGAGTGGAACTCCTGCACGCTGGAGATGCGGGAGTTCCTCGAGGCCTGTGTCTACGCCCGCATGAACGTTCTCATCGTCGGCGGCACCGGCTCCGGCAAAACCACCCTGCTCAACAACCTCTCCACCTTCATCCCCGAACACGAACGCATCGTGACCATCGAGGACGCGGCCGAACTGCAACTCCGCCAGCCCCACGTCGTCCGTCTGGAAACCCGCCCGGCAAACATCGAGGGCAAGGGGCGGATCGCCGTCCGAGACCTGCTCATCAACGCCTTGCGCATGCGCCCCGACCGCATCGTCGTGGGCGAGTGTCGTGGGGCCGAGACCCTCGACATGCTCCAGGCCATGAACACCGGACACGACGGGTCGCTCACCACCATCCACGCCAACAACACCCGCGACGCCGTGCAGCGCGTCGAGACCATGGTGATGATGGCCGGCTTCGAGCTGCCCCTCCGGGCGATTCGACAGCAGTTCGCCTCGGCCATTGACGTCATCGTGCAGGCCCAGCGCCTCACCGGCGGTCCCCGAAAGATAGTCGCCATCACCGAGGTGCAGGGCATGGAGGGCGACATCATCACCATGCAGGACATCTTCGCCTTCGAGCAGCAGGGCATCAGCTCCAGCGGAAAAGGCTTCGGACAGTTTTCTGCCACCGGGATTCGCCCGACGTTTCTGGACCGGCTCGCGGCCCACGGCGCCCAAGTTGACCCTCGGCTTTTCGAACGAGGGGTGTTGGCCGTGGACGAGCCCAGTTGACCGGCCTGAATCTCAGGCCACACGAAAGCGGTGTGCCATGCCCGAAACGGCAAACATGCTGGCTTCGCTAGGCAATTACCTGTTCTTTTTCCTGCCGGCCGCCGGCTCAATGCTCCTGGTCTACGGCATCTACCAGGTCGTGGTTGAGTCACAACACGGCGAACGCAGGAGGGTGCTCGATCGTCTCCGGGGGACCAACGCCCAGATGGCCAAGGCCCCCCCCTCCATCCTGCGCCAGAGGATCGGCCGGGACGCCGCCCAGGACTTCGTCAGTGCCGCGGTCAGCAGGCTGAGCTTCACTCCCAAGCTACAGACCATGCTCGACCAGGCCAACGTGAACTGGTCCGCACCGCGCATGTTGGTCAACCTGTGTGGCGCCGCCGTGGCCGTCACGGTGATCCTGCTGCTGCTCAAGTTCAGCGTGATTGCCTCCCTGGGCTGCGGCGCCGCGGTCTTCGGCTTCCCGCTGGTCTTCTTCTCCATCCGCCGAAAACAACGCATGGCCAAGCTGACCGGGCAACTGCCCGACGTCTTCGAGATGATGAGCCAGGCCCTGCGGGCCGGACACTCCCTGGCCAGTGCCATCCAACTGGTACACGAGCAACTGCCCGATCCGGTCAGCAGCGAGTTCGGACGCGTCTACCATGAGCAGAACCTGGGCATCAAGATCGAGGATGCCCTCCTGGCCATGGCCAACCGCGTCGATTCGCTCGACGTCCGCTTCTTCGTGACCGCCGTGCTCATCCAGCGACAGACCGGCGGCGACCTGGCCGAGGTGCTCGACAAGATCGGAGGCGTCATCCGACAGCGGATCGAGCTGTTCGGCCTGGTCAAGGGCCTGACCGCCGAGGGACGCCTCAGCGGATGGGTCTTGTTCGCCCTGCCCTTCGTCGTCTTCGCCGCCGTCCTGAAGTTGAACCCCGACTACGCCAACGTGCTGCTCAAGGACCCCACGGGCAAGATGATGCTCCTGATCGCCTTGGGAATGCAGTTGATGGGCCTGGCCATGATCCGCTGGATCGTCAACATCAAGGTCTGAGCCGGCCTCCGGAGATTGAGCGATGTCGCCAACCGCTATCGTCATCATGATCGTGCTCAGCGTCGTCATGATCGCCTACGCGCTCATGCCCCGACGAAACGACGACCAGGAGGCCATCCGACGCCGCATGACCGGTAAACGGTCCACCGAAGACGTCAAGCACCTGCGCGAGATGGCCCGCGACTCGGTGGCCAAGAAGATGGTCCGGAAGGTCGCCCCCATCGCCACCAAGCCCGTGATGCCCAAGAACGCCGAGGAACTCACCAGGCTCAACCTCAAGCTCTCCAACGCCGGTTTCCGCGGCGAAAACACCTCCAACCTCTTCCTGGCCAGCAAGACCACCCTCGCCATCCTCCTCACCGTCGTCGCCCTGCTCTACACCTGGGGAAGCGGAGGCAACCTGCAGCACATGGCCACCTGGACCATCTGCTTGGCCGCCGTCGGCTTCATGGCCCCAAACGTCTGGCTCAAGATGGCCATCGACCGTCGCGCCGAGAAGGTGCGCAACGGGCTGCCCGACTCCCTCGACCTGATGGTCATTACGGTGGAGTCGGGGCTCGGCCTCGACGCCGCCATCCAGCGCGTCGGCGACGAGATGAAGAACGTCCATCCCATCCTCAGCGAGGAGTTCCAGATCTCTGCCCTGGAGACCCAGATGGGCATCCCCAGGGCCGAGGCCCTCAACAACATGGCCGGCCGCACCGGCGTCGGCGAGGTCAAGTCCCTGGTCAGCATCATCAACCAGGCCGAGCGGTTCGGCACCAGCATCGCCCACGCCCTGCGCAACCAGGCCGACGCCCTCCGGGTCAAACGCAAACAGGCCGCCGAGGAACGCGCCCAGAAAACCACCGTCAAGCTCATGGTCCCGCTGATCATGTTCATCTTCCCGGCCATCTTCGTGGTCCTGGCCGGACCGGCCGCCCTGCGGCTCATCAGCACCCTGGGCAACAACTCCAACCTCTGATCGCCGGGCCCGCCACCCGGCCGCCCGTCTGGAGCGTGTCGCCGCCCACCTGCACTCCAGGCGCGGCCGCCACCCCGAGGTCCGTCCCATCAGACGGCGCCGCCGACAGACCTCAACCCGCCTGCTTTTCGAGTTCTTTCTGATAACGGTCGATTACCGCCTGGCGCGTGATCAGCCCTTCCACGCGGCTCGAGTCCCGGTCGCTGCTGATGGCCAGGGCCGGAACGTGCGTCCGGGCCAGCTTGTCCAGCACCGAGTCCAACGCTTCCTTGCGATTCACCGTCGGTACGCCGCTGCGGAGCAACTCCTCCACCAGCAGCAGCGGGACCGCCTCCGGCTGCAACAGCGCCGTCTTGATGTCGTCCGCCACCACCAGCCCCTGGTAGGCCCCCTCCTCGTCCACCACCACGAAGTCCGCCGCATCGGTCTCCGCCGCCATTTCCAGCACCTTCTGCAGCGGGTCGTGCAGACGAACGATCGGAGCCGGCTGATGCTCCACGTCGTCCACCGTGATGCGCTTCAGGATGGTCAGGTCCGCCAGCGTGCCCATCCGCACCCCGCGACGCCGAAGCTTCAGCGTGTAGATGCTGTCGCGAAACAGAACCTGAGCGCCGGCCGTCGAGACGATCGCGGCGAACATCACCGGAAGAATCACCAGCGGTTGACGGGTCAGCTCGTACAGGATCACGATCGCCGTCAGCGGCGCGTGCGTCGTGCCCGCCACCAGAGCGCCCATCCCAACCAGGGCGTAGGCCGTCACGCTGCTCGGATCCACCCAGCCCAGCCATTGCAACCCCAGCCCGAAGGCGCCCCCCACCGCCGCCCCCATCAGCAACGACGGCGCGAAGATCCCGCCCGATCCGCCGAAGCCCAGCGTGAAACAGGTGGCCAGGATCTTCAACCCGCAAACCACCAGCAGCAGCGACGTCGACAGACCGAACAGCCCCTCCCCGATCACGTGCGCAATGACGGGATACCCGTTGCCGAAGAACGGCGGGGCCACGTATTCCCGGCTCAGAGCGCAATAGCCCACGCCCACCAGGCCCAAAAGGACGGCCCCCAGGGCCGGTTTGGCCTGCGGCGGCATCTTCAACCGATCGCAAATGTCCTCCGTGAAGTACAGCGATCGGATGAAGACCACCGACACCACCGCACAGACCATGCCCAACACCAGGTAGAACGGCAGTTCCGATCCGTCGAACACGTACTGGTAACGCTCCAGCGTGGCCACCTCGAAAATGCCCTCGTCGCTCGGCCGCATCGCGTGCGTCACCGAGCAGCTCAGCACGCTGGCGAACACCACCGGCGAGAACGTCCGGAACGAAAAATCCTTCAGGAAGATCTCCAGGGCGAACAGAACCCCCGCAATGGGCGCGTTAAAGATCGCCGCGATGCCGCCGGCCACCCCGCAGGCCACCAGCACCCCCATCTGTCGCCGCGTCACCTGCAGCACCTGCCCGAACGTGCTGCCGATCGCCGCCCCGATCTGGATGATCGGCCCCTCCGTACCCGCCGAGCCCCCCGAGCCGATCGTCAAAGCGCTGGCCACCGCCTTGGCCAACGCCACGCGAGGGCGGATCACGCCCCCGTGCCGGTAGATGGCATCCATTACCTCAGGCACGCCGTGCCCCTTCGCCTCCCGCGTGAAGTAGTGCACGATCAGACCCACCAGCAGCGCCCCCACCGCCGGCAGAACCACCAGCATGAACCCCCGCCCGCCGAACAGACCGCCCGATCCCGTGTGACCGTAGCACTTCTCACGGGCGAACTCGATCAGCGAGTAGAACAGGTGCGCCCCGAGCCCGGTGGCCCCGCCGATCACGATCGACGTCACGATCAGGAAGTAATCGTCCTTGAAGCCGATCCGGGCCAGCAGTTCGATCAATCGAACGCGCAACCGCTGACCCTTCAGGGCGAATCGGCGTAGAGTTCGCGGCATGGGACGTCCTCGGCCGGCAATGAAAGGATCGGACTTTAGCAGGAGCCTGTCACCGGGACAACCCAAGAACCACTCGGGCAACCCGGCAAAGCGGCCCGCTGCGTACCGTCTTGACCCCCACCCCGGCGGCGGCTAAATGACGGACCCCGGCTGTGATTGGGCCGGGCCGAAGCGCCCAGCCCCGCAAAGAGCCTGCACGACGCCCAACACGGGCTGCGGATGACGGAGCGGTGAACGCGACGCGCACGTTCGGTCAGCGACTTCTGCTTCTGATCGGGTCGGTCGGCCCGCTCGGCCACGCCCCCGCCTCGGGCACCGTCACCGTCGCCGTCGCCGGCATCCCCCTCTTTCTGCTCATCCGTTGGCTGACACTGCCTCTGACGTGGTACCTCGTCTTCCTGGCCCTGCTCACCGCCGCCGCCGTCTGGGTCCACCACGTCGGCGACCGGCTCCTCGGCGAGAAGGACAGCCGCAAGCTCGTCCTCGACGAACTGGTCGGGTTCTTCGTGGCCATGACGGCCGTCCCGGCCACCTGGCAGTTCATCCTCGCGGGCTTCCTCATCGAGCGCGGAATCGACATCATCAAGGTCCCCCCGGCCAATCTCGTCGAAAAGAAGGTCCCCGGAGGCTGGGGTGTCGTCGGCGACGACGTGATCGCCGGCCTCTACACCCTGGTCCTACTACACCTCGGCGGATACCTGCTGCCGGGTTGGCTCGGCCTGGCGGGCTGAGGCCCGAACACCGCCCACCCGCTCGACGGGCACCCTGGGGCACGCACCGGGCGTTGACACGCCCCGCGGCGATACCTAGTCTAGGACCGGACTGGGCAATAGAGGGGACGAAGGCGATTGCTGACAGACCTGGGGGCATCGACGTGAACCAGTCTCCGCTGCACGAAGTACACGTCCAGTTCGGCGCCAAGATGGTCGAGTTCGCCGGATGGGCAATGCCGCTCATGTATCGCGGCATCATCCAAGAGCACAACTTCACCCGCAATCACTGCTCGGTCTTCGACGTCTCCCACATGGGCCGCTTGCAAGTCCGCGGGCCCGACGCACTCCCCTTCCTCCAGAAAATCTGCGCCCGAAACCTCGACGGCATGGACGACGGAGTCTGCCGCTACTCCCACATCTGCCGCGACGACGGCGGAATCCTGGACGACGCCATCGTCTCCCGCTACACCGCCGATGACTGGCTCGTGGTCTGCAACGCCTCGAACCGCGAGAAAATCCTCGCCTGGCTCCAGAGCCACGCCGCCACCTCCGACGTCACCATCACCGACCAGACCTTCGAAACGGCCATGGTCGCCTTGCAAGGCCCGGCCACCCTCGACCTGGCCCGTGGGTTGATCCCCATCGACCTGTCCGCCGTCAAGCGCTATCGCTTCGCCAGCCGATCGGCCATGGGCATCTCCTACTCCGTCTTCCGCAGCGGATACACCGGCGAGGACGGCTACGAAGTCATCGTGCCCGCC
>DATKXO010000126.1:0-20344 GCA_035528995.1 Phycisphaerae bacterium | reverse complement strand
CGCCGCCCGGACATCGGCGTCGGCTCCTGCCAGGTCGCGCTCGAACTGTTCCGGATCGTTGAGCGACCGGGCCTTGAGGCCGAAGCACATGCCGACATGGAAATCGTCGTGCCACTCCAGTGGCAACGCGGTGGCCAGTTTCCGGGCGACCTCCAACCGGTCGGGAAAGACGAACACCGACGCCAAGCCCATTCCGCCGGCCGCGTCCGCTGCGTAGTCGCCCAGCCGCCGCACGTGCTCGATGAGCAGGTCGGTTCGCTGCATGAAGCGGAAGAAGAAGGCCCGCCCCACGCCCTGATAGGCGGCGTTGCGAGCGTAGCCCTGGAATGCGTCGAGCCGGCCGAGGCATTGCGGGTTCCGCGGGTAGTCGAAGAAGCCGTGTTTGAATCCGTAGCCATCATAGCAGAGGTACAGATGCAGCGTGTCCAGCCCTCTCACTACCCTCCCCAGGCGCCGGGGGCCGTGGCTTCGCATTCCGGACCAGAAGCCAAGCCCCACGTAATACAGATAGCGCATGTCGGGCCGTGGTTTGACAATCAAATCCTCGAAATCCGCCGACCGATAACCGAACAAACGCCGCAGGGTGAAGCCCATGGCGGCGCCTTCGTGGGCGAAGGGGCCGAACAGGGCCGGCAGGGAATCGCAGTAACGCCGCCACTGCGGCGCTCGGGGGCGGCTGATCATGGCATTGAATCCGCTGGCGAAGCTCTGGAGTATGGTGTTGACTCTGTGCACGTCGGCGGGATCGGAGACGGCCAGCCCCAGGCGCTGGACCGTCATCGACGCCGGGCGAACCCGGAATGCCAGAAAGGCCAGCCGCCACCAGCCCGTGACAGCGAGCAGGCACAGGCCGACAGCACCGATCAGCACGATGTAGGCCGAGACTGGCATCCCCACGATCCTGACCCGAGTTACCACCCCGACTTGGTGCGCACAACACGGGTACGATACGCCACGTGATAGGCGCGGGCGCCGCGGTTCTGACGCGCAGACCTGTACAACACCCGGACGAGAGCGGCGCGATCACCCCGTATCGGAAAGGGCACCTCCCACCTCCAGGGCGTCAACCCCATCATGTTAATGCATCAAGGGTCACCGATCCAGGAAAAACGCAAGTGCTGCGGAAGGACGGCAGGGACGTCCGAGCGGCGGCGGCGGCGGCGGCCAGGCGCTGCCGGTCGGATGCAGAACCCTCTGTCGACAAGACATTTACGGCTCTGCGGAGCAATCCGAGGCATCGGTCGGCGAAAGTCAGCCGACCCGGGCGCCGCACGGTCCCGGTCTCGATTGCCGGGCATAGCACCATGCTATAGCATCGCCGCTCCGGTCCGGCCCGCGAGAGGGCCATAATCGTTGGCGATTGGGGACACCGTTGGGCTGGCTCTATCGCTATTCCATTCGGCGACCACGCACGACGGTGGCCATCGCGCTGCTGGTGACGCTGGGGATCGCTCCAGGCGTCACGCGACTGCACCTGCGGACCGACGGCCACGCGCTGGTTCCCACCGACGCTCCCGAGATCCGCTACGACCGCGAGGTCCGGGACCAGTTCGGCACCGAAGATCCTATCGTCATCGTCATTCGGACGGACAGGCCTCAAGGCATCTTCAACGGCGCCACTCTCCGGCTGGTGGACAGACTGATGAACGATATCCAACGGATCGAGGGCATCGATCCGGCGGATATCACCAGCCTGGCCACCGAATACACCGATCGGGTCAAGCCGGGCACGCTCACGTTCCGGCGTTTTCTGGAACCCTTCCCGACCACACCGCACGACTTCAACCGGATCCGCGACGACCTGCGGGCCCTGGAGCTATACACCGGCACGGTGGTTTCCTACGACGAGAAGGCCACGGCCATCTTCATGGGCGTGCCGGCCGGCACCGATCGGACCGAGCTGTACGGCAAGATCCGGAACATCGTCGCCGACTGCGGAGACACGTCCGACGAGATTCACGTCATCGGCGCGCCGGTGGCCGAGGCACTGCTGGGCACACACATCCTGGAGGACCTGGGCGTCCCGTCGGTCGTGCTCGGTCACAGCACGCGGGCGGGGCAGGAAGACGTGCCCTGGCGTATTCCCCGCTCGCTCTACGAGCTGCGGCGGCTGATCGCCCGGCACATCGGGTTGGTGCCGATCGCTCTGGTGATCATGCTGGTGGTCTTTACGGCCAGCTTCCGCAGCCCGACGGCGGCGGTGCTGCCGCTCATGGAGGTCGGGGCGTGTCTTGCGTTCGTGTTCGGACTGATGGGCTGGTGCGGCGTGCCGGTCTACCTGACCATCGCCGTCCTGCCGGTGATCCTGACGGCCATCGGCGTGGCCGATGAGGTCCACATCTTCAGCACCTACGAGCAGGGGCTGCGTGCCGGGGTCGGGCAGGAACATCTGGACGTCCTGCACGCAACGATGGACGAGATGTGGGTGCCGGTGACCAAGACCTCGGTGACGACGGCCGTCGGGTTCCTGTCGTTTGCGTTGTCACCGATCAACCCGGTGCGGGCGTTCGGTGTGTTCACGGCGGTCGGGATCATGTTCTGCATGCTGTGGTCGCTGACGGTGATCCCGGCGCTGCTGGCCCTGATCAGCCCGCGGCGGTTCGTCTCTCGCCCGGCGGAATCCGACGAAGAGCGTTCAGATCAACAAGGCGCCCGCGTTCCACTGCTGGGTCGCCTGGCGGTTGTCGTGTTGCGGCACAGGTACGTGGTGCTGGCCCTGGCCGTGCTGATTGCGCTGGCAGCGCCCCTGGGCGTCCGACGGGTGGTGGTGCAGGACAGTTGGATCGACGGTTTCGCGCCGGACAGCGAGTTCTACCGGGCCACGCAGATGTTCAACGAACAGTTTCTGGGCACGCACATTCTGCTGGTCACGGCGGACACCGAGAGCTACGCACTGCGCGGTGAGCTCGGCGTGGCGCTGGTGGACCATCCCACATTCCGCTTTCCCTCAGACCTCATAGACGATCCGCAGAAGCTGGTCGGCAACTGGATGGAGATGCGGCGTGCGGGGCCGGTGCCGGCCAAGCTGCGGGCGGATCGGCGGTTCAAGCTGCCGCCATCCTGGACCTCGCTGATCGAAAGCGTCGCTGTCGAGGGTGATCAACTGGTGGTGACGACGCCCCGGAGGTCCGGCTCGCCGAAATTCGGCCTGCGCCTGCAGCCCGACGAGATTCTGGAGTACACCATCGAGCCCTACGCCCTGAGGAACCCTCAGGTCCTGCAGCGGCTGGGTGATTTCGAGGCGTTTCTTGAACGGCAGGGCGACTGCGCGGTAGGCGGCGTGCTCGGACCGGCCAAGTACATGGCCACCACGAACTTCATGGTTTTGGCCCGAAAGGACGGCGCGCGTCGAATCCCGGACGACCCCAAACGGGTCAAGGACAACTGGGCCCACTACAAGCGCGTGCGCGGCGAGCAACGTCTGGCCCAACTCGTCGACGACCACTACGCCACGTCGCTGACCACCATCTATCTGAAGAACGCCAACTTCGTGGACACCGCCCGCCTGATGGACCGCATCCGCCAGTACGAGCGGGACAACCTGGCGCCGCAGGACATCAAGCTCGCGTTCGCGGGCGACGTGGCCGTCAGCCAGACGCTCATCGAGGCCATCGTCAACACGCAGGTCACCTCCCTTGTGGCATCTCTGCTGGGCATCCTGGTCGTGACCGCCCTGATGGGCCGATCGCTGGGTTGGGGGCTCTACTGCGTGCTGCCCTGCGGGCTGGCGGTGCTGGTCAACTTCGCGGTCATGGGGCTGATCCACATGCCGCTGGGCGTGGCCACCTCGATGTTCGCGGGTATGACGCTGGGCATCGGGGTGGACTTCGCGATCCACCTGCTGGAGCGTTACCGGCTGGCTCGGCGGCGGGGACTGGAACTGGAGCCAGCCCTAGTCGACGCCGTCACCGCGACGGGGCCGGCCATCATCATCGACGCCCTCGGCGTGGCCCTGGGGTTCGGCATTCTGACGCTGTCGCAGGTGCCGGCCAACGCCCGGCTGGGCGGGCTGGTGCTGCTCAGCATCGCGGGATGCCTGGTGGCCACGCTGATGGTGCTGCCGGCGCTGGTGCGGATCTGGCAGCCGAGGGAGAGTCGAGAGTCTGCACCATCTTCGGACGATTGAACGATGCCGATGAACAGAAAACGACCAGCCGAACGGAAGCGGCGACCGGATTACGCGAGGCCGACCACCGGAGCCGTAGGCCGCGCCCGGGCCTCGTCTCGCTGCGCGCTTCGCATGACGTCGGCGTTGGCCGTTCTGGCAGGCGGTTGTGCAACGCAGCGCCCGGCGGAGCCCACTCAGGTGTCACAGGCCTGGCAACAGACACGACAGCAGGCATCCCCTCACGAAGCCAAACAGCCAATCGCCCTGCCCGACAACGCTTCCGACCCGATCGCAACGGTCAACGGCCAAGCCATCGGCCGAGACCAGCTCTTTCGGCTGCTGATGGCCGGGCGCGGCGTCGATGTGCTCGAGCAGTTGATCGTCCTGGAAGTGGTTTGTCGCGAGGCGGACACCCGGGGAATCACCGTCACAGCGTCGGACGTGGACGCCGAATACGACACGGCCCTGCGTTCGCTACTGAGCACGTTACCGGCAGCGGATGAGAAGAGCTTCGATCGCGAGGCGGGCGAGCGTCTGCTGGACGAAATCCTGGCCGGCCGCGGTGTATCCCGAGAGGAATATCGTCTCGGGATAGTGCGCAACGCCTATCTGCGCCGGCTGGCTCTGGCCCGGATGCAGTTCAGTGAAGGGGAGGTCCGCGAAGAATTCTCGCGGTCCTATGGCGAGCGGGTGGGCGTGCGTCACATTCAACTGGCCGGCCGGTCCGACGCGGACCGGGTGCAACGCGAGTTGGCCGCCGGTGCGGACTTCGGGGAGGTGGCCCGGCGTTACAGTGCCAACGCGGCGACGGCCCCGGGCGGCGGACTGCTCAGGCCGTTCTCGCGGGACGACCCGGACGTGCCGGCTCTGCTGCGCGAAACGGCCTTTCAGCTTGCCGCCGGCCAGGTGTCCAACCCCATCCGCGTGGACGCGTGGTATCACGTGATCCGGGTCGAGGAGCGGCTGCCGGCCGGCGAGCGGTCGCTGGACGAGGTGCGCGACGAGCTGGCGGACCGGGTGCGTCAACGGCGTGTCGCCCCGGCCATGCAGGCGCTGTCCATCGAGCTGTTCGACCGGGCGCGCGTCGAAATCGTGGATCCGGCCCTGGAGTCGGCGTTCTTCAAGAGACACCCCGACCTGCGTCGATCCGGCCCATAGCCGCTCGGGGGGGCTTTACAGCGTCTACGCGGCTTGGGATCATCCCCTACGCGGGCTGGGGAGGCTGAGGAGAAGGAGACGGGCGTGATCCAGAATCAGCGTTACCAGGCGATCCTGTTGTTCGGCTATCCGGGTTCCGGCAAGGGCACCCAGGGCGTGGTGCTGGGGCAGATGCCCAACCTGCTGCACCTGGCGATGGGGGATATCTTCCGGGCCCTCGACAAGCAGAGCGACATCGGCAAGGAGTTCCTGTCCTATTCCACCAAGGGTCTGCTGGTCCCGGACGAGTTGACCGTGCGGGTGTGGAAGCAGCACGTCGAAGGGCTGCGCGCCGCAGGGCATTTCGATCCGGACTACCACATGCTCTTGCTGGACGGCATCCCGCGAACTCCGAAGCAAGTCGAGTTGCTCATGGACCTGGTGGACGTCAAGCGCATCGTGCACCTGGTCATCGAGAACGAGGACGCCCTGATCGCCCGCCTCTCCGGGCGTGCCAAGAAACAGGACCGTCCCGACGACGCCGACCCGGAGGTGATCCGCAAGCGGATCGCCGTGTATCGGGCCGAGACGTCGCCGGTGCTCGGAGCGTATGACGCGTCGCTGGTCGTCAACGTGAACGCCGACCAGCCCCCACTGGCCGTGCTGCGCGACGTCGCCCACACGTTGAGCGAGGTGGTCTCGGCCAAGATCTGAAAAGAGTCCGACGATCGCGGTGCGCCCGAGCCTGCAAACGGCCGTGGGCGTGCGAACGAGCGGAGGTGTTTACCTTGCCCGGCAACGGCCCATCGAAACGCCGGGTCTGGGCACTGTCGGCCACCGGGCTGGTGGGGACCGTCGTCGTCGTCTCGCTTGTCGCGGCCACCCGGATGCTGACCGGCAGCACGCCGGTCATGGTGACGGCCTACGACGTCCTGGCCCAATCCGGCAAGACGACAACGTTACAGGTCAAGCTGCAGCGTGGGATCGGACTCCGCGATGCAAAAGACGAACGCGTGACCTTCCGTCTGCCCGGCGGCGAGAACGTGAGCGCCACGACCGATGACGAGGGCGTCGCGAGCGTGACGACGCGGTTCGACTCGCCGGGCAACTACACCGTGCCCCTGGTGCTTTCCAAACGGTTCGCCCGCGGCGGCGGCGATGCCAAGGGTGAAGTCGCTGTGCGCGTTTTCGTTCGCCCGGGCGACGTGCGGATTGCGGTCTGCGACGTCGATCACACGCTGGCGGACATCTCGGCCATCAAGGTCCTGGTGACGCCCAATGAGGAAACACCGGCCCTGCCGGGTGCCCGGGAAGTGCTGTCGCGACTGGTGGAGACGCATCTGATCGTCTACCTGACCGCCCGCGACGACAAGCTGCTGAACAAGACTCGCGACTGGCTGGCGATGAAGGGGTTCCCCGAGGGCCCGGTATTCGCCCGCGATCTGGGGCCGGATTCGCTGAGTGCCCGGAAGTTCAAGACCGCCTGGCTGAAGGAGTTCACCACCTCGTGGTCGAACGTGGCGTACGGTTTCGGCGACCGGGACGAGGACGCCGCCGCCTACGACGCGGCCGGCATCGAGTCGTATATCGTCGGCGGCGACGGGTTCGAACCCGACGAGCTGCCGACGTCATCCCACGGTGTCAAGGACTGGGCCGCCATCGGCAAGCATCTGTTTGCCCGGGATTGAGCAGGCTACCGGCCAATTGGGTCGGGCGTATAATCCCGCATGGACCCCGGCATCTGCGGCCGGGCCGCGTGGACGTGAGTCGCTCGCCTTGTCTGACGGGAGAATGAACGTGAACCGTTACGCGATCCTTGTGGCGATCCTGCTATCCGCGGCGCTGCTGACACCCGGCGGCTGCGTGCCGGTGACCACCGGCGGCACGGTGGTCCCGACCGACGGAACCAACGGGGGAGGAGGAGGCGACGGGGGGACCGGCGGCGACGGCGGGGGCAACGGAGGCGGCGGCATCGACAATTCCGCCGACGGCGATGGCGGCGTGCCCAACGACAATGACGACGGCACCGGCGGCGACACCGACACCAGCGGGCTCGATGAAGGCGACGGTAGTGGGGCCGTCCCGCCGACGGTCAACCTCTTCGTCAGCAACACCAGCCCCCTGCCCCAGACGCTGATCACGCTGAGCTGTATTGTGAACAGTGACGGCGGCGCCCCGGTGACCTCCTACGGCTTCTCATCAACGGTCGGCGGCGACGAGATCCAGCAGGACGGCAGTGCAACGGCTTCCGCCTTTGTGCCCGCCGGGCTGTTCTCTATCTTCTACACCTGCAACGGGACGAACGCGGCCGGGAGCGGATCGGACTCGCCGCCCGTCCAGGTCAACGTGTCGGGCGGCTGACCCGAGCGAAACGGCAGTCCACACGCCCGGTCCTGCCCACCCCAGTGTCGCCGCCGATCCGTGCTGGATTTGCCCCCAGCCATGGCCGAGAGTACATTTCGGGATTCTTGACCTCAGCCGGGGCCTTTCCGCGGCAACCGGCCGGCTCGTCGTGGAGTGAGCCCGGCGCCGCGCTCCGGTCGAGAGGCACGGAGTGTCTTCGCCGATGTCCGAGCAACCGCGACAGCAAGCTCCCGGGGCGTACAACCCGGGTGTCATCGAGCCCAAGTGGCAGAAGTACTGGGCCGAGCACAAGACCTTCTCGGTCGCCAACCCCGGCGATCCGGGCTTCGATGCGGGCAAGCCCAAGCACTACGTGCTGGACATGTTTCCCTATCCCTCCGGGGCCGGGCTGCACGTGGGCCATCCCCTGGGCTACTGCGCGACGGACATCTTCTGCCGCTACAAGCGGATGAAGGGTTTCAACGTCCTGCATCCGATGGGGTTCGACGCCTTCGGTCTGCCGGCGGAGCAGCACGCCATCGAGACCGGCGTGCATCCGGTCGTGACCACCAAAGAGAACATCAACACCTACCGGACCCAGTTGCAGATGCTGGGCTTCAGCTACGACTGGGACCGCGAGGTGGCCACCTGCGACCCGCCCTACTACCGCTGGACGCTGTGGATCTTCCTACAGATGTTCAACAGTTGGTTCGACGAGCAGGCCGACGCCCAGGACGAGACCGGTCGGGCCTACAAGGGCCGGGCTCGACCGATCGCCGAGCTGCAATCCGCCCTGGAGCGGGGCGCCATCGGCGTGGACGACGCCCTGCACCTGGTTCGCGGAGGAGCCGCGGACGCTGGTCCGCGCGGACTGAAGTCCGCGGCTCGATCGCGCAAATGGTCGGAGCTGACCGAGCAGGAGCGCCGCAAGGTCATCGACAATCAGCGACTGGCCTACCTGGCGGAGGTGCCGGTGAACTGGTGCCCGGCGCTGGGCACCGTGTTGGCCAACGAGGAGGTCACGGCCGACGGGCTCAGCGATCGCGGCAATCATCCGGTGTTTCGCCGCCCGCTGCGGCAGTGGATGCTGCGCATCACCAAGTACGCCGAACGGCTGCTGACCGATCTGGATACGCTCGCATGGCCCGAACCGATCAAGCTCATGCAGCGCAACTGGATCGGACGCAGCGAAGGCGCGGACGTGGACTTCCCCATTGCCACCGGCGGTCCGGGCGAGCCGGTCGTCGGCGACGAGCAGGCCTGGCGCGACCGACGGGCGGCCGACGGCCTGCCGTCACAACCCGAGGAGTTCACCATCCGGGTCTACACCACGCGGCCGGACACGTTGTTCGGGGCCACGTACATGGTTCTGGCGCCCGAGCATCCGCTGGTGAACAAGATCACCGCCGACGAGCAGCGCGAGGCCGTCACCGCTTACGTGAAGACGGCCATTCACAAGTCGGAACTGGACCGCACGGCCGACACCAAAGAGAAGACCGGCGTCTTCACCGGGGCCTACGCGATCAACCCGGTCAACGGCAAACGGATACCGATCTGGGTGGCCGACTACGTCCTGATGGGCTACGGCACCGGGGCCATCATGGCGGTCCCGGCTCACGACGAGCGGGACTTCGAGTTCGCCAAGGAGTTCGACCTACCGATGGTCGCGGTGGTCCAGCCGCCGGAGAGCTGGTTCCACGATGCCATTCAGCGCGTCGGGCTCGATGCGGACTACTGCAAACGCCAGGGCAAACCGAACCTGCCGGAGCAGATGACGAAGTCCGCGACGGCCACAGCCGGCATCCTGGGCGGCATCACGGCCCAGGACGCCAGGGCGATCCTGGACGGCGATACGGGCTGGGTGCGGCAGGTCGCCCTACCGATCTACGCCCAGGATCCCGGCATCTTCGTCGAGACTTTCTGCGGCGAGGGGACCGCTCTGAATTCCGCCGGCTTCGACGGGCTGTCCACGGGTGAGTTCAAGGCCCGCATCGCCGCCTGGCTACAGGAGAAGGGCCTTGGCCGCGGGACGGTCAATTACAAGCTGCGCGACTGGATCTTCAGCCGTCAGAAGTACTGGGGCGAGCCGTTCCCCGTCCTGCACGACCCGGACGGCGGAACCATGGGCATGGACGAGCGTGATCTGCCGCTCGAGCTACCGGAGATGGAGGACTTCAAGCCCACTCCGGTGGCCGATGATTCCGACGCCCTGCCGGAGCCGCCGCTGGGCCGGGCCAGGGAGTGGATCACCGTTGAGCGCGAGGGCAAGACCTTCCGGCACGACGCGAACACCATGCCCCAGTGGGCCGGGTCGTGCTGGTACTACCTGCGTTTCTGCGACCCGGCCAACCCGTCGGAAGGCTGGAACAAGGACGTCGAGAAATACTGGATGCCGGTGGACGTCTACGTCGGCGGTGCCGAGCACGCCGTCCTCCACCTGATGTACGCCCGCTTCTGGCACAAGCTGCTGTACGATCTGGGGCACGCGTCGACCATCGAGCCGTTCGGCAAGCTGATCAACCAGGGGATGATCCAGGCGTTTGCCTATCGCGACCCGCGCGGCGTGATGGTGCCGACGGACAAGGCCGTCGAGTGCGACAGCGGCACCTTCAAGCACGTCGATACCGGCGAGCCGCTCAACCAGGTCATCGCCAAGATCAGCAAGTCGCTCAAGAACGTCGTGCGCCCCGACGACGTGGTGACCGACTTCGGGGCCGACACGTTCCGCATGTACGAGATGTTCATGGGCCCCATCGAGGCGTCCAAGCCGTGGAACACGCGCGACGTCCCCGGCCTGTACCGCCTGGCGAACAAGATCTGGCGGCTGGTGGTGGACGAAGCCAGCGGTGAGCTTTCACCGGCCCTGACCGACGACCAGCCGGATGAAGCCCTCAATCGGATGCTGCACAAGACGATCAGGAAGATCGGGCAGGACATCGAGGCGTTCAAGTTCAACACGGCCATCGGGCAGATGTTCGCGTTCATCAACTGTGTCACGCCGCTGGAGAAGCGCCCCCGCAGCGTGATCGAGATGTTCGTGCTGCTGGTGTCTCCGTTCGCCCCGCACCTGGGCGAGGAGCTGTGGCAGCGTCTGGGGCACGACGAGTCGCTGGCCTACCAGCCCTGGCCCGAGTGCGACGCGGAGCTGGCCAGGGACAAGGAGATCGAGATCGCCGTCCAGATCAACGGCAAGGTGCGGACTCGCTTGAGTATGCCGGCCGACGCCGACGACGACGCACTCGAATCGGCCGCCCGCTCCGATCCGAGAATCACGGCCGCCCTGGAGGGCAAGACGATCCGCAAGGTGATCACCGTCAAGGGGCGGCTGGTGAACATCGTCTGCGGTAAGTGACCCGCGCCGAGTCGCTTGCTTCACCAAAACACGAGCGGGCCGCGGAGTTGAATCACTCCGCGGCCCGCTTCTTGCGTAGGCAAAGGGAATTAGGAGGCGGAGTCTTTTTACGAGGCCTGCACCTGGGCGCCGGTCTCGACGATTACGCGAATCTTGTCCTTGACGGAGGTCAGACGCTGCTCGGCCTCGGCCCAGCAGTCGGCGCCGGCCGCCGTCTTGGCTGAACCACACGACTTCGAACAGCCCGGCTTGCCGGCCACGGTCGCGGCCTTGGCACCGCACGGCTTGTCGCAACCCGGCTTACAACCCGGCTTGTCGGCCACGGTCGTAGCCTTGGCACCGCAACCCGGCTTGCAGCCCGGCTTGCAGCCCGGCTTGTCGGCGGTCATCTTGGCCGTGACAACCTTGCCCGCACAGCAGGGCTTGGTGCAGTCCGGCCCACAACCGCCCTTGGCGGCCACGGTCTCGGCCTTGGCACCGCAACCCGGCTTGCAGCCCGGTTTGCCGGCCACGGTGGCGGCCTTCGAACCGCAACCCGGCTTGCAGCCCGGCTTGTCGGCGGTCATCTTGGCCGTAGCAACCTTGCCCGCACAGCAGGGCTTGGTGCAGTCCGGCCCACAACCGGACTTGCCGGCCACTGTCGCGGCCTTGGCACCGCAACCCGGCTTGCAGCCCGGCTTATCGGCGGCGGCTGTCTCACTGCCACTGGCCAGCTTGGCGACGGCTTCGCGGACGGCCTCCGCGGCCGCGTCCGCGTTGTCCTTGCTATCGAAGTCCATCCCGGCGAGGCGGTAGGCGATCTTGCCGCCGTTGGCCTCGGCCAACGACTTGGCCGCCATCGGGCAGTGCACGCACGTGTCGCCCACCGCGTACTGGACGGTCATCATCTCCTCGGCTTCCTGCTCAAGGAGCGAGGTCAGCGCGGTAGTGGCCTCGGCCCGGCAGCCGTAGCTCTTTCCGTCGACGACGTACTCGACCTTCGACTCCTCACCAGCCTTGGCCGTCGCCGTCTTGAAGCAGCCGGTCTCGAATTCGCCGACCTTGTAGGTCATCTTGGGCAGGGCGGTCATGATCTTGCCGACCGCCTCTTCGTTGAGGCTCTTGTCCGCCGCTGCCTGGGCGGTTTTGCTGCAGGGGGCGCCGGCGTAGGTCCAGGCGGCAAACACCAGGGCGACTGCGACGGCCAGAGAAATCCACTTCTTCATGTTGGTTACCTCCATCAGTAAGAAACTCGGTTTCCCAGCGTCCAGGCTCACCAGACCGCGCGGTCATGAGGAACTGGACACCCTCCTTTTCGAGAGGCGGCGACACCGGATAGCGTCGGGTGGGAAATACCACACCCCAGCGGGACTCCGGCCCGCGACTCCGCCATTATAGCGATGCTTCGCCCGGTTTTGCTCCCGGGTTTGGTTTCGATTTTGTAACAGCCTGTTGATCGATCCCGGCCCGGTCGGTCCCCAACATGTGTTCCGAACCCGGTTCAGATGACCACAGACAATCCGGCCCTGACGAAGCGCCTTTTACCCGGCTGGGACGGGCGAATCGCCGTACAACCTCCGTCCGGTCCCTCGGCCGGACGGTTCGCTCGCGACTACCCTCCCGGCGCGGGATCAAGCAGCTCGCGTTTCTCTTCCACGTCCTTGAACTGGTCCGCCTCGGGGAGGGGGTCTTTCTGGGCGTCGATGACCGGCCAGTCCGCGGTGTACTTCTCGTTGATCTCGACGTACTCCGACCACTTCTCGGGCAGCTCGTCCTCGGCGAAGATGGCCTTGGTCGGACATTCCGGTATGCACAGCCCGCAGTCGATGCAGGTTTCCGGATCGATGACCAGGAAGTTGGCTCCCTCGTGGAAACAATCCACCGGGCAGACGGCGACACAGTCGGTGTACTTGCACTTGATACAAGGCTCAGCCACGATGTGGGCCATGGCAATCCTCCGCTCTCATGTGAAGCAGCCCCATCCGGGCGAACCACCCGGTCGGGGGGATAATAGGGTCAAGCCCCGGCTCCGACAAGTGGTACCTTCGGCGGGGCGACGATCCGGCTGACGCCCGCGACCCGCGACCTGCTTGCGACCCTCCGGCGGGCTCCCTATATTCACCCGCGTGTCCGAGCACACCCGTTTCGTCGCGCCGGCCCGACTCATCGCCCTGTTCACCGCCGCGTCTCGCGTCCTGGGCCTGGTGCGCGAGATGGCCTACAGCTTCTTCTTCGGCATCGACCCTGTCTTCAGTTCGTTCCGCGTCGCCTTTATGCTGCCCAATCTCGCCCGGCGACTGTTCGGCGAGGGGGCGATGGCCTCGGCCTTCATTCCCGTCTTCACCGAGGTGCTCCAGACCGGCGGACGCGATCGGGCCCGCCGACTGGCCGGCTCGGCCTTCACGCTGTTGGGCTCCGCACTGGTGGCCCTGACGCTGCTGGTCATCGTCGGCGTCGGGATCGGACATCTGGCCCGACCCTCCCTCACGCTCGTGCTCACCATGATCATGATGCCCTACATGATCTTCATCTGCCTGACCGGCTTCGCCGGAGGGATGCTCAACTCCCTGGACCGTTACGGCGCGCCGGCCGCCGCACCGATTCTGCTCAACGTCGTGTTGATCGTGGTGCTGGTGGTGGCCGGCTACTGGTCCGGCCTGCAGGGAACACAACTGCTCTACCTGGTGGCGGTCAGTGTCGTCATCGCCGGCGTGCTGCAGTTCGGCCTGCAGGTAGTCGACCTGCGCCGGGCCGGTTGTCCTCCACGCTTGAACCTGCAATGGCGCGACCCCGACCTGCGCCGCATCCTGCTGATGATGGGCCCGATGATCGTGGGCCTGTCGGCGGCTCAGGTGAACGTGTTGGCCGACAGCCTGATCGCCCTGTTCCTGGTTCCCGACGGGCGTGGGCCGGCTGTGCTGGGTTACGCGCACATGCTGTACCACCTGCCGCTGGGCGTGTTCGGCGTCGCCCTAGCCACGGCCATCTTCCCGCTGCTGAGCAGCAAGGCCGCCCAGCGGGACCATGCCGCCGTGTCCGCGGTGTTGGCCAGCGGGCTGAGGGTGACGGTGTTCATCGCGTTGCCCGCGGCCGTCGGGCTGATCCTGCTGGCCACCCCGGTGGTCTCGCTGCTCTACGAGCGCCGCGGCGGGCGCTTCGACGCGACGGCCACGGACCACGTCGCCTTCACCCTGATCTGCTACAGCGTCGGCTTGGTCTCGTACTGCGCACAGCCGATCCTGACCCGGGCTTTCTATGCCCTGCAGGACGTGCGCACGCCGGTTCGGATCGGCCTGGTGAGCGTCGCGATCAACCTGGTGCTCAGCCTGTTGCTGGTGTTTCCCTTGGCCGAGGGCGGCATCGCCCTGGCCACGGCCATCAGCACGACAGGGCAAGTGGTCTGGCTGGTTGCATCGCTCAGGCGGCATCTGCCGGCGCTGGGCTGGCACGGAATCGGCGCGTCCGCGGCCCGAACGTGCGGTGCTTGTGCCGCCATGGGCGTCGTAGTGTGGTGGATCGCGCTGGCGAGTCGACTCGCTCAGGCCGGCAACCTCGCGAAGCTGGCTGTGGCCATCCCGGCGGGAATCGTCGTGTTCATCGCGGCGGCGCGGCTGTTGGGTTGCGGCGAGCTATCCGAGCTGCTCAGCCGGCGCGAACCTCGGTCCGATACGCCGAACGCCTGACACATTGATCGTGGGGATGCGGGAGCGACGGTCGTTCAGTTGCTCGACCCGAGCCGTTGGCGGAGCAGCTCGGCCCGAGCGATGCTGCGCTTTTCGCCGTCCATGGGTCCGCCGTTGATCTTCTGCAGGTGGGCCCGCTGGGTGAGCAGAAACAGTTGGTTGATGGTGGCCAGGTCGACCAGCTTGAACCGGTTCATCTGCACGCCCAGGCGGAGGTGGGACAGCAGGAACAGGGTCTCGTCGGTCCCGATGGTGCGGGCGTGGCAGAGGGTGCCGTAGGCCCGCCAGATCCGGTCGTCGAGCTGGTAGGTGCGCTCGTTGGCCAGCATCTCCCGGGCGTTCAACTCGTACTCGACGAGCTTGGGGATGACCTCGTTGCCGAACTCGTCGATGATCTCGGCCTCGCTCTTGCCGAGCGTGGCCTGGTTCGATATCTGGAAGAAATCGCCCAGCGCGTCGGTTCCCTCACCGAAGAGCCCCCGAACGGCCAGACGCATGTCCCGGGCCGCCCGGAGCAGGCGCTCGACCTCGTTGGTCATCTTCAGCCCGGGCAGGTGCAGCATGACCGAAACCCGGATGCCGGTGCCCACGTTGGTGGGGCAGGCCGTCAGATAGCCGAACTTCTCGTCGTAGGCGTACTCGACGCGCTCCTCCAGCAGGTCGTCGATGCGGTCGACCTCCTGCCACAGGGTCTCGAGCTGCAAGCCGCTCCGCAGGCACTGGATGCGCAGATGGTCCTCTTCGTGAATCATCAGGGCCCGGGTCTCGTCGGCGGAAACGACCACCCCGCGGCAGCCCTCGCCGTCGGCGTGCTGTTTGCTGATCAGGTGCCGTTCGACCATCAACTGCCGGTCCAGCGGCTCGACCTCATCGATGTTGACCACCAGGCAATCCTGCCCCAGATCGGTCTCGGTGATGCGGTCGGTGAGTGCGCGGTACATCTCGCGCCGGGCGGTTTCGTCGGCCCGGGACAGGAATGGATAGGCTTCGAAGTTGCGGGCCAGCCGAATCCGCGAGGAGATGACCACTTTCGAGGAAGGCCCCTCGCCGCGCAGCCACTCGCCGGTGCGCCTGGTCAGGTCGTCAATTTCCATCGCCTTGCAGCACCTTGAGTTCGTCACGGACTGCGGCCGCGGTCTCGTAGTCCTCTTTTTCGACGGCCTCGCTGAGCCGCCGCTTGAGGCGCAGGATATCCGTTTGTTTGCCGCGGTCGGAGCCCATGCGGCGGGGCACCTTCCCGGCGTGCTGGGTGGCTCCGCCGTGAGCCCGTTCGATCAGCGGGGTGATGTACTCCGCGAACACCTCGTAATCATGCCGACAACCCAACAGCCCGTTGGCCCGGAACTCCCGGAAGCTGACCCCGCACTTGGGACAGGTGAGTTTGGCCGCCTCTTCCGCGCTGCCCCCCACCTTCTGTTCCACGAACTTGGCCAGAATGGTGTTGATCGGCTCGTGCTGCTTCATGGTGATCCCCTCCTCCTCGGCGCAGCCCTCGCACAGGTGCCGCTCGCGCTTCTCTCCGTTGGAGGGGGCGATGTCCGTCACATGCACCGTCGCTTCGGCATTCTTGCAGGATTGACAGAGGATACCCATGAACCCCTACTCTCGGAAACCGTGCTTCCCGTCAAAGATTCTAGAGACCGCCCCTGGTATCGTCAACCGACCGCCCATCGCTTGAACACCGCGGCGATGCGGCGCGGTAATAGGCGGCCGTGCAGCCCGGGGCCTCCGTCACCCGCACCGATTCCAACAGGTCGGGCCGCGCAATCGCCCCGGCCAGGGCCTCACAGATGACCCGGGCCACGTTCTCGGCCGAGGGGTTCAAGCCCGCAAGCAGCGGCGCCTCGTTGAGACTCGAGTGGTCCAGGCGCTGCGTCACGGACTGCAGCGCGGGCCGCACTTCTTCGAAGTCGACCAGCATCCCCGTCGCGTCCAGGTCGGCCCCCACGAACGATGCCTCCACCGTCCAGTCGTGATCGTGCAGCGGTTCGTACTCTCCATCCGCAGAGCGCAGGCGATGCGCCGCAGAGAATTCCGCCCTCACCGTCACCCGATACATCCGCTCAACTCACCTCGGGCCAACCCTGGACAGCCGTCTGAGCTCGCGGATTATAGACCGCCTCACGCGCCCTGCCACTTCACCTTGACCGGCTGATTCGGCATCGCTAGCATCGCGCCATGCTGGACCTGTGGCCCGACCGCCCGACCTTCGCCGCGTTGGCAGCTCGCGCCAACACGATTCCCGTTTACTGTCAGATCCTCAGCGACCAGCTCACGCCGGTCTCGGCCTTCGGCAGGCTGGCCGGCGGCGCCGAGCACGCTTTCCTGCTGGAGAGCGTCGTCGGCCAGGAGAAAGTGGCCCGCTACTCCTTCATCGGGGCGAACCCGTCGGCCGTGTTCCAGGCCAGCGGCCGCACGGTCGAACTCACCCGTGACGGAACGACGATCAGCGAACAGCACGAGGACCCGCTACGGCGGCTGGAGGAACTGCTGGTCGAGCATCGGGCCGCCCACCTGCCGGACCTGCCTCGCTTCGTCGGCGGGGCCGTCGGCTACGCCGGGTACGACACGATTCGCTACTACGAGCACCTACCCAACGCGCCCAGGGACGACCGCGGGCTGCCCGATCTGCTCTTCGGACTCTATGACCTCATGATCGTGTTCGACCATGTGCAGAAGCTGATCAAGGTCGTGGCCCATGCCCACGTCGAACGCGACGGTGTCGAGCGCGGCTATGAGGCCGCCCGGGCCCGGATCGAGCAGACCGTGGCGCTGCTGGAGAAGGGGCCCTGGTCGGGCGTGGCCTCGCTTCGCCCGCGGGGACCGGCTCCGCCGCCCTACACCAGCAACATCGCCCGGGCCGACTTCGAGCGCCACGTGGATCGCTGCCGCGAGTACATCCGCGCCGGAGACGTCTTCCAGGTCGTGTTGTCCCAACGCCTCTGCGTTCAGACCCGCACCGATCCGCTCGATATCTACCGGGCCCTGCGCGTGGTCAATCCCTCGCCCTTCATGTTCCTGCTCAAGAGCCCCACCGTCATCCTGGTGGGCAGCAGCCCGGAAATCCTGTGTCGCGTGGAGAACGGCGTGGTGACCAACCGCCCCTTGGCCGGCACCAGGCCCCGGGGGCGCACCGAGGCCGAGGACCGCGGATTGGAGACCGAACTGCTGGCCGATCCCAAGGAACGCGCCGAGCACGTCATGCTGGTCGACCTGGGCCGCAACGACGTCGGGCGCGTGGCGGAGCCGGGCAGCATCCGGCTCGACGAGGTCATGTCCGTCGAGCGGTACAGCCACGTGATGCACATTTGCTCGAACGTGTCGGGGCGGCTGGCCGGCGGCAAGACGGCGTTCGACGCCCTGCGGGCCGTCCTCCCGGTCGGAACCGTCAGCGGAGCGCCGAAGATCCGGGCCATGGAGATCATCGACGAACTGGAGCCCAACCGCCGCGGCCCGTACGCCGGCGCCGTCGGGTACTTCGATTTCGCCGGCAACATGGATACCTGCATCGCCCTGCGCACGCTGGTCATCACCGAAGGGGCCGACCGGACCCGGCAGGTGTACGCCCAGGTGGGGGCCGGAATCGTCGCCGACTCCGACCCGTCGGCCGAATATCAGGAAACGCTCCAAAAGGCCCAGAGCATGCTCCGGGCGATCGAGGTCGCCGAATCCTGGACGACACCCTGACCGAACCCGCGTCCGGCGGGCGCCCGAACATGAAAACCACAATGCACGCGGACACAGCAGTCATCAACAACGACCACGCGAGGTCGACGAATCGGCGCCGGCCGGTGTGTGCGCCGGACACAGGCCCCGCGCCTTCCCGCGCCGCTTGTTGCCGGCTTGTCGGGTGGACGCTCGCCGCGGCCGTGCTGGTCGGTGCCGCCGCCACACCCGTCTCCGGACAGCCCGCCGAAACGCGCGAATCCGCCCCGGCGGCGGAGGCTTCGAGCATCCAGCAGCCGCCCAACCCGTCCTTGCAGGGCCGCAAGCCGAGCGTGGTCGCCAGGATCAACCAACTCCGTCAGGCCATCCTCGACGGCGACCAGTCCGCCGAAACCTGGGGGCGTCTGGGGTGGACCCTGATGGTGCACGGCTTCGGCCAGGAAACAGTGGACTGTCTGAGCCAGGCGGCTGCGCTGGATCCGGCCGACATGCGCTGGCCGTATCTGGCCGGTTTGACCTTGCTCCGGATCGATCGCACCAAGGCCCGCTTCCACCTGCAGAAGGCGGTCGAAATCGACGGCGACTACCTCCCGGCGCGGATTCACTACGCCCGGCTGTTGGCCCAGGCGGGCGAGGCGTCGGAGTCGCGGGCCCAGTTCGCCGTGGTGTGTCAGGGTCAGCCCGATTCCTGGCACGCACAGGTGGCGGCCGCGAGTGCCGCCCGGGAACTGGGCGATCTGGAACTCGCTCTGCGTCACCTGGACCAGGCACTGGAACTGGCCCCCGACGAACAACTGGTGCGCCGGCATCGGGCCGATCTCTTCCGACGGCTCAACGATCCCGAACAGGCCCGCCGCGAGCGTGCCCGGGCCGAGGCCCTGCCGCCTTCCCCGCCGATGGCCGACCCCGTGCTGGAAGCCGCCCGGGCCGACGCCGCCCCCGCCCAGCTTCATTTCCAGCGCGGTCTGAATCATTACCACGCCGGGCGCATCGAAGAGGCCATCACCGCATGGGAGAAGGCGGCCGAAGCCGATCCGGACGCCGATATCGTCTCGGTGTACCTCGGTCCGGCGCTGGTTCGCGCCGGGCGCCCCGCCGACGCGGTCGAGCACTACAAACGGGCCCTGCGCAGCGCCCCGGACAATGCCGTTCTGCTGATGCGAACAGCCGCCCTGCTCCGCACAACCGGCGAGATATTCGAGGCGATCCAGTATTATCGTCAGGCGCTCAAGGTTCGGCCCGGCGAGCCGGACGCGATGTTCGGACTGGGGGAGTGCCTTTACGCGCTGGGCCAGTTCGAGCCGGCCGTCGAGCAGTTCACGGCCGCCCTGGCGACAGACCCCGACCGGGAAGAGTTCTGGCTGTTTCTGGCGGACGCCCAGTATCAGTTGGGCAGGCACGACACGGCCATGAAGGCTGCGGCCGACGGCCTGAGACGCTTCCCCGCCCTGGGCGGCCTCGATGTTGTCATGGGGAAATGCCTCCAGGAGCAAGGGCAGCCGGCCAAGGCGCTGGCCGCGTTCAAGACGGCCGCCCAACACTCGGCGGACGATTGGCTGTGTCAGCAAGCTCTGGCCGAAGCGTACCTGTCTCTCCCCGACAAGCAGCTGCGAGATCCCAAGGCCGCCCTCCCAGCCGCATTGCGCGCCGCCGAGCTTGCGCCGGATTCACCGAAGGCCTCCGCAACGCTGGCCCTGGCCTTTCTGCGAAACGGACGCCACACCGACGCCCTCACCGTCGCTGAACGAATCCTCACCCGCCAGCCGGACCACCCCTCGGCCCTGCTGGTCGCGGCCCTGTCCTACGCCCACCTCGGCCGGACCGACAACGCGCGCCCGTTGATCGCCAGGGTGCGCGAGCTGGTCGCCTCCGGGGCCAGCGTCGATGCCGCAACCGGCGAGCTGCTGACCGAGGCCGAACAGCTCCTCGACTGAACGCACCGCTGACCCCGCAGAGCGCATGCCTCGCTGCGCGGCGCGATCCCCCGCCTTCTGCTTCCTTCCAGCCCGGAATCGAGTATCCTGGAGTGACCCGCCAGAAGCCACGTTCGGGCCGACCCGGCGCGTATTCAAACCG
>DATKXO010000125.1:0-37522 GCA_035528995.1 Phycisphaerae bacterium | reverse complement strand
GCTCGCTCTGCTGAAGATCGAGGCGACGAACCTGCCGGTCCCGGCCTGGGCCGATCGCAACTCCATCCGAATCGGGCAATGGTCATTGGCCTTGGGGCGGGCCTTCGGCGGACAACGACCCTTCGTGACAGCGGGCATCATCAGCGCCCTGGATCGAATGCACGGGAATGCCGTTCAGACGGATGCCAAGCTGTCCCCGGGCAACTACGGCGGTCCGCTGATCGATCTGCACGGGCGGGTGGTGGGCATCTGCGTCCCCATGGCCCAGCGACCCGGCGAGCTGGCGGGGATCGAGCTGTACGATGCCGGAGTCGGATTCGCCCTTCCACATTGGCGGATCGAGGAGATCGTCACCGAACTTCGCACCGGCCGATCGTTTTATCGCGGCTGGCTGGGCATGGCCGTCGATCCCTTCGTCCCCGACCGCGTGCGGATTGCCGCCATCGCCGATCCGTCGCCGCTGCGCCGGGCCGGTGTACAGCCCGGCGACGTGATCCGGGCGGTCAACGGCCGGGACATCCACCACTTCGACCATTTGATGCAGGCCCTGTACATGCTGCCCGCCGGTGAGACCGCACGTCTGCACATGGTAAGAGGGGAAGACGAATTCGAGGTGGGGGTCACTCTGGCCCGCTCGGCCGACCTGGGCCCGCTGCCGGATATTCCAATACCTATTGATCCGACCGGTCCGTTCCCGGAACCCGACAGCGACCGGTAGAGCAAACGCGCAGCCCGCTCGGACCTCCAGGTAGACCCTGACGCCCGCCTCGTTCGCAATTCGGCCCCTGCTACTTCAGACTGCCCGGCGCCGGGATCGGTTTGCGCGGCAGTGTCACCTCGTCCTCGGGATGCAGTCTCTCGTAGCGGGGTTTGCGGCGCCGCAGAGAGCGGAACGGTCTCACGAATGGCTGATACAGGAGGTTCCTCCACAGCACACGCCCGATCCGCCACAGCCGATACGACATCGGGGCGAACCATCGCCGGTCCAGCGCCCAACGAACCTGCGGATGAATCACAACGTCGAGCAGCCGGTGCACGACCCTCGATGGCACGCCTCGGCCGCGCAGAGCCAACACCACCCGCAACCAGATCTCCAGATAGGCCGCCCGCTTGAGGTACTTCTTGCCCGCGTACATGTAGTGATAGGCGCTTTCATGGCGTTGACCAATCACGCCTTCGGCCCGGGCCCGGTCGTGCAGTGGGGTGCCGGGATAGAATTGCAAAGGAAACACGCGCACGATGGCCGGAGGGGAGTGGTGCGTCGCGGCAAAACGCAACGTCTCGATGACGTTTCTCTCCGGCTCGAAGGGGTTGTCCACGAGATAGTGATACTCGGCCTTTGTCCGGGCCTTGGAGAGAATGCGGATGCCCTCCGTGACGGTCTCGATCGGCGTCGGCCGGGCGTAGATGTTTTTGAGCGTGTCCGGCGACCCGCTCTGGATGCCCATGCTGATCAGCGAGATCGGCACCCGCGAGAGCGAACGGACCTTTCGCTCGGTGATGGTGTTGGGAAACGCGTCCAGCTCCAGCGGCAGGTCCACCTGCTCCTTGTACAGCCGCGAGAATCGGTCGATGTCCTCCTCGCTACGGACGAAGAACAGGTCGTCCACGATGTTGACGGCCTCGATGGTCGGAAACCGCCGGCGCACCTGCCGGAGTTCCTCGATCACGTTTTCGACGGAGCGCCGGCGCACCCAACTGCCCTTGCCCTTGTAGATGCGCCGCATCGCGGCGTTGTTGCAGAACGCGCACGAGTACGGGCAGCCGCGCGTCGTCTCGATGCGGTAGCGGTGCAGGGCACCACGCAGCAGCTCGGGACGCGCCGGAACCAGTTCATCCCCGTCGACGATCAGGTGGGTGTTCAGGTCGTAATCCGGGAACGGCTGTTCGTCCAGCTTCTCGTCCAGCCTCATGACCGGATTGCGGACCACGCCCTGCCCGACCTTCACGACGAAGCTGCCCACGCCCGAGGGGTCTTTCCCGGCCTCGAGGGTCTCGGCCAGTTCCAGCATCGGCTGTTCGCCCTCCCCGACGCAGACCATGTCGGCCGACTCGATCGACTCGTCCGGGGCCACCGTCGGGTGCGTCCCGCCCCAGACAACGGGGGCCTTGATGCCGGCTCGGTGAATCGCCTCGGTGAGGACCCGCGCCCGGACGAACGTATTCGTCATCAGGCTCAGGCCGATCAGGTCGGCTTCGCGAAGCTGATCCACAAAGGCAGCCAGCAGCGCGGGCGAGAAGTCGGCTGTGGCGGTGTCCCGCTTGGAACTCATGAACAGCATCCGCACGTCGTGCCCGTGCCGCTTCAAACAGGCCGAGACGTAGCGCAGACCCAACGAGATGGGATGCGTGTACGTTGCCACGAGTGCAACGCGCATCGGTTGTCCTCCCGCTTGCGCGGCGAGGGCCGCGCCGTCGGTGGAGGTGCCGCGAAATGGTGTCTGTCAAAGCCGAACCGTCCACAACACTTTGCCACGCCGGCGGCGTTTGTCAAACCGGAATTCCGCCCCATGAGGCGAAGACGTTGCATCCCGCCGCCAGGATTGCTATACCCATTCCACGAAGAAGGAGCCGCGGAACGTGCCCGATATTGCAGACGACCTCAATCAGATCGTAAACCCGCGCCTGGCCGTCGGTCGCACCACGGTCACCGGCTGGCGCTGGCTGGGTGACGCCGACGCCAGCAGCTGGTCGCGCGAAGGTGCCCTGAACGGCGACGCCCCCATCATGACCGTCCGGTCGCAGAATCTCACCGGCAGCGCCGCATGGGCCCGACGGGCTCGCTGCAAACCCGGCGAACACTATCGCATCGAAATGGTGGTGTCGTGTGATTGCCGGCCGGCCGACGACCGCGCCGGCCTCCTGCTGATCGTTCAGCCGCTGATCGGTGACCAACCGGCCGGCGCGCCGGCCGAACTGGCCGCACCGAACAAGCTGGACGGCCCGAGCACCCTGCGGGCCTACTACCACGCCCCCAAGGGCGTCCGGTCCGTCGAAATTCGTGTGGGGCTGTTTCGAGCGAAGGGTCAGGCCCGGATTCATGAGGTCCTGATGCTGCCCATCCTGGAGCCGGAGGCCAAATCTCACGTGCAGGCCGCCCCGCCGCCGCCCTACGCCTATCCGCCGCCCAAGCGCGTCAAAACGATCTGCGTGTGCACCGAAGAGAACGGCGGCGATGGTCGCACCGCCCCCCGTCCCATGGTCGATCTGCTGCGCCGACGGTTCGGGGCCCGGTCGGTACGCACCGTGTCACCGCGACGCTACGGAATCGACAGCCTTGACGCCGACGCGGTGATCCTGCCCGACAGCAAGCCGCCACCGGCGGTCGCCAGGCTTTCGTCGCTGTACAGGATGGCCGAAGGTCGTGTGGTCGTGCTCTCGCTACCGGCCTTCGCCCGGATCGCCGGTCCCGCCTGTCAGATACGCACGGTCGAGCAGCCCGACGACCCGATCCACGCCAAGGTGCGCTTCGCGAACTTCATCACCGTCGGGTTCGCCATCGCCGATAGCTTCCCCTACGCCTGGCGAGGCCGCGACCGCCGCAACTTCGTCCAGCGACAGTTCCGGCGCAGCCCCGCCTTCCGGGAATTCTGCGAGCGGCACGGCTTTGAAACCGTCCTGCTGTCCGAGTGCGAGACCGATGCCACCTCCGACCGGTCCGTCTGCGTCTACAAGCCGACCGAGGGCGGAGCTATTGTCGTCCTGGATATCGATCCGGCCGAATCCGTGCCCACCAACTTCGACGAACCCGACCTGGCCCTGTACCTGCTGTTGAACGTTCTGGGCCGGTCACAAACCTCGTTGGGCCAATACGTCGCTCCCGCCCGCTCCGAGAAGGAGTTGCGCGACGAGATCGCCGAGGTGGGCACGCGTTTCGCGGCTTTCGCCGTGCGCGGCGACGATCATCCCGATCGGTCCCGGCAGGACCAGTTCGTCGAGGTCGGCGCCGGCAACGAATCCTACGGCCTGCCGGTCGCTCCGCGCCCGCTGATCCTCATCCGTAGCGGTCTGCGCGGCGACGACCACGACAGCGTCTACGGCACCCTGCTCTGGCTCAAGAACCTGGTCCGCACCGGACGCTTTGCCTGTCCGTATGCCGAGGAACTCCTGGCCCGCTTTCGGCTGGCCTGGGTCCCCCTGTGCGCCGAGTGGCACGCCGGCCAGGGCTGGCGGCGCCCGGCCGAACCGGCGCCGATCGAGACGGCCGGCGAATTCGAGCCCAGAACGATCGCCGCCCTGATCGACGTGGCCGCCACACGCCGACGGCAGGTACGCGTGGTCGTTGCCGACGGCACCGCGCGCCGCCGCTACGCCGAACTGCTGCCCGAGTTGGCCCGCCGGCTGACCAACGGGAGAT
This sequence comes from Phycisphaerae bacterium, assembly GCA_035528995.1. Lineage (GTDB taxonomy): Bacteria > Planctomycetota > Phycisphaerae > UBA1845 > UBA1845 > DATKXO01. The sequence goes on along the minus strand of DATKXO010000125.1, from coordinate 33,165 downwards.
TCTTCTATCGGTCCGTCCCCGCCGACCGGTCGATCCACGAGCGCCACACGATGGACTGGCGGATTCAGCAGATCGAGCCGCGGGTCGTCCTCGATGAGGCCGCCTTCGACTCGGACCTGCACCGCAACGCCGCGGCCGCCGGGGCGACCTTGATCCGACTCGAATTCCCCGGGCCAGCCGCCGATCTTTCCACCGGGTCCATCTGGCGCACCGACCTGGTGGCCACCACAATCGAGCACGTCATCGGCCTTCAGTACGGCTGGCTGGCCGCGAACCGTTACGGAACGCCGGTGCGGATCACCCCGCCCGCGCCCTCCACCGGCGCCAAGGCCCGTTTCCTGAAGGTTGCCGATGGAGAACTCGTCGCCAGGACCGAGACCATCCCACCGGGTAAGCCCGTTCTGCTGCAACCAGGCGCCGCCCTGGGCTTCGCCGCAAGGTAGGCAGGTCGCCCCCGGCCCACCGACCATCGATCGCTATTAGTGTCCAGGCCCGATGATCGCATCGCCCCGCCGGCGACGGTACACCTCGAAAGCAAAGAAAAGCAGGGCCATCAGGACGTAGCCGACCGCGATGCGCAGCCCGTCGAAGGCCAGACCCTCGCCCGCCGCCGGCGGGTCCGTGAAGATGAACTGGAACCCGACCTCGTTGCCGCTGATCCGGTAGGCGTGCATCAGCCCGATCGCCGTCAGCAACGCGCCCGCCAACGCCCAGACCCCCGCGGATAAGAACTTGCGGTCGATCAGATACGCGCTGACCGCCGCCAGAATCATGCAGGTGAAAATGTAGCCGCTCGACAACAGGTTCATCCCATGGATCAGGAATCCGTTCGCCTCGGTGCGCAGCCCGGCCTGCGGATGGTCCATGCGCAGCATGTCCTCCATGGTGTTGGCCGGGCCGATCGGTGCCAGCGGGGCCACCTGCTCGGGCGGGAAGTCCGGCAGCGGCTGCATCTGCGCCTGGATGAACGCGCCGGCGCAGATCGTTGCACCCCAGGCGGCGATCGCCGGAAACAGCCCCACCGCCACGGCCGGAGCGTGCTCCCTGGGCGTGGCCTGGAACGCCTGTGCCGTGATGACGATCCCGATCCACAGGACGATGGCCACGCCCGCCTCGATCGGAATGATCTTGCTGACCAGGGCAATGGTCCCGGTGAACGCCAGGAGCGTGATGATCAGACCGTTCAGCGACGAGTAGCCCGCCCGGGCGCCCAGGCCCTTCCAGCCCGGGTGACCGATGTAGATCGTGGTCGGGAAACAGCTCCCGAAGAAGGCGGCCGCGATCGTCCCCAGGCCGTTGACCGCCAGCGACGGTCCCGTCGGAAAGCGGTCTCCGCCCGCCTCGGCCGACTCGATGTTCTGCAGCGAGCCGGCTACGTTGAACAGACCCATCGGGACGATGACCGACATGTACCCCAGAATCTGCTGGCCGTGCTGCCGGAATGCCTCGACGATCGCCCCGCCGCAGAACACCGGCAGGTGCAGACCTCGCTGCGACCACGCCTCGCCGACGGCGGCCGTGCTCATCTGCCGAGCCAGCCATTCGTCCGGCAACAACCAGGCGATGATCGTGCCCGCCAGAATCGCCAGCAACCCCCCGGGCAGCCCCCACGGAAAACGGATGTTCGAGAAGTAGGTGATCAGAATGACGCCCAGCGGCAGCATGGCGATCAGCGGGTTCTGGTAAATCTGCAGGGCGAAGGTCATGGAGATGAAGCCGATGGCGATGCCGGCCAGCGTGGACAGCAGAGCGGCCCGCGGCGTGTGCCGGCGGATCTTCTCGGCCACGAACGAGCCGAAGAACTCGATCAGCCCGCTTCCCAGGCAGGCGATCAGCCCCATCTGCCAGGCCAGCACCGCGTCGTTCGTAGTGCGGTAGACCGGGGCGATGACGAAGAAGACGTAGACCAGCAGCGAAGGCGTGTTGATGCCGTACGGCAGGGCGCAGACGTCGCTGCGGTTCTCGCGCCTGGCCAGCCGGTGGGCCTGCCAGGCGTAGAACAGGTTGCCGATCAACAGCGAGACGGCCGCCCCGGGCAGAATGCGGCTGAAGATCAGCTCGGCCTGATCGCCGGTCATGCCGCACAAGGCGCTGCACAGCGTAACGATCAGCAGCAACTGCACCAGGTTGTCGATGAACAGCCCGAAGAAACCGTCCAGGTCACGTTTAACGAAAAGCGGATACTTGGCGGACATGCGTATCGCTCCCCCCGCGTCACCTCGGTCGGCGCACTATGCCCCCCCTGACGCTCCCAGACGGGACCGCTCCAACCGGTTGACCACGATCGCGCCGACGCTGTCGCCCAGCACGTTCGTGGACGTGCGGAACATGTCCAGGAAAGCGTCCACCGCGAAGATCAACGGGATGTAGTGGATCGGCAGATGGACGGCCGCCGCCACCAGCACCATCGTCACCAGCCCGGCATCCGGCACGGCGGCCGCCCCCACCGACGCCAGCACCGCGGTCACGAAGATCAACAGCGTGGTCATGGCCGTCATCGTGATCGAGACGTCATCCAATCCACCGTAAATCTGGATCAGAAAGATCACCGCCACGCCCTCATACAGGGCCGTGCCGTCCATGTTCATCGTCGCGCCCAGCGGCAACGAGAAGTTCGCCACCTTGGGCGACACGTGGAGCTTCTCGATCACGTTGGCGATTGTCACCGGCAGTGTGGCCGCACTCGACCGCGTGGTGAACGCGATCATGTACGCCTCGCGAATGCCACGGATGAGCCGCACCGGCCCGACCCCCCCGATCGACGCCGAGATCGCTATCAGCACGGCGACGTGCACCGCGATGCCGCCGATCACCGTGGCGCAGTACCAGCCGAGGGTCTGGAAGATCTCCGGTCCGTTGCGGGCCACCAGGCCCGCCATGATGCACCCGATGGCGAACGGTGAAACCGCCATCAGCCAGTGCGTCACCTGCATGATGACCTTGTTGAGGCCCTGGAAGAACGACACCACGTTGGCCGCGGGACCGCCCACCACCATGCAGGCCAGCCCCAGCAGCAGCGAAAAGAAGATGATCCCCAGCGAGTTCGGCGGAGACGCCGCCAGCGCCCGGAACGGATTCATCAGCAGCGGCCGGATGATGTCGTCTTTGAAGATGTCGCCCGCCGTTCGCTCACCGGAGGAGGCCAGCCTGGCCATCCGGGCGGCTTCGTGACCTGCGGCCTGGGCGGCGCCGTCCTGGGTCGCCAGCCAGGTCAGGTACTGCGGCTCCGGCTGACCCTCGGCCGACAGTGCCGGCTGTCCGCTGATCTCCTGATAGGCCTCTCGCCGGTCCTCGAGTTCGGCCACCCGGCTCTGGCGCACCCTGACCGACGCGTCCCTCTTGCCCGGTTGAATCATCAGGACGAAGACCAGTCCGATGACCACCGCGATCGTCGTGGTGCAGATGTAGTACGCCAGCGTCTTCCACCCGATGGCCCCCAGCTCCTTCATGTCCGGCAGACTGGTGACGCCCGACACGATGCTGGCCAGGATCAGCGGGGCGATGATCATCTTCAGCGCCCCCATGAAAATCGTCGGGCCGAAGAGATCGAGCCACCACAGCACGTGCGTGCAGATCGCCTGCGAGGTGTCGTCCGTGCGCTTGCCCAGCAACCACAACGCGACGCCCACCGCCACGCCCATGATCATGGCCAGGAAGATCAGGTTATGGAGCTTGATCCGCATGAGGCATCGCCTCGATGGAACCGCGTCATCCCGGGAAGAAGCTGACAAGGTGCCGCGCCGAGCGGCATGTTAATGGCCGCTGCGAGCCTGCACAAGCGAACACCTCGGCCGAGGCTGGCAATCGATCCAGACCGGTGATACCATCCCTCGGCGACGCCATTACCGGAGAGCGGAGGACAACCGTGGCCGAGGATTTCCTGCCCATCAAGGGCTTCGACCACCTCGAGTTCTACGTGGGCAACGCCAAGCAGGCGGCCCATTTCTACGACAAGGTCTTCGGCTTCCAGCCGCTGGCCCGGCTCGGGTTGCAGACCGGCGCGCGGGACCGGACCAGCTACGTCATGCAGCAGGGCAAGGTCCGCTTCGTCCTGACCAGCGCCCTCCAGCCCGATCATGAGATCACCCGCCACTGCGCACTGCACGGAGACGGCGTGAAGGTCATCGCTCTGGAGGTGGGCGACGTCGAGTCGGCTGTGCGCGAAACCAGGATCCGTGGCGCCACCGTGTTGCAGCCGGCGACCGCCTTCGAGGACGAGCACGGGGCGCTCAAGACCGGCGTCATCAAGTACGCGGGCGACACGGTCTTCAAGTTCGTCGAACGGACCGACTACCGCGGCCCGTTCGCCCCGGGATTCGAGCCCCTCGACGTCGAGCGCCGCTCCGGCGTCGGCCTGGCCGCCGTGGACCACGTCGTCACCAACGTGCATCTGGGCGAGATGGACTACTGGGCCCGCTGGTGCGAGCGTGTCCTGGGCTTCAGCCAACTGACCCACTTCACCGACCGGGACATCAGCACCGAGTACAGCGCCCTGATGAGCAAGGTCCTGCAGAACGGGACCGGCAAGATCAAGCTGCCCATCAACGAGCCGGCCGAAGGCAGGAAGAAGTCGCAGATCGAGGAATACCTCGATTACTACCACGGACCGGGCGTGCAGCACGTCGCCATGAACACGGCCGACATCTGCAAGACGGTGCGGATGCTGCGGCAGCGCGACGTCGATTTCCTGGGCGTGCCCGACACCTACTACGAGGAACTGCCCGACCGTGTCGGCCGGATCGACGAGAACTTCGACGAACTTCGCGAGTTGGGCGTCCTGGTGGACCGTGACGAGGACGGCTACCTCCTGCAGATCTTCACCCAGCCGGTGCAGGACCGTCCGACCCTGTTCTACGAGGTGATCGAGCGTCACGGCTCGCGAGGCTTCGGCGTGGGTAATTTCAAGGCACTGTTCGTGTCCCTGGAACGCGAACAGGCCAGACGCGGGAACCTGTAAACGTCCCACAGCCAGCGGGGGCGCAGAGAGGCCCCTTGACGGAGTCCTAACATTTGCCTACCATCACCGTTTGGAGAGGACCCATGGACCTGCTCTCCGTTTCAGAAGTCGCGCCGGCCAAAGCGGAACTTGCCGCGCTTTCTCAGAAAGCGACGCACGTGCTTGAACTCGCCCGCAGCCAGGAGTGCGAAGCCCAGAGGCCGTTCTTTTTCGAGTTCGCCGGTACGCCGAAGTCCGGAAAGAGCACCATTATTGGGATTGTGTCTCATTTCCTTCATCGCACCGGTTTCAGCGTGGTCCAGCCCGTTGAGGGCGCGTCCCTTAGGACGCCGGAAACGCTGCGCGATGACTGGCTTGCCTTCAATGCTTGGTCAGTGTGCTGCGCGCTCCATCACATTTTGGAGATGGCACACGAAAAGGAGCCTCCTGAGATAGTCCTTCTGGACCGAGGGCTCTTTGATGCCGCTGCTTGGATGGAGTTCTTGGAGGCTTCCCAAGGAAGGCTCTCCGATCTTGACCGGGCTGTCATCACCGATTTCCTGATGCTCGATCTCTGGCGGAAGCGCGAGGTCGCGGTGTTCCTATTCACCGCCGACAGACAGACGTCCCTCGCTCGCGAAACGCACTGTAAGCTGACCGCAGAACACGGATCAGTAATGAACCCCGAGATTCTCGCGGGACTCAACGACGCGTATTTGCGTGCGGCGGAACGCCTCAAATGCCAGTTCTCCATTGGGCATGTTGATACCTCGTTTCAGGGTGACCAGGCACCTAGCTTCCAGCGCATCGCGTACGTCGTCGCAGAAAGGATGCTTGATCTCATGCATGACATTTTGGACCAACAACTTCTCGTAACCGACCCGGTGGACTTCGAGGGCCTTGAGGAGTCCCCGGAAAAGACCGGCGATGTGGTCGACCACATCCTCAACCGCGGCAATCCGAGGTTCATGGAGAGAACTGTCGCGGAGAAAACCCGTTCCTGCGTCCAAGTGGTACCCTACGCCTATCTCATGAACTCCGAGGGCCGGTACTTCGTTGCCCGCCGCCGCGCCGATCACCCCCGCGCCGAACTTCGGGGTACGTATACAATGTTGGCTGGCGGTCACGCCGAACAGAAGGACTGGGACCAAGCCGCCCCCGAACGCATCTTCGAGACGTGCCTGCAAAGGGAACTGGATGAGGAGTTGATCGGACTTCAAATACAGGGAATCAGGAGGATCGGTGTGCTCAACGACAGTCGCTCTACGGTCGGCACACACCATCTGGCCATCCTGTTTGAGGTGAAGATTGGCGGCGCGCCAAAGGTGCGCCGCCAAGCAACTGACCAGGAATTCGGCCGCGAGGCGGTTTCCTGGCAAACAAGAGAAGAGATAACGAAGATGGTCTCGGAATTGGATCCCTGGTCGCAATTGGTGGCCGCCAGGGAGTTTGGTGTGGAATTGCCTGTCCTGAAGAACGAGCCCACCTTGTTCACCAGGAGCAAAAAAGCGTAGCTGTCTCGGGCGCCATCGCCCGGAGCCGGACGGTCCTGGACCGTCGGTAGAACACTGACCCTGACCGTGCAATGAGCCGTGAGTTGCCAAGCTAGTAGGGAGTCGTCATCTTGATCCGCATCGCCCTTTTCGTTCTGTTGTTCGCCGTTGTCGGCGGAGTCATCTTCGGTATCGGCGCCACCGCCGCGGCACAGGGAAGCGCTGCCGGCAGCTCGTCCGGATCGACCCTGCGATGGGTCGATCACTTCGTGGTCAAGGGCGGGTGGATCACCTGGTTCGTGCTCATCCCGCTGTCGGTGGCCACGGTCGCCCTGGCCATCGAGCACGGCGTCTCCATCCGCCGCACCATCCTCCTCCCGCCTGACGCGCGGCAACGTATCACCGCCATGCTGGAGGACAAACGATACGTCGAGGCCGTCCGCTTCACCGGCGAAGACCCCAGCGTCCTGGGATACGTCGTCCACACCGCCCTGCTCGAGGCCGGCCGGGGGTTTGCCGCCATGGAGCGAGCCCTGGAAGAGTCCCTCGAGGACCGCGCCGCCCGGCTCATGCGTAAGATCGAGTACCTCAACGTCATCGGCAACGTCTCGCCCATGATCGGGCTGTTCGGCACGGTCTACGGGATGATCCGGCTGTTCGCCTCCATCCGGGCGGCGGGTGCCATCCCCGAGCCCGCCGTCATCGCCGATGACATCTCTATCGCCCTGGTCACCACCTTCTGGGGACTGGCCGTGGCCATCCCGGCCCTCAGCGCCTTCGCTATCTTCCGCAACCGGATCGACGTACTGACGGCCGAGTGCGCCCTGACTAGTGAAAAGCTGCTGGCGGTGTTCAGGCCCGGCGGGGAGACGCCCACCCAGACGCAGACGACTGAGGTTGCGACCAAAACATGACCGACCCGCAAGCCAGACGACGACAGCGCGGAGCGCCCGGCTTCAACATGACGCCGATGATCGACGTCGTCTTCCTGCTGATCATCTTCTTCATGCTGGTAAGCCAGTTCGCGTCGGCCGAGAACGTGCCCATGGACCTGCCCAAGCCCGAGCAGAGCCAGGCCGTCAAGACCAAGCTGACCGACCGGGTCGTGGTCAACTGTCTGTTGGCCACGCCCTCGGCGCCGGACACCAGCGGCGTGGCCTACAGCGTCGGCCCGCTCCGGGTCGCATCCCTGGACGAGCTGTCGGCCCGCCTGGCCGCCGCCAAGGCCGCCAACCCGAGACTTCAGGTCGTCATCCGGGCCGACCGCCGCCTGCCCTACCGGGCCGTCCACGTCGTCATGGAGGTCGTCGCCCGGCACCGGATCGAGGTCATGAACCTGGTGGCCCACGTCGGCGAGGGAGGGCGCTAGCATGGACCCGACCCAACCAGCCAACGGAGCCGCCCGCAGGCGACGGCCGCGGCGCAGCCGACGCAGAATGCGTCCCCTCTCGCGGATCACCCTCAACCTCGCCCCCATGATCGACGTCACCTTCCTGCTGCTGATCTTCTTTCTGGTGACCACGACGTTCAAACGCCCCGAGGGCATCTTCGCCGCCCAGTTGCCCAAGGACGCCGGCATCCCGTCGGCGGCCCTGCCCATCAGCCCCATCATTGTCCGCATCAGCCAGCCCACGCCGGACGGCGACGAGTACCAGATCCGCATCGACAACTTCACCCGCGCCCCGCAGTCCTTCGGCGAGCTGGCTCGCTTCCTGATCGATATTCAGGGCAACCCCGGCTTCGACCGGCAGACGCCGGTGGTCATCTACCCCGGCCGCGACGTGCGCTGGGACCACGTGGTCAACTGCTGGAACGCCGCCGTCCGAGCAAAATGCGAGAACATCACCTTCGGCGGCCAGTAGGGCGGCGCCTGCTTCGACGAGCCCGCACTGCGCGATTTGCACCGGATGGGGCCTTGAAAGGGCTCGTAGACATCGGACCTTCAACCGGCGATAGTCTTTGTGAACCGCTGCGGCGGCTTGTGCGACCCATGATCCGCGCCCTTCAGGACATACTGGTTGCGGTGATCCTCGTGGCCCCTGCCGCCGGGCCCGCCGGCGCCATGGCCGCCGATCCCCCCGACCAGCCCGCCGATCAGACCACCGCTACCGACCAGAGTCCCGAGAGCCGCCGTCTCGACGACAAGGAATTCCGCGACGGGCTTCGCAAACGGGGCCTGATCGATCTGCTGGAACACCACCTGAACGAGTCCCCGCCGGCCGACGACGTCGAGGCGGACCTGCTGCGTCGCGAGTTGCTTCTGGCCGCCGCGGCCGACGAGTCCAGGCCGGAGTCCGAGCGCAGCGAGGCACAGGCCCAGGCCGACCGGATGCTCGAGGAATTGATCGCCCGGCACCCCCAGCACGAGGCCTCACTGCAATGGCGGCTCGATCTGGGCCAATCTCTTCTCTATCGACAGGGCGAGCCTTTCGCCGTCCGGCTGCTCTACCGCGGCGGCAACCCCGGCGACCGCCGCCGACTCATCGAGATCATGTCTCGGGCCGTCCAGGTCCTGGACGAGCTTCTGGCCGCGTTGGCCGCCGAGTACCAGCGCCTCGACCAGCTCAATCTGGCCGAGTACGAGCGTCTCGAACGCAAGGGTCACATCGAGCGCCTCGAGCAGATGGAGCCCCACGCCTGCTACATGCGCCGCTGGGCGGTCTTCTATCGGGCCATGGCCCAAAACCCGGACGACCCCGCGCGGATACGCGAGCTGCGATACGTTACCGAGGACCTCCGCGACAGCACCGACCTGCTGACCACCCCGCACGACGTGTCACACCTCCAGGCTCAATCGCTGCTGTTGTCCGGAATGGCCCATCGGCTGCTCGCCGACTACGACGCGGCCCTGGAACAGCTTGCCGGAGCCGTGACCGCCGTCGATCGGCTCAGCGACCCCGTCGAACGTCGTGACCTGCAATGGGCCATCACCCTGGCCAGGCTCGAAACCGTCAAGGCCCTGCGCGACGCCCGCCGCTATGAACAGGCCCTGTCTGCCGCCGACGACTTCGAGGCCTGGGTGTCTGTCACCTCCGCCTCGAACCTGGGCCTGGAGCTGGTCGGCTCGCTGCTCAAAGCCTCGGTCCACCGGGCCCAGGCCCGACGGGCCCGCCTGGTCGGAAACGACTCGCTGGCTCGCCGACTCGAAGACCGGGCCCTGCAGCCGCTCATCGCCCTGGCCCGCAAGAGCGACGCTCACCGCAACGCCGTCTACGCCACGCTCTACGAAACCATCGACCCGGATCGTGACCCGGCCACCCTGCACCCCTTCGAGCGCGGGGCCCTTATCGCCGCATTGCTGGGTGAAGCCGACGCCTTGAGCCAGCCGGCTGCCGACGGACAGACCCCCGGACCTGAACCTGACGACGAGCAGAATCAAGCCAGGCGCGCCCGAATGCTCAACCAGGCCATCGCCATCGGCCGGCAATTGCTGGCCGAGTCCGCCACCCTCGATCGCAGCCTGGTGGGCGAGATCCATTACAACCTCGGCGTCGCCCACTATCGTCTCGGCGATCGTCTCGAATCCGTCCGGTCTTTCCTGACTACCGCCCGCGACTACCCCACGTTCAGCCTGGCCGAGTCGGCCGCAGCCGCGGCCGTCCAGACCGCCGCCGAGATCTACAAGGACCCCGGCCTCCAGAAGCGACCCGAGGTACGCGACCTCTATCTCGAAACCCTGACCGTCCTGACCCGCCAATACCCCAGGTCATCGGCCGCCCCCTACTGGCAGTACTTCCTGGCTCAGACGCTCGAAGAGGCGGGGCGATACCGTGAGGCCGCCGATGAATACGCCACGGTCATCCCCACGCACGAGCATTACACCCAGGCCCGGTTCCAGCACATGTACTGTCTGGTCCAGGCCGCCCGCGCCCTGGCGGATCAGCCGGACGCGGACCCCGTGGGTCTGCTCGATCAGGCCCGAACCGCCGTCTCCGCCGCGCGCCGGTTCGTCGCCGAAGCCACCGCCGGCAGGCTCGATAATACCGACCCCGCCCGGCTTGAACGCCTCGTCGCCCGGGCCCTGGTCAACCAGGCCGAGACCTACGCCCTGCCCGGAGTCGAGCGCCATCGCGAGGTCCTCGAGACCCTGGACGGGTTCGAGCAGAACCACCCCCAATCGCCGGATCTGATCGGCCGCGTACTGCGGGTCCGGATCATCGCCTACGAAGCCCTGGGCCGCCTGGAAGAGGCCGCTCAGGCGATCCCCCGCTACATCGAGAGTGACCCCGCCCACGCCGGCGCAACGCTGCAGGGACTCTTCGATGCCGCCGCCGCCGAGATCGAGCGACTCCGGCAAGCGGGGCGGCCGGAACAGGCCCGGCGTAAGGCCGAAGCAGCCCTGCTGGTAGCCCAACAGATCGATGCCTGGGCCCAGACCCCAGCCGCCCGGCTCAGCGAGCGGAACCGCTACGCCCTGCGGCTACAGTTGGCCGAGGCCCACCTCGCTGCCGGCCGGCATCAGGACGCCCGGCGCCTCTTCGAACAGTGCATCCAACGCCGGGCCGACATCGCGGATGAGGCCGGCGCCGAGGACGCCCGGGCCATTTTCGGGCTGGCACAAGCCTGTTTTGAATTGCAGCGGTACGACGACGCCCTCCCGCTTTACAACCGCATTTTCAGGCAGGCCCAGCCGACCACCGCGCTGTGGTGGAGGGCTCTCCTGGGCGATCTGAAATGCCGCGCCGAGCTCGGCGAAGACCCCCAAGACCTGATCCGCGTCATCCGTCAGCAGCGTTTTCTCCATCCCGATCTGGGCGGACCGCAGCTCCAGGCCGAGTTTGAGGCCCTGCTGCAGGATCAACAACGCGCCGCCGGCGTCGAGGGCTGACCCTCTGGGTCCCGGTGCGGCCCCCCACGCCCGGCAACCTTGACAGCCCACAGCCGCCTCCGAACAATACGCTCGGGCGGCGTATGGCAGCTTGACGCCGGCTTGGAAACGGATTTCCGTCGCAAAACGCCGTGCCAGCGTGAGTAAGGGCGTTTTGCGCTTCGGGAAGCAGCCGGAGCCCACGGTAAATGACTGGCCGGACCGGTCTCGGGGCTGCAGCAGATTCGGCCTCGTGACCTCGCTGTCTCAGCCCAACGAGGCAGCGCATCAGCCATAATCTGTGAGAGGCATCACTCCGATGAGGTTGTTCCACGTAGCGTTTGCGGGTCTGGGCCGACGGCCCCTGGCCGTGGGTCTGTCGCTGGCCATCGTCCTGGCGGTTCTCCCTTCCGCCCGGGCCGACGATGTCTTCTATGCCGGCGGCAAGGCCTACACCCTGCAGAAATCGACCACCGAACTCGGCGTGCTCCTGGCCGACGACGCCGACGCCACGCAGATCCGGGCTCAGGCGACAATCCGAGGCGCCGGCAGCATGACCCGCATCGACGGCGACAAGCTGACCTCTCGGTATCGCATCCTGCGGGTCAGCGGGACCATGCCGGCCGCTCGGCGGACCGCCAGCAGCCTACCCGGCGTCGAGTGGGCCAGACCCGTTTACCGATTCCCCGGCTGCCAGTCCCCGGTGCTTTCAACAGGCCGGCTCGTCGTTCGTGTCGCACAGGCACTGACCGAGGAGGAGCTAGCGGGGCTGTTCGATGACTACGGCCTGGCCGTGGTCCAGCCCTTCGACGGCCTGAGCGACACCTACGTCGTCGCTCCCCAGGGGGTGCCCGACGCGGATGAAGTCGCGACCGCCGCAGCCCTGTACGCCGACGATCGCACCGTCTACGTCCACCCCGACTTCGCCGTTCTCCACAGCTCGCGCCAGTCGACCCCGCAGGACGAGTACTTCGTCCGGCAGTGGCACCTGAACAACACCGGGCAGGACGGCGGAACGCCGGGCGCAGACATCTCCGTGATCGACGCCTGGGAGACCACCCTGGGCGAGGACATCCGTATCGGCATGCTCGATGACTGCTGTGACGTGGACCACGAGGACCTGCAAGCCAATTACCTCCGCATCGGGCAGGACATCAACGACGGTGACGACGATCCGCGCCCCAGCCAGAAACTCGACCGGCACGGCACCTCGGTGATGGGGCTGATGTGCGCCGCGGCCAACCAGGCCGGCGTCCGCGGAGTGGCCCCCAACGCTCGCTTCACCGTTACGCGGGGGTTGGGCTTCACCACTTATTCCGCGACCGCCAGCGCCTTCACCTTCGCTCGGCAGCAGGAAGTGGACGTCCACAACAACAGTTGGGGCTACGAGGCCAGCTTCCCCACGCCGGACATCATCGCCGACGCGATCCGCACCGCCTTCAAGGAGGGACGGGACGGCAAGGGAATGGTCATCGTCTTCGCCAGCGGTAACGGGAGCCGCGAAACCCCCGAGGACATTTCCTCACTACCCACCGTCCTCGCCGTCGGGGCCACCAACGCAAACGACGTCCGCGCCTCCTACAGCAACTGGGGCGATCACCTGGACGTCATGGGACCCAGCGGATTCGGCGAGGAGGCCACCACGCTCCTGCCGCTGATCACCACCACGGACAACACCGACGACGCCGGCTACGCCGAGCCCGGTTATAACATCGGCGGCCTGGACGAGTTCGAATTTCCCAACCTGCCCAACCCGGACTACACGCTCGACTTCGGCGGAACCTCCGCCGCCTCACCCGTCGTCGCCGGCGTGGCCGCACTCGTCATCAGCGCCAATCCGGAATTGACCGCATCCCAGGTACGAGTCATCCTCGAGCACACCGCCGAGAAGGTCTCACCTGCCCAGGCCCTCTACGACGGCGTGACCAGCCGGTCCAATCAGTACGGCTACGGCCGGGTCAACGCCGCCGAAGCCGTGCAGGCCGCAGTTCAGGCCATCACCAACGGCGGGTTCACCTGGCCCGACCGAGTCTCCAACGTCACCGTCATCGGAAACACACTCCGCTGGCAGAACGGCGCCGAAACCAACACCATCCTCATCGTCCGGTCCAACAACATCTTCCAGTGGACACCAGTGTACGGGCCGGAATACGAAACGGGCTCCGAGGTCGCTCCCGGTGTCATCCTGGTCTTCAAGCAGTCGGAGAACCCCCGTAGTTACGATTTCGACGATCCGGAGGCCGGCACCGCCTACTTCGGCATCTACGCTCAGAACGCCGTGGGACGCTATTCCTGGGGAGTGGCCGTCGATTCCGAGGGCCACGTCACCGATGCCGGGCCCATCGACATCGGCGACGACGGCGGCGGGGATGACGGCGGCATCTTGCCCATCCACGATATCCCTCAGGTCAATATCGACGTCACGCCCCGCGACGGAGTCTCTCCCCTGGTGGTCACCTTCCGGGGCAACGCCCTTAGCAACACCCCCATCGCCTCGGCCGAGTGGGATTTCGGCGACGGTTCCCCGCCCGTCAGCGAGCGGGCCATCACCCACACCTACACCGTCGCCGACCGTGACGCCCAACGCTTCATCGCCACCTTCTCGGTCGTTGACGAGGAGGGCGACCTGGGAAGCCGGTCCATCGCCATCGACGTCTCCGCCGACATCAGTGGTGGTGGTGGTGGCGGAGACGGGGGCGGCGGGTCCACCGCATCGGCCGCCACCCAGATCACCGACTCCTTCGGCAACGAGATCAGCAGCGGCTTCGCCCCGCTCGACGTCGAGTTGACCGTCCAGACCAGCAACCTGCCCGGCGAGTTCGAGAACATCTTCTGGGACCTGGGCGACGGCACCACGGCCAGCACCGTGACCGTCCTGCACACCTACACCCAGCCCGGTTCGTTCCCCGTCCAGGCCACGATCACGACCTGCCACGCCAGCGGATGCTCCGTCAACTCCTGGCAGACCAAAACGCCGGTCAAGTTCATCACCGTGCTGGGCTCCGGCTCCGCCCAGCCCCCGGACGACGGCTCGCAGGATAGCGGCACCGGCGATGAAGACCAGAACGGCGCCCTGCCCCAGCCCCCCACCTTGTCCACCGGGCGCGACGCCAGCGGCGCCCTGTGCGGCGCCGGCCTGGTCACCGTATGGTTGGGCATGCTCGGCGCGCCCCTGCTGCGCCGTCGGACGAAATAGACAACCGCCCGCTCCGCCATGGCGGAGCTCGGCTCATAAGCCTGCATTCAATCGCCCGTGACGGAACATTCCGTCGCGGGCGAATCTTGTTGTCCTTTCCCGGCCGCCCAGGATCGCTGAGACACGGATGACGCAACCCGGAGGTCCAGCGGCTGCAATGACGCCAGCCCTCAGCCGCCACGCCGCCCCAGGTTCCTTTCTTCTCGACCCCGAATCCCGCCACCGCCACGATGGGGCGCTCCTTCCTCCAGCGCCTGGACATGGAAGTTCGCTTGTCGCCCGAATGAGTCAGACGCCGTCGAGCATCACCTGGAACGCGGCGAAGTCACGCAGGTCCACGTCGCCATCGGCGTCAAGATTGACCACACCACAAGTGTCGTTCAGCAGTCCACCGCCCGGCCCGGTCAAACAACCGTCCAACACCGCGAAGTCCGCCACATCAATGTCGCCGTCACCGTCCCCATCGCCAAGTTGCTGGAGCACGCGAACCACCCGCAGGCCGATCGACCGCCAGGCCAGCGACGGCGCTGCACTCGAGCGATCCTCCGTGCCCACCCAGCCAACCCCGTCCTCGAACGACCCGCCGCGGACAGCCCGGCCGCCCGTCCCGATCGCGTATCGGTCCTGCATCCACTCGTGTACGTTGCCGCACAGATCGTACAGCCCGTACGCATTGTCCGTGGCGCTCGTCGCGTACACGCCGCCGTGGTCCGTGCCGTCGTAGTACCCCGCCGGCGTCGGCCCGTTGTCGAACGGATCGCCGCTGTTCGAGAAATTCGCGTCCGCCCCGGCGATCGTGTCCCGGCCGAAACCATAGGCCCGCACCACGCCCGCGACCGGATCCCACGCGGCGGCCTTGAACCACTCGTTGTACGCATCGGCTGCGTCGCTCGAGGGTTCGCCGTTGTCGGCCCCGTCGTCCATCGGCAAGCGGTAGCCCGGGTGCCCATCCGACAGCGCCTGCCGCTCGGAGTCGTTCAGATCGCGGGTCTTCCAGTTCGCGGCCGTGATCGTCACCGGTCGCCAACCGCCCAGATCGTCGGCCGTGCTCTCCGTGTAGCACCGATGCGACCGAGGCAAACCCTGGTCGATCGTCAGCCAGTTGCAGAACTTCAACGCCCCGTACCAGGTCACGCCGACGACCGGGTGATCTTCCAGTCCGGACGTGGCCACGTACGCGCCGGCCTCGTAACGAATCACCCCGCCGGCCGACGCGTCGAAGATGAACGTCCCCGAGCCGTCGGTCCCCACGTCGCCGTCACCGGACGGATCGTTGTTGATGTACACGTCCCCGGTGTCGAGGTCGTGGTAGAGGTATCCCCCGCGCTCGCTGTCGGGGTTGGCCAGCGCATCGTTCAGGAACGCCGCGAACTGCGCGTTGGTCACCTCGAACAGGCCCATCTCGAACGCATGCGCAGGCCCGCCCGGCTGATCCTCCCCGCCCGCCACCGCGCTGAGGGCCAGCGCGAACTTCGGCTGCGTCACCCTCAACGTCAACTGCCGAACGTCACTCAGCAGCCCCTCGCGCTCGAACCAGACGGTCGCGGCGTACGTGCCCTCGACGCCGATCTCGGCGGCCGTCGAATCGACCGACACACCCACGTCGGCGAACTGCCCCGCGGCCAGCGCGCCTCCGTCGGACGCCTGGCCGTTGATCCGCACCCACGAAGCCGGCGGCTCGGTCCGGACCGACCAGGACACCGCGAAGCTGTCCAGGTTGGTGAGACGATACACCACGCACCACGGCAGAACGGGTCCCCCAACGGGCGCGGCCAACTCGCCGTCGCCCGCGGGCGTCAGCATCAGGCCCTCGTCGATGTCCAGCACGACGTCGTAGACCCGGTCGTGACCCGTCTGCAGATCGGAAACCGTGATGGTTCCGGTGTGCCGGCCCGGCCCCAGCGAATCGGCCTCCGTGTTGAACGCCACCGTGACCGTCGTTGAACCATCCGGCGGCAGGTTGCCGGCCGCCCCGCTCGGACCGGTGACGTCCACCCAGGTGATGTCCGCCGCCACCTCCCAGTCGACCGCGTAGCTCGCTTCGTTCGTCAGCGTGTACTCGATCTCCGGCGGAGCGAACGGCCCGCCGAACGCGCCGCTGGCGATCAGGTCTCCATCGGGGAATGCCTGGCTGTCGTACGACACCACCAGCGGGTCCTCGATCGCCAGACTCACCCCTGCCTCGATCTGATCGCCGAACGTCGTGTCGCTGAACGTGATGGTCGCGCCGTACTCGCCAACACCCAGACTGTTGGCGTCGGCGTTCAAGGCCACCGTCACCGCGACGCTGTCACCCGGCCCACCCGCGGCGCCGAGCGTGCCCGATACCGGCAGACCGTCGTCCAGCGTGATCCAGTTCCGGTCGGCCGTCACCTGATAATCCACCGGCACGGCCAACAGGTTCTGCAACTGATAGGTCGTCTCGACGGGCGGGTCGATCTGCACGTCGGCGGCATAGAACGGTCCGGCCGGCAGCCAGTCATCAGTCGGAAACAGTTGGATCGTGTCGCTCACCGTCAGCGCGACCCCGCGGGTCTCATTGTGCCCGCTGGTCACGTTGCTGAAGGTCAGCACCGCGCTGTAGCTGCCCGGCGCGAGCGCCTCGGCCGCCGTATTGGCCGCGAGGTCGATCTCGACGACGTCGCCCGGCGAACCCGCGGCCGCCAACTGCCCCGACACCGACTGACCACTGGTGTTGATATCCAGCCACGCCGCATCGACCGTCACTTGCCAATCCATCGGCGACGCCGACCGGTTGGTCAGCATGTACGTGTTCACGTCAAGGACGAACGGCCCGCCCGGCGGGCCGGATGCGGTCACGTCAGCGTCGGGCTGCACCAGCACCGGCTCGACCGGCGCGATCAGGACGTATCGGTCAATCGCGACCGCCGTGGTCAGCTCGTTGATCGTCACGGTTGCCAGGTAACCTCGCCGACTCTGCACCACCCGGAACCCGATCGCCCCGTCCGCCGCGCCGGCCGCCCGCACCGCGCGACCATCGGCCCGCAGCAGGGACGACGAAGACGAATCGGCCCAACCGCCTCCGCGAACGGCGTGGCTCGCGCCGCCGGTCCCCACGTCCTGCACCCATTCGCCGACGTTGCCGGTCAAATCATGAATGCCGAACGCGTTCCCGTTGTCCGCCGTCTGGAAATCGCCGGGGTCCGATTGCTGGTCTTCGTCGGGCAGGCCGTCGCTGTTGTAGATCCGCCCATCGAAGAAACCGACCGGCGTCGTCCCTTCGTCGAACGGGTCGCCGCTGGCGCCGTAGTTGGCGTCCGCGCCGGTCAGCGCGTCCCGTCCGAACCCGTATACCGAATTGGCGCCGGCCGTCGACGCGTCCGGATTCCAGGCCGCCGCCAGGTACCATTCGTTGAACGAGTCCGACGACGACGCCCCCCCATCCATCGGCAGTCGGAACCCCATGTAGCCCTGCACGAGCGTGTCCCGCTCCGCGGCAGACAGGTCCCGCCCGCCGACCGGCGCCGGATGGCTTGCCGTGTCCTCGGTGCCCCACCAGTTCAACGTGCTGATCGTCACCGGATGCCAATTCCCGGCGTACGGGCCCTCGGTATACGCCAACTGGTGCACCGGAATCCCTTCCGCCAGCGACAGCCAGTTGCAGTATTTGACCGCCCCGAACCAACTCACGCCGGCAACCGGATGCTCCTCGAATCCCACTTCGACGCCGTACGCGGCCCCGTTCAACGCGATGCGCCCGCCGGCCGCCGTCTCGAACACTCGCGTGGCCAGCGCCTCCCCCTCGGTGCCCTGCTCGCCCGTCTGGCTGGTGTTGATGTACACGTCACCCGAGTCGGTGTCGAAGTAAAGATACTGCCCGCGCTCGTTGGCCGGATTGTTCATGGCGTCGTTCAGGAAGGCCGCGAATTGGGCATTGGTGACCTCATACAGGCCCATCCACAGCCCGTAGTCCGGCCCCCCCGGCTGGGACGGCTCGCCGAACACGCGGGCCATCGCAAGCGACGGCTCAGGGGGCTCGGCCAGCGACTTCGCCGCGTCGGTCAGTACGAACGTCAGCGTCTCGCCGCTGTTCGGTGGGATCACCCCGCCGGCAACCGGCCCACTGTTGAACTCGACCCAGGTCTGGTCCAGCGTGGCGATCCACTCGGCCGCCCCGTCGGTGTTGGCGTTGTCCAGCGTCAACCCCTGCGTCAGCGCGTCGACCGTGAACGGGCCACCCACGTACCCGGTCACCACCAGCGGCTCGACAGGCATAACCAGTACCGGCACCACCGTGTCCGGCACCGACTGCACGACCCGAAAGCCCGTATACGCCGCAACCGAGACGGCGTCCGCCGAACCGCGAACCTCGTTGCGCAGAAGCGTGGATGCAGACAGGTTGACCATCGACCCGCCGCGAACCGCTCGAGTGCCCGCCGCGGTGCCCCAGTCCTGCATCCACTCCTGCACGTTGCCGCACAGATCGTACAGGAGATACGCGTTGTCGGTGTCGTTCGTCGGACTCCCGCCGGCCAACTGGTTCCACCCGTCGTAGAATCCCACCGGCGTGGAACCGTTGTCGAACGGATCGCCGCTGTCCAGGTAATTCGCATCGACCCCGCCAAGCACGCCGCGCCCGAAGCCGTACACGCTGTTCGTGCCCGCGTCGTCGAGCCAGGCCGCCGCCTTGTACCACTCGTTGTACGCCGAGGCTCCGCCCGCCCCGTCGTCCATCGGCAGCCGGAAACCTCGCAGCGCCAGCAGCGTCTCCCGTTCGGCCGCGTCGAGATCACGCGTCTGCCAGTCGGTCTTGGCGATCGTCGCCGGCCGCCAGTTGGCCGGGTCGCCGCCCGGCCCCTCCGTATAACAACGCTGCGACGAACTCATCCCCTGGGCCAACGTCATCCAGTTGCAGTACTTGGCCGCTCCGTACCAGCTCACACCGGCCACCGGACGATCCTCGAGCTGCGCATCGACCACATACGCCTGCCCGTCGTAGCTGATCGCTCCACCGGCCGATGCGTCGAACATCACCGTTCCGGAACCGCTGGTGCCCACCGCCCCGTCACCGGACAGGTCGTCGTTGATGTAGACGTCTCCGCTGTCAACGTCGTGATACATGTATTGGCCGCGGGGATTGGTCCGGTTGTTGATCGTGTTGTTCAGGAAGACGACAAACTCAGCGTTGGTCACCTCGAAGCGGCTGATCCTGTAATCGTAACTCGGGCCGCCCGGCTGAGCGTCGTCCGCCGGCACAAGCGCCATCGGCGTCGCAAAGTCCTCCTCGCCGACCAGAAGGTCCACGTAACGCACGGCCGTGGCGCCCGTGTGCACGTCCTCGAACGTAACGGTAGCCCGGGCCAGACCCACCTCGACCGGGGCCGCCGCCGCGTCGATCGATATTGTGATCGCGGCCGTCCCTTCCGGCTCGATGATCGACCCTTCCACCGGAGGCGTCTGACCGTTGATGCGCACCCACGCTTCCGGGCCCGGGTCCACTCCGACGCGCCAGGTCATCTCCGGAGACTCCGGTGGGCGATGGTTGTGGATCACGTACCCCGCTTGCGACGGAACAAACGGCCCGCCGACCGGCCCGGAGGACTCGAAATCCGTCGTCGGCGTGACGTCCAGCTCGGTAACCGTCAGGGTCACCGTGCGCGTCACCTCGTATCCGCTGCCCACGTCCCGAAACGTCACCGTAGCCTGGTAATCGCCCAGCCCCAGCGTCGAGGCCGCGGCGCCGGGTTCCACCGTAACCGCCACATTGTCCAACGGATCGACCACCCCCGACGTGCCCGCCGGACCGTGCGCCGCGAGCCAGGTCACACCCGGTTCGACCTCCACCTCCCAGCTCAGTGGTTCGCTCGTCGCATTCGTCAGCACGTATTGATCCGCGAACGGCGGGAACGGCCCTCCGAGTGGACCGGAAAAGGCAATCTCGGCTTGCGGCGCGACCGTCATCGGCGCGTCGACCTGCAGTGATACGTTGCGGGTGAACTCCTGACCGGTGCACTCGTCGCGGAGTGTCAGCCTGGCCGCGTACGAGCCCGGGGTCAGGTCCGCCGCCTGAGCCGTCAGCGCTACAGTGACCTCCACGTTGTCACCCGGCTGGCCCGTCGCCGCCAACTGCCCCGAGACGAACGATCCGCTGCTGTTGACGTCCAACCACGCGGCATCGACCGTGGCCGACCAGTCGATCGGTTCCGCCGACGCGTTGGTGATTGTGTAGTCTTTCTGCGCCGGAGCGAACGGACCACCGTAGAACCCTGTGGCCGAATAGTCCCCCGCCGGCTCCACCGACAGCGGCTCAGTCAGCGTCAGGTGCACCTGCCGCGTTTGCACAACCGGATCAACGCTGTTGGCGAATTCGACAGTGCCGGAGTCCGGACCCAGAATCGCATCCTGCCGGGCGCAATCGACGTCGACCGCCAACGTCACCACCAACTGATCGAACGCGGCGACCGGCTCGCCGGCCAGCACCGCCTGACCGTTGACCGTGATCCAGTCGCGATTCGGTGTGACATCCACCGAAACGGCGTCGGCCGTCAGGTTCCGGATCGTGTAATCCCGGGAGAACACGCCGCCGTCATACGAGCCGCCGTACGGGCCGGACACCGTCAGGTCGTCGGCCGGCGCGATCCACAGGGTCTCCGGAAGGGACTGAACGACGCGGAAGCCGGTCGTCGGCGTGACCGAGCCTGCGGCCACGTCCGCTCGCGTGACGCAGCGCAGCGAGCTGGTCCCGCTGTTCCACGAGCCTCCACGCACCGCCCGACGGTCGGCGGCCACCGCCTGGTCCTGCGTCCACTCCCAGACGTTCCCGCTCAGGTCGTACAGCCCGTAGCCGTTGCTCGTGTCGTTCGTCGCAAACTCGCCGCCGTGGTCCGTGCCGTCGTAGTACCCGGCCGGCGATGGGCCGTTGTCGAACGGGTCGCCGCTGTTCCAGTAGTTGGCGTCCGCCCCGGTGATCGTGTTGCGGCCGAAACCATAGACACCGTTCGTCCCGGCGGTTTCCTGCCAGGCGGCGGCTTTGTACCACTCGTTGTACGGGCTCGCCCCGGTCGATCCCCGGTCCATCGGCAGCCGGAAACCCAGATAGCCCTCGACCAGCGCCTGGCGCTCCGAGTCGGTCAGATCCCGAACCGCCCAGTTCGCTTCCAAGACGGTCACCGGGTGCCAGCCCGAAAGGCTGTAGGCCGGCGCTTCGGTATAGGCTCGCTGCGATTCCGGCAGGCCCGAATCGAGGCTCAGCCAGTTGCAGTACTTCACCGCCCCGTACCAGCTCACCCCGACGACCGGCAGCCCGTCCATGCCGACCGCCACCACGTATTGCTGACCGACCTGCTGGTAGGTGATCGCCCCACCGACGGAGGCATCGAAGACCAGCGGCCCGGAGCCGCCCGTCCCGGTCGTCCCCGCGACGTCGGTGTGGACGTACACGTCCCCCGAGTCGGTGTCGTGATACAGGTAGGCTCCGCGGGGATCCGCCGGGTTGGTCAACGCACTGTTCAGGAATGTCGCGAATTGGGCGTTGGTAACCTCGTACACCCCGATGCGGAAGTCGTAGTCGGGGCCGCCCGATTGTGTGTCACCCGGAACCGGGTTCAAGACCGGCGTCTGGGCGCCGGCCACGATCGCCGCACACAAGTGCACCACCGCAGCGCGGAGGCATGCGGCCCATCGCCTGCCTTTCAGACGCGCGGACACCGGCTCCCCTGCCAAAGAGCGCACTACGCCCGCCCTGCGCATACCGCGCCTCCGCAAGTCAACCCCGACCCAACTGTTGTCCCAGGGGTACTATCGGACGCCGCCGCGCCGGGCGCACATGCTTTCCGGGCCGATGCCGCGCGGCCATCACGCCGCAGGCAGCGCGCTACAGGACCCAGCGGCTTACCTCACCGTCCGCTTGGCCGCCCGCGTCACTGTGCCCCCGATCTACGACGGCCCGGGCCACTGCGCCCAGGCCGACCGATCACGGGCCTCCGCCGAAGTGATTCAGGAATTGGATCAACCCGGGCAAAACGCCCGGGGTGCTGCGGATCTCCGGCTCGCTCATCCACCGGAACTCCGATACTTCCGCCGGATCGGGCACAATCAGGTCGCCCAGAGGCTCAACCCGCCACCAATCCAGCACCAACTCGCCGTCCTCTCTCGTCCACTCCCAGACTTGTTCGATCGCACGACTCGGCAGACCGACCTCCTCGGCGACTTCGCGCACGACGGCTTGGCCCGACGATTCTCCCGGCTCGATCGCGCCGCCGGGGAAGCACCACGCCCCGCCCGCCACCAGGTCCCGGGGCCGGCGGATCATCAGGTAGCGACCACCGCGGCGGATGACCGCCACTGCGCCGCGTACCGCCTCCGGCCCCGCCGGGCGGCGTGTCCTCCTGGCTGTGCGGGTCGTCGCCATTGGCCTCACGAAGAAGCCGACAACGGGTCCGCCGTTGGAGACGGACCCGTCATCGGCACACGAATCGTGGTTTACCGCCTCAACGGCAAGACTACGGCCAGATCAGCGAGTCGGAAGACGATCGATTGTCGTCGCCGAACGTGTCCTCACCCGGGTACGGGTTGTGGCCCCCGGTGGTACGCGGGTTCTCACCGAGCCAGCGGCCCTCATCGCTGGCGTCATCGGACATCAGCGAGTAGATGTTGTCGCTGTCGATGCCGACGGCCGGCTTACGCTCGAAGTCGGCGTGACCGTCCTGGAAGAGGATGTTCTGGCCTTCACCGGCACCAGTACCACCGTGGTTCCCGGAGTTGAGCTGCTTCCATTCGTTCGGGGAGCTGGTTATCGTCAGGTCGAAGGTCTGGGGATCCAGTTCCGGGCTGTGAACACCGGCGAACGGGCCCTTGTCCGCCGCCATGGCCTGCCGGCTGTCCGCGTTCTCGCTCGGACGCGTGTCGCCGGGGCCGAACGGCACCTGGTAGCCGTAGCTCACCTTGCCGATGTTCTTGAAGTCGTAGTACCGATCGATTTCCTGAGTGTCGTCCACGGTGTCGTCGCTGCTCGGGCAGATGTACTGCTTGACCGTCACCTCACCGGTTCGCACCAGCATCCAGAACGCCCGGGTGGTGGACAGCTGAGTGCTGCCGCCGCTGCAGTAGGCGTTCGTCTCGCCAGACGAGCAGGAGATCTTTTGCCGCAGCAGGTCCCCTTGCTCGCCGACCTGGTCGATGTACTCGATCCCGTTGTCGTCGATCTCGGTCTCGTCGAACGGTGGGACCGGCCACTGCTCCAGGTTCTCGTTCGCGTAGATCTTGAACGAGGTGCCCAGGCCCTTCAGGTTCGCCTGGCACACCAGACGCTTGCTCAACTCCCGAGCACGCGACAGACTCGGAAGCAGGATGGAGATCAACAGCGCGATGATCGCCACCACCACCAACAGCTCAATCAGAGTAAAGGCTCGCTTTTTCTTCTTCATGGGGAACTCTCCTGTGCTTTAGCTCCGCCACCCGTTTGGAAGCCGGACCGAGACCAATTCCAAGTCCGAAGTCGACAGAAGGATAAAAAACGCCATCATGAGTCCAAATGCCCGCGTCCCCGTTTTCAACGCCGGGCATTTCAGGGAAGCCGACTCCTGGCATGGCCTCGCACCGGATTCCACCCCGGTCCGTCCGGAAACCATTTCCGAAAGACCACGGACCGGGCTTAATCTTCAAGCTGCGGTGAGCGGCACCACAGCCAACATGGTCGCCGTCATGCACCCGGGTTCCATTTGTCCTTGATCCCGGCACGCCGAAGCGCGCCCAAGGACTGGTCCCATGGGCCCAACGAATCGGACCTGTGCGCAACTACTGATTCCGCGCACGATCCTTCATGTCAGCGTGTGGCACGGGTGGATGGGAATGATCAGGAAAGATACCGAATACTTCGCCTTTGCAGGCAGCTATCTATGTCCAGGCTATGATGCAGCTTATGAACAGTATACACGTATCCAAAAAAGTCCCGTAACCACTATTGCCATCTAAAGCTTAACACAGCTACCGCGACCTGTCAACCTTTTCTTCGTGATTGGCCCCTGCGACGATCTTTAGCGGATCGACCCGGTCCGAACCCGGGCACCGCCGAGGATTACAGTTCTGCCTTCTTTTGCGAGATGTCGTGGATCTCGGCACAGCCTAGTCCATGCTCACTCGCCTTCGTCAGGTAGCTGAGCAGACCTTCGCCTTGCACGATTGTTGGTAGGGCGCGGCTTTGGCGCAGAAGGTTGATTTCTTCCAGCGCCACAGTATCCATCGCCACCGGATCGGTGGTGAAAAACAGGGCGCCGGCATCGTGGATGGAATCCTCGCTCGGCTCCGGGCCGCCGTCGAAGACGATCCGCAGGGCGTTCACGAGGTGGAGGCGCAGCTTGGTGCGGATTGGCGGTAGAGCGACGATATCGGCGACGTAGGGGCTGCAGTGGTTTTCGTGGTACCGGGCCGGGTGTTTGACCAGGGCGTGGGAGAGGTTTTTCAGGCAGCAAGTGAGCCCGGCGATGTTATGCGTCTTGACGAACGGTACGTTGATGATGGCGGTCACCTGGTCCAGGACGGCCGCCAGCCGATCGCTCCCGCTGCCGAATTGCGCCTCCTCGGGCTGCCATCCCAGGTCGGGGCGAGCAGTCTTGGTGTCTCGGTAGACGGCCTGCGGGACCTCGATGGGCACCAGGCGCGAGGGGTCGAAACCGGCGGCCACCAAGGAGTCGATCATCGTTTCGGCCAGTGCCCCTGTGGTTCCCAACGCGTCGGCACCGCTACGGTTGAATTTGAGGCCGACGACGTCGTCGGGTCGGAGGATCGAGCGCCAGGCCTCGATTCCGTTGGGCTTGCCGGTGGCGATACTGAGGCCTTTTTCGAGCATCTGGGCGAGCATGGGCCGGTGGATGCGTCGCCCGATCACCACGCCGTCGGCTCGTATCCGAAAGACCGTGGGCGGTTGGCTGGGGGCGCCGGAGTCGGCCAGCGAACGCGCCGCCGCCCAGCCGGAGGCTCCGAGTGCAGCGCCGACGGTGGCCGTCGAGCTGCGGGCCAGGAACTCCCGCCGTGTCAAAGGCGCAGGCATTCGCGGTCCATCCAGATCGGGCGTCGGGTGGGATCGTTCTCGTTGACACACCTGCGCCGCTGTCTGTATAGATCGGCTCCCGGATGCCGCGAGTTTGATCTCTCCACCGCGACGGGGGGCCTCGATCTCGATTTGACCTGCTGGGGTGCCAACCACATGGACGTTTCGGATCTACGTAGCCAAACCGCCCGCCACGGCCAGAAACACCTGTTTACCTTCTGGGACGACCTCGACGAGACCGGTCGGCAGGCCCTGCTGGCCGACGTGGCGGCGTGCGACTTCGGACTGCTGGACACGTTGATCGAGACCCACGTTCGGTCCGACGGTCCGGCGGCGGCGACCGGGCGGCCGTCACCACCGCCGTGCCTGCCCGTCGAGCCGGGGGGTGCGGACCAGGTTCGGATGTATGCCCAGGCCCGCGATCGCGGCCGCCGACTGATCGGCGAGGGCAAGGTGGCGGCGATGGTGGTGGCCGGTGGGCAGGGCACGCGGCTGGGGTTCGACGGTCCGAAAGGGGCGTTCGCCATCTCGCCGATCCGGAACAAGACGCTGTTCCGCCTGTTCGCCGAGTCGCTGCTGGCGACGGAGCGGCGGTTCGGGTCGCCGATCCGCTGGTACGTGATGACGTCGCCGGTCAATGACGGGCCAACGCGCGATATCTTCGCCGAGCACGAGCACTTCGGCCTCGATGCGGAGAACGTCTTCTTTTTCCAGCAGGGTGTGATGCCGGCCGTGGACGAGGAGGGGCGTATCCTGCTG
Source organism: Phycisphaerae bacterium (assembly GCA_035528995.1). Taxonomy (GTDB): domain Bacteria; phylum Planctomycetota; class Phycisphaerae; order UBA1845; family UBA1845; genus DATKXO01. The sequence continues at coordinate 6,966 of DATKXO010000125.1, read as the reverse complement.
GATGAGAAGCACCGGGTGGCGATGTCGCCGGACGGGCACGGCGGGAGCCTGCGGGCACTGGCCGCCAGCGGTGCGCTGGCGGACATGGCCGACCGCGGGATCGAGATCATCAGCTACTTCCAGGTGGACAACCCGCTGGTTCGGCCGGTGGACCCGCTGTTCGTCGGCCTGCACGATTCGACCGGGTCGCAGATGTCGAGCCTGATGATCGGCAAGGCGTCGGACGACGAGCGTGTCGGCGTGTTCGCGACGGTTGACGGCAAGCTGCAGGTCATCGAGTACACGGACCTGCCGGAGGAGCTTTCGCGGGCGCGGAACGCCGACGGGTCGCGGATGTTCGACGCGGCCAACATCGCGATCCACATTCTGGGGCGGTCGTTTGTGGAAGAGCTGACCCGGCCGGGCTCGACGCTGGCCATGCCGTGGCACCGGGCCAGGAAGAAAGTGTCGTACGTGGACCCGTCAACGGGGCGGAAGATCGAGCCCGGGGAGCCCAATGCGACGAAGTTCGAGATGTTCGTCTTCGACGCCCTGCCGCTGGCGGCCAACCCGCTGTTGCTGGAGGCGCGGCGCGGCGAGGTTTTCAGCCCGGTGAAGAACGCGGACGGGGTGGACAGTGCGGCGACCGCGCGGCGAGACATGAGCAGCCGAGCGGCCGCCTGGCTGGAGCAGTGCGGCGTCGAAGTCCCGCGCAAACCGGACGGTGAAGCGGACTGCGTGGTGGAGATCAGCTCGCTGTTCGCGCTGGATGCGGAGGAACTCGGCGAGTCGCTGAAAGAGCGACCGGTGATCGCGCGCGGGGGCGAGTTGTATCTGGGGCCGGGCGAAGACGAGTAGCGAGTTCAGAGTGGCGAGTGGACGCAGGGCAGGGGGGGCGGCGAATAGCGAATAGTGAACGCCGTTGGAAGGGAAACGGGCTGGAAGTGGGTGGTTTCGTACAGTTTGGGCGCAGAATGCGCTGTTTTGTGCGCGCTTTGAGGGGGTTTTGCGCGCAGGCAGATCGTCGTAATTGCTTTCATAATAGCGACTTATAGGCGAAACGGGTGGGTTTGGTTTCGTTGGGAGGGTGGTATTTTTTAAATCCTACAGTGGCTGTGCATGCTAAGGCGCAAAAAAAAACGCCATTCTGCGCGAAGAATGACCACGAAACAGGAGACGGGGATTGTCTGTGGCCCTGGGGGGCGGGGAAGAAAACCGGACGTGTCGGCCGGCTCGATGACCGGCTTTGAACGATCGTCGAAGGTCGGTCAACGAGCCTTCGACGGGCGTTTGTACTTCGGGAACAGCGCGGCCGGGCCGGCAGCCAGGCCGCCCGGTCCGGTGGCGTTCCAGGCGGACCGCCAGCGGTAGACCGTCCTGGCCGACACGCGCAGCGTCGGATCGACCGCCCTGGCCTCGGCAGCGACCCGGGCGTCCAGCTCTCCGTTGGTGGCCCTGGGCCGGCGCTGCTTTAACTCGGACCACCTACGCAGTAGCCGGACTCGCATGATAAACAATGAGACCGACTTGGCCGACAGGTGCCGCGTGGTTTCCGCCAGGCCGCCCAGCAACGGCAGCCAGGCGGCGAGCACTTCACGCCGCAAGCCGCGAGCTGTCGAGACCAGCGCGTCGATCACGGCGCGTCGCTCTCTTGATCTTTGGCCTGGCATCGGCTCTACGCTCCACCATGGGGCGGCTCTGGCACGCGGCCTTCACGCATGCCATGCCTGGCGATGACCGGGAGCATCGCTATCAGCGTGAAGGTCGGCAGCCGCTCTATGGCATTGTGTGTTTCGTCCAGGATGGCATGACGGATGCCTTCGTCTTCGCAGTTCCCAAGCTGCTGCCTGGCCAGATCATCCAACACGGTCCGAGCATCCCCGGGGATCACGCGGAACCGGCAGGGCGCCGCGTCGGCGCTTGAGACGCCCTTTTTGCCGGTCTGCTGTTTCGGCGGTCTCGCCTTGCGTCTGGTCTTCGTTGCCATGGCAGATTTCTCCTACGCTACCTTTTGAGCCTGTCTAATCCGGTTGGCGATGGCGCGGGCACCTTCGGTGCCATGCAGCAGGCGGCAGGCGCTTTGCAGCATCGCCAGGGTTACTTCGGTCTCGCCGCGCTGACGGCCGACGTGGGTCGCCAGGCGCAATGCGTTGTTTGCGGTCCGCAGGCCGCCGATTTCGGGCATACAGGCCAAAGCCTGTAGCCAGTCCACCGCGTCGCGGGCGATGCGAAGGGCGCTGCGGGCGAAGATGCGCTTCACGTCGGCGATGCTGAACAGCGGCTCGCCGTGGTCGCCGCCCTTGCAACGCTCGGTCAAATCACGGGCGATCCCGACGCGCGAGTACAGCGTAGCGCCCTTGGAATCGTCGCCCCGGCCCTGCAACAGCGTTTTGGCCAGGGCCGGCAGCCCGGCGAAAATTACGGGGCAGGAAGTGGAATCGTGAATTTGGCGGACGCAAGTGAGCACGTCGATGCCGGCCAGGTGAGCTTCATCGACGATCACGAGTCGCCTGCTGGCCCGTAGACACGTGCAGATTGACTTCTTGAGCGCCTGGCGGTGACGGGCCGACGGCAGCTTCAACTTGTCGGCCAGGGTCCGCAGGAACGTCGTCGGCGAGTGGGCTTCATCGTCGATGGTGACCAAGACGCTACCGGGGTACACGTCCAACAAGGCTTCAAGCGTCAGCGTCTTGCCGATCCCGGCCGGGCCGTAGACCGCGCCGATGGTCTCCAGGATCACGGCCGTGTTGGCCACGCCCCGGATTTCTTCGGCGATCTTCGTCCAGGCGAAGTCCGACCGCTGCGGTGATTCCTGCCGGGCCTCCAGAACAGCCAAGTGCTTGTCGAGTTTCCGCAGGACTTCGTCGATCTTTCCGCAGCCGTCCGTTTTGCTCTTCGGATACTTGTCCGAGAGGACCTGCGAAACGGTGGACTTGGACTCGCCGATCGCATCGGCCAGCTTGCCCCGCGTGACCCGCCGGGCCTTGGGTAGTTCGTCCTGGCGGGCCAGGAACGCGTTGACCGCAGCCCTGATCCGCGCCGCCTCCAAGCTGCCGACCGGTTCGTATTGGTCACCCACAACGCCGCCTCCAAGCAGGCGTGATCCGGCGATCAAGGCGTCCATCGTCCGATCGCCGTCCGCTGCCGTCTCGCCGCTCGCCGTCTTCGGATCGCCGGCGGGCTGGCCGTTTGTGTCGGGCTCGGTCATGGGTGGTCCCCCCTTCAAGTGAGGTCGGCGAATAGGTCGTCACCGTGGTCCTCCATGACCCGGACAAGGTCCTCGAAACCGAAGGCCGAAACCCCATCCATGAGGTCTCGGCTTGCTCCGTTCGTCAGTTGGGCCAGCGTCGGCCCCGGCGGCGGCGACACGCACTCGGCACCTACGGCCGCCCGCATTTCTTGCCGCTCGGCTTCAGCCAACGCCGCGTCAAACGCACTGTGCAGGATGATCCGGCCGCGTTCCGGCACGTCGGCCGGCTCGGACCTGGCGGCCGCCTGTTCCGCCGCTCTGCGCTTCAGCTCGAGCGCCACGTCCACCGTGGGGGCGGCGGCAAGGTCCAGGTCGGCGAAACGCTCCCTGGCCCGTTTGCGGGCCTTGCGCTGCAGCTTGCCGGCCTCTGCGATGCTCTCGGCATCGGTGCCGGCCAGCGTGTCTTCCCGGGCGTAGAACAGCGGCCGGCCGCCAACCTCACACAGCAGCACGCTCGCCGTGTCCTGTTCGTCGATGTACGCGATAAGCTCCTGGCCCTGGCGTTCCCACACGCGCGGATCACGGTGCCCGTAGTGCAACCGGACGCCGCCGATCGTCACCACCACGCCCCGGGTGCCGACCCGGACACGTTGCGGGCGGCGGCGCAGGAAGTCTTCGGCCTGGCGGGGCAGGCGCCGCTCGGGGATCGCGGTCCGTTGAAACTTTTGGAGCGGTGACAGCTTGCCCAGGTGCCGGCGCGGCCGGCGGTTTTCGGCTTCCCACCACGCCCGCAGCGACGCTTCGTACTCTTCAAACGTCAACAGCTTCTCAGGGTGCTTGCGGGCGAGCTGGTCGGCAAAGCGGCTGCGGTTCTTGGGACGGTTGCCGACGTAACCCCGGCGGGTGTAGTGCCGGTCGTGTCGATCGACCCCGCGCATCATCGACTCGATGAATCCCTTTTGCCACGGGCTGCGCCCGGTGCAGTCCTGTAGTTCGGCCTGCATCATCCGAACGAAGCCGATGACTTCGCTTTCGGCGGCGGCCTTGCGGCCGCGCAGGTCGCCGAATCCCTGGCCGGCAAACGCCTTGCCCAGGTCGATTCGCGCCGCCCTCGGCGCGCCCGCGAACGTGTACGCCTGCCAGGCCGACCGGCGGATCAGCGTGGTGGATTCACTCCGGCCGACCGCCACGCCCAGGATCATCCCGCTGGCCGGGCACCCGGTCAGCACCACCGTCGGCCGTCCGACCCGCTCGCCGTCGCGGCACAGCACGTTGCCCGTGGTGCCGTCCAGTTCCCACGTGTGATTAGCCGGCTGATCGTGCGGTTTGCGGTCCAACTTGGGGCCGTGTTTCGCCGCCCAGCGTTCCGGGTCTCGCGTCACGTACTCCCGGAAAAAGTCCGGGTACTCCCGACCGAACCGAATGCGCAACGTGCTGTAGGACACGTCACACCGCCAGGCCGCATCGCCCGCGTGCCGCGACGCTTCCCCGCGCATGACCATTTCGGCTTCGGTCAGAATCTCCAGCTTCAAGGCCATGCGAACGAAGAGCTGCCACGCCTGCTGTCCGAGGCCGCCGTTGTCGGTGCCGCGCTTGCGGCCGCGACGCTCGGCAAACCCCCGGCCGGCTTTGGCGGCCGACCGCCAGCGGCGCAGCGTCCGCTCGTTGAACGTCAGGCCGTAGGCGCCGTCACCGTGCAAGGCGGCGAATTCCCGATCGGCTTTGGTCAGGCCGACGCCGCGCTGCCGGGCGTAGGTGTCGCCGTCGGCCAGGATTCTACGGATAACAGCATCCCTTTGGGCGTCGGCCTGTCGCCAGAGCGACTTGTCGGCCTGGCCGGGCTGATCCACCTTGCCGATCCGGGCCAGGTCCAGGCTCGCACCGGCCAGGAACCGGCGATCGAAGTACAGCTTGCCGCCGACCTTGCGGCGGGCGTGCTCGGGTAGCTTGCTGATTTGATGGCGCACGGTGCGGACCGAGACGCGGCGGGCGGCGGCCAGCGTGGCCGGCGTTACCCAATCGTCGGGCGGCTCGGTCCTGATCGGTAGGGCGCTCATTCATTCACGCCAACGACCGGCCGGCGGCCGGCACCCGGGTGCCTAGCAGGAGCTGCGATCCCGTTTTGGCCCGGGGCCGGTCGCCGACGAAGCCGCGAACACAAGGAGACAACGGAGGTCTGCCCCCCCGCGACCCCACGGGGCTCCGACGTTCGGAAGGGGGGCACAGCACATGAGTGATTCCTTAAGGGCCGCCCGGCCGAATCCCGACGCCTGCCGTCCTGGACAGTGCCGGGCGCTGCAGGTTCCCGCCGGGTCGGGCCGGGCAGCCAATTTCTCCAATTATTCGCTTGACTTCTAGAAAGTCAAGGATTAAAAGAAAATATAGACGGCGGCGGGGGGCCTGGAATTGCCGGTGTTGCGGTAGTCGCTAGAGGGTCTAGAATGGAGGCTGGCGAATGACTGTGCCCAACTCGGACGGAGCCGAGAAGATGGCGAAGAGGCAAAAGAACGCTTTTCTGGACGAAGCCCTCTGCGAAGCGATTGACGCACACCTTCTCGAAACAGGGGGAACGTTCTCGCGCTTCATTGCGGCTGCAGCGCTCCAGTACCTTCACTCTCCAGCGGGCTTGGATCGGACGTGGATGAAGCTGGCTTCGTTGCTGGAGAAAAACGAGATTGCCCTCAACGACGTTCCTGACCGCTTCGTACGCGAGGAATCGACGTCGCTGGTTGAGGAGTGGCGCGAGCTGCCGCCGACCGAGGAGCTTGTCGCGGCCGCGAAACGTCCCGGCTTCGTCAAGTTCACCCCGCAGCAGTTTAAGAGGTTCCGGGCCATCGTGGCGCGCATGCATGCCCTCGATAATATGGAGCAGCGCCTGGGCGACACCGACAAGTAGCAACCACACGCGGCACGGACGCCGCGTTCGGATACACAGCGTCAAAGGAGTGACGCGGCATGACACTTTCAGCAAACGCCAACGTCAACCATTTCGTCGATCAGGAGCTGCGCGAGTTCCCGGTTGCGGCGGCCGTCCACGTCTACAAGGGTGCCCGGGTTGGCCTGGACCCGGCCGGCTACCTGAAAGCCTTTGTCCCCGGCGACCTGTTCGCGGGCATCGCCTACGAAGAGGCCGACAACAGCAGCGGGGCGGCCGGTGCGATCAGTTGCCGGGTCTACGTCCTGGGCGATTTCGAGCTGACGATCACCGGCGTGGCCCTGACCGACGCCGGCGCGCCCGTCTTCGCCACGGCCGACAACACTCAGGCGCTGACCGGCCATCCCGACGCCTACATGGGCCGCGTGGTCCACTACCTGACCACCAACACCGCGTTGGTCCGCCTGCGCCCCTGGGGCGAGAAACCGCCCAACGGCGTCGGCTCGTTCGAGATTGTCGAGACCGGGGCCGGCACGTTCGAGGGCCTGACCACCACCACCGGCCAGAAGTACCTGCCCAGCGGCCTGACCGCCAAGTCGATCGACGGCGCCGGCGTTCACCAGATCGACGGCGAAGACGGCGGAATCGAGTTCGCGTTTGACGCGGTGGCCGAAGTGGCCCTGGCGTCGCTCCGCACGGTCAACGACACCTTCCCGGTGGACAAGGGGATCACGCTGGAGGCCAAAGTCACCGTACACGACAACGGCGACGATACGGCCGGCGACCTGGATATCGGCCTGGGCACGGCGTTGACCACCAACTCCGAGGCCGACGTTGACCACGGCGACATGGTGCAGCTCGCCGCGTTCCACCTGGACGGCAACGATGAGAACATCGACTGCCAGTCGGATAACGACAGCAC
>DATKXO010000124.1:0-2516 GCA_035528995.1 Phycisphaerae bacterium | reverse complement strand
TAGGCCTTGGCCGGGCCGTACAGCGGGCGGTAGTCCGCGTCCAACCGCGGATCGACCCCGCCGGCCGGGTCAGTCTCACCGCCGGGCAGGTAGGGGATGCTGGCGGCGGGGTTGTCCGACCTGTACCAGTAGTTCGCCTCGTAGGTGAACGTCTCCGGATGGACCGTCCCGCCGGTGCCCTGGACGCCGCCGTAGGGCAGCAGCGGCCCGTACTGCACCAGGTTGCGCCGGAAGGTGCAGTTGTCGGTCTCGTAGTCGCCTTCCTTCTGGACCCGCATGACCCACTTCTCCGGATCGACGATGGTGTTGTAGGCGAACTCGCAGGTGGTGGCCGAGACGAACGCCACCGCCGCCTCCCCGCCGACGATGACGTTGCCCATCGCCACCGAATCGCGGATCTCCGGGCCGGTGGCGCCGCCGGAGCCGCCAAAGCACACCGCCCTGCTGCTGCCGTCGAGGAAAAGGTTCTTGTACATCCCGTGGTGATACGCGGCTCCCTTGGGCATGATGCCGTTGGCCGACGCCGCGGTGGCCAGGGACGGGAAGGTGATCGTGTTCCTCATGAACAGGTCGGAATTCGAGATCATGCCGTCCATAGCCGACCCGGCCTCGCCCCACTCGCTGATCGTGCAGTTGTACATCAGGACGTTGTTGGAGGAGTTGAACTTGGTCCCGTCGGAGTTGCCGGTGTGGACGATGTCGCGCGAGACGCTGTTCCGCAGGACCATGTGGTCGGAGAAGGTGAACATGATGTTATTGCCGTCCTGCGTGTCCGTGCCGGCGCCCTGGACGATCATCCCGTCCACGGAGATGTAGGAGCATCCATAGAAGGTGAAGACGGCGGAGCTGTGCGCCTCGAAGACCGGCCGGTTGGTCGGATCGAGGGCGACCACCTCGATCAGATTGCCTGGGGCCCCGTGGACGTTCTGGACCCACAGCAGTTGGTTGTACCGGCCCGGGGCGACGTAGATCCGGTCGCCGGGACGGGCGGCACTGAGGGTCTGGCGAAGCTGGTCGGTGGTATACACGGTCGTCTCGCCCGCCAGTCCGGCCAGGTGGAACACCGCCAGAATCGCGCCCCCGACGGCCCAGGCCTTCGGCATTCCTCGCATCGTCTCCTCCTTCGGGCCGCCCGCGGCAGGCCGCATTCGCGCGCAGGTTGACCCAGCGTGTGAGTGGGACGAATCCATTCGGCGAACGGGCCTGCCTCCGAGCAGAATGCCATTGTATCGCGCCTTGCGGATCGGTCAAGATCCGCGGGCGGGGGCGCAGGCGAGGCACGCACGGCTGCACCGATCACACCACCTCAGATGGTGTGATTAGTCGTCTTCCTCCTGGTTCGCGCCGACCTTCCCGGTCCCCGCTGCCGCGGCCTGCAGGTCCTTGAGCTTGGCCCGCAGCAGCCACGTTGTGTCGGCTCCAACGAGCAGAACCAGGTCGTCCCCGTCGCGAAAGGCCTTGGCGCCGGCCAGGGGGACGAGGCGGCAGGTAACCTTCAACCCGCTGCCTGGGGCGACGGGCTTGCCGTCCAGGTCCACCGGTGTCAGGTATCCGGACCCGCCGGCCGAGTAGAGCAGCAGGGGCCTGCCGCCGACGAAGATCAGTTGGGCCTGCTCGGTGCTGGTCCCTTCGGCCTTGGCCAGCAGCAGGTTGGGGCGGCTCCATTGGCTGCCGTCGGCGGAGGTCATGTGCAGGATCCCCTCGGTGGCGCTGTCGTAGACCATGTGGAACCGCCCCTTCGCGTCCAGGCTCACGTGGACGTTGCAGGGGAACAGGTTCTCGCGTTTCTGCGCGGCTATCTCGATGGGGACGAGCTCGCGGATCTCGTCGAGGCTCCCGGCCGCGGCGGCGCGGTCGCGCCAGAACAGCCATTGCTTCCCGTCCGGGCCGGTGAGCATGCTCGCCGTCGACGGCGGCCAGCCGCCTGTCCCGCCGATCTCGATCCTTCGCGGCGGTTCCCACGTCTTCCCGTCCCGCGTTCGGGTGATCCACAGGTGGTGGCCGCCGGTGCCGGGCATCTGCGTCGAGAGGCGGTTGCAGAAGAACGCCAGGTGGATCGTCCCGTCCGGCGACCGGAACGTCGCCGGTTCGATGTTGTCGAACACGGAGCACAGGGGCAGGATCGTCGGCGGGGTCCACTCGATGAGATCCTTGCTCCGCGCTGTCAGCAGTTTCCTCCCCCGGCCGCTCCAGACGGCGAGGTATTCCCCGTTCGGGAGGCGCTGGGTGCTGAACCGTGGCTGCTCGGCGTGACCGCTGCCTTTCAGTTCCAGGTCCAGTTGCCGCCACCGGAAGGGGCTGTCCAGGTTGACGAACAGCCCGTAGCGTCGGCCTGGCTTGACTTCGAAGGGCATCTCGACCGTCTCCGCCCGGGGTGGCGCGGCGAACCGCAGCGTGTGCCGTCCGGCGGCGACTCCGCTGTAGGCTCGCTCGTTCTGCAGCTTCATCGACCCCCAGGTGATCGTGCCGGTGGACGGGTGCAGCTCGGTCTGCATCCACGCGTCGGCCAGGATCGG
>DATKXO010000123.1:0-8465 GCA_035528995.1 Phycisphaerae bacterium | reverse complement strand
CGCCCCCCCCACGTCCCAGCCAGCCCATCCGCCGCCAGGAACAACGCTCGCCCCGCCCCCACGATTGCAGAACGTGAACTGCACGCCAACCGGCTGGCATGCGGATCTTCATGCAGTGGCATCGGAAACGCTCGCACGCCGCGAGCGCTGGAACGCCGGAATGACCACCACCCCGATCACTTGCCTGATACGGTACCGCTTTAGGCCGCCGCCGATCGACACCCGTGCGATGCCCACTCGTGCCCGCAAATCGGGCGCGCCGCCAGGACCCTCATCCCACCTGGTCCCCGCGCCTGGGGACCATCGGCCATCCGCACCATCCCCCGCCCGGAACCGCTCGCTACCGCGCGATCTATGCCGCCCTACGCTCGCCGCCGCCGCCCACCCGCCGGCGCCGCCGGCGCCGCCGCCAGCTTCACGGCAGGCTTCTCCCCCGACGCCGTTTTCCCACTGGCCGACGGCGCCGTTCGACTTGAACCACCGGCCCCCGGCTTACTACGCGCCTCCTTCTCGGCCGCCTCACTGGCCCGCTTGGCCAGGACGGCCTTGCGGATCTCGGCGAACAGGTCCGGGTTGTCACGCAGGAACACCTTGGCGTTCTCACGCCCCTGACCCAGCCGCACGTCACCGTAGCTGAACCACGTCCCGCTCTTGGCCACCACACCATCGGCCAGGGCCAGGTCCACCAGGTCCCCTTCCCGGCTGATGCCCTGGTCGAACATGATGTCGAACTCCGCCTGGCGGAATGGAGCGGCCACTTTGTTCTTGACCACTTTCGCCCGGACGTGGTTGCCGGTGATCGTGTCGCCTTCCTTGATCGCCGATATCCGCCGGATGTCCAGCCGCACCGAGCTGTAGAACTTCAGCGCCCGCCCGCCGGGAGTCGTCTCCGGGTTGCCGAACATGACGCCGATTCTCATACGGATCTGGTTAATGAAGATGACGACCGTGCGGGTCTTGGAGATCGCCGCCGTGAGCTTACGCATCGCCTGGCTCAACAGCCGGGCCTGCAGGGCCACGTGCTGATCGCCCATCTGTCCCTCGATCTCGGCCCGCGGAATCAGGGCCGCCACCGAGTCCACCACGATCACTTCCACCGATCCGCTGCGAATCAGCATTTCGGCGATCTCCAGCGCCTCCTCGCCCGAGTTCGGCTGGCTCACCAGCAGCTTCTCGAGGTTCACCCCGCACTTGCGGGCCCAGGTCGGGTCCAGGGCGTGCTCCGCGTCGATGAACGCCGCCACACCGTCCTGCTGCTGGGCGCAGGCCACCGCGTGCAACGCCAGCGTCGTCTTGCCCGACGCCTCCGGGCCGAACAGCTCGACCACCCGCCCACGAGGCAGTCCGTTGCCCCCCAACGCCAGGTCCAGCGACAACGCCCCCGTCGAGAGCCCGTCCACCGGGCCTCGCGACTCGCCCAGTGTCATGATCGACCCCTTGCCGTACGCCTTCTCGATCTGTTGCAGCGCCCGGTCCAGGGCCTGCTTGCGATTGGCTGTCTGTTTGTCGTCCATCCCACACATCCTCGATGTCGCCGCCTTCAACTGACCTTGGACAGCGCGTGTCGCGACACGTTTGTATACTGCGCCCCGCTGCGCGCCAGCACGGACTGCACTACGTAAATCGCCTCCACCGATTGCCCCACGCTCTCCGGCCGAAGCGCCTCCACCGCCTGTCGGAGCCGCCCGTCGGTCCGATCCTCCCGCACCCGCCCCACCGTCAAATGCGGCGAGAAAGGCCGCCGCTCGGGCGCGAACCCCAACTCGGAAAAAACCTGCTCGCACCGGTCGCGGCATTGCTGAAGCGCCCCGCTCGGCTCGGCCATGCCCACGTGCACGATTCGCACACGTCCGTGAGGCGGGAAACAGCCGCTGTTTGCCAGACGAATCTCGAACGGTCGCGAATCCGCCGCGGCCGCACCCGCCGCATCACAGATTTCCGCGCAGCGCTCCTCCGCCACCTCCCCCAGGAACTTCAGCGTCAGGTGTATCTGCTCCGGCCTCGCCCAGCGCACGTCGCGATCGAACTCGCCCAGCGCCCTCTGCACGCCCGCTAGCTCATCCTTGACCCGCTTGACCAGCTCAACGGCCACAAACAACCGCATGTCCACGAGCGCCTCGATTCACTCGATCCGCACCATGGCCACCAGGTCTCGGACCCGCGCGTCCACGTCGCCCGCCGTCACCCGCCTCAGCCGGTCCAGCGAGAACCCCTCGATAGTGAACGACGCCGCAACCGTCCCGCGCACCAGTGCCCGCCGCAGCGCCGCCGTGTCGTGCACCTCGCACCGATCCAGGTAGCCCAGCATCCCCCCTGCGAAGCTGTCCCCGGCCCCCGTCGGGTCGCACACGTCCTTGGTGGCAAACGCCGGGATCACCGACACCGAGTCGGCCGTGACCAGCATCGCCCCGTGCTCGCCCTTCTTGATCACCACGAACCGCGGGCCCATGCTCAGGATCGCCTCGCCGGCGGCCACCAGGTTCATCTGCTTCGTCAGCAGCCGGGCCTCCCCGTCGTTGAGCACGATCCCGTCCACGACGCCCAATGTCCTCCGCAGTTCCGCCGGCTCGTTCTCGATCCAGCAGTCCATCGTGTCGCACACGGTGAGCCGAGGCGACTTCACCTGCTTCAACAGTTCGCGCTGCAAGCCCGGATGCGTGTTGGCCAGAAAGACCACGTCGCTGTCGGCGAACGCGCCCGGCACCTTCGGAGGCGTGTCATTGACCACGTTGAGCTGCAGTTCGAGCGTCTCGCGCTCGTTCATGTCCTGCGAGTACTCGCCCTTCCAGCGGAACGTCTTGGCCCCGGCCCGCGTCTCCAGACCGGCCAGATCGATGTCCGCCGACCCCAGCAGGTCGCGGAACGCCGCCGGGAAGTCGTCCCCTACCACCGCCACCAGCCGCACCCGCGTGAACAACGCCGCGGCCATGCTGAAGTACGTCGCCGACCCGCCGAGCACGTCCGTGACCCGCCCGTGCGGCGTGATCACCGAGTCTATCCCCACCGTCCCGGTTACCAGCAAAGACATACTCGCCTGCCTCGAGAGCCTCCCCGACGCCCGCCCACCATAGCACTCCCCCCACGCCCTGGCAAGACCAAAGTTAGAAAAATGTTAGGTTCCGCTGGACGCCGTTTTCCCAGGGCCGTTTTCGCTGTTTTCACCCTTCCTGGCCCCCTCAACCGCGATCCTCCGCTCGGCTGTTCACCGCTCCTGATGGGCTTGGTGTTCGCGATGCCCCGGTTTCCGCGTTCTTGCGTTTCCCACGGTCATCGGGCGCGCTATGATGGTGGCCGGAGGGGGATCGACCAACTGCGAAGCGCCGCTCGGACGTCCCTGAGCCGGCGGCAGCGAAGGAGTCCCCTGCGGTGAGCCTGGCCCGCGAAGGTCTGCGAGAGATGGTCGTCGCCACCCTGGTCCTCGGGGCCGGGGCCGTGGTCGCCGCATGGCTTTGGCATCCGGCCGCGGTCGCGCCATTCGTCATCGTATGGGCCTGGGTGATCTCGTTCTTCCGCGATCCCGCGCGCGTCGCGCGTTGCGCCGCCGGCGAACTGTGCGCCCCGGCCGACGGCACGGTCACCGAGATCACCCGTCTGGACCACGACGACCAGATCGGCGGCCCGGCCCTGCGCCTGGGCATCTTCTTGAGCATCTTCGACGTACACGCCAACCGCAGCCCCTGCGCCGGAACGGTCCGTTCGGTGACCTATCGCAAGGGGACCTTCCACGACGCCCGCAACGCCCGCTCCGGCCCGGAGAACGAAGCCAACACGTTGCTGATCGATCCCGTGGCTCCGATCCGCGGCCCGATCGTAGTTCGTCAAGTCGCGGGGCTGATCGCCCGAAGGATCATCTGTCACGCGGTCGCCGGCAGCGAGCTGGCGATCGGCCAGCGTTTCGGCATGATCAAGTTCGGCTCGCGCACCGAGCTGATCGTCCCCGACGACGGCGCCGTCGTACCCGCCGTCGAGATCGGGACCAAGGTGCGGGCCGGCCTCACCATCCTCGTGAGGCAGCGCCCGTTGTCGCCCGACGGAGAGACCGATGCCAATCGTCGCCAGGCTCAAGAGGTCGCGTCGTCCACGCCGGCGTAAGCGCCGCCTGCGGACCGTCTCGACCATCCCCACGCTCCTCACGCTGGGGAATCTGATCTGCGGCTTCGCCGCGATCCAGTTCTGCCTGCGCGCCATGCTCGACGCCGGCGCCCTCGTGGACGCCTCCGCCGACCTCACAATGCAGAGCAGGCTGCTGGAGCGCCTTCTGCCGTCGTTCCTGGCGATCGCGGCCGGGTTCATCTTCGTCGGCCTGCTGCTGGACGCCCTGGACGGAAGCGTCGCCCGCCTGACCAAGGGGACGACCGATTTCGGCGGGCAGCTCGACTCCCTGGCCGACATGGTGACCTTCGGGGCGGCACCGGCCCTGCTGGTCATGGCCATCCTCATGGCCCAGCCCGACGCAGCCGCCAAGCCGGGTCCCCTGGCGAACGACCTCTGGAACCGCGCGTTCTGGGTGATGGTGGCGGTCTACGTGGCCTGCACGGGCATGCGGCTGGCACGCTTCAACGTGGAACACGCCCGCAGTGACCTGGGCCACAATTACTTCTCGGGTCTGCCCAGCCCCGGGGCCGCGGTCGTCGTCGCTTCCCTGGTCCTGCTGCACGAGGACCTGGCGGTGAACCAGGAGTTGGGCAGCACGCTGCGCCCTTACCTGGCCCTGGCCCTGCCGTTCATCGCCCTGGGCCTGGGGCTGTTGATGGTCAGCCGCATTCCCTACATTCATCTGGCCAACGCCTATCTGCGCGGGCGGCGCCCCTTCGGCCAGGTCGTGGGGTTGATGGTCCTGTTGGCCATTTTCTGGTGGTACAAGGAACTGACCGTGGCGGTCGTGGTCGGCGCGTACGCCGCCAGCGGCCCGATCGCCGCGCTCCTCCGGCGCGTGCGACCAGGGTACTTCACGCCCCTCGCCCAGTCGTCGCCGAGCCCAGCCCATACCGCGGAGACCCCACCCGCCGACAAGGAGCAGCGCTCCGCTTGACGTACCGGTGGCCGTCGCATAAGCCTTGCGCGTCGAGCCGTCGCCGGTTCGACCGACTGCCAGTCCGAGCAAGGACAGGAGGGTGACCGTCCATGACACAGGAACCGGTACGCGTCCGTTTCGCCCCCTCGCCCACCGGCTACCTCCACGTCGGCGGTGCCCGCACGGCGCTGTTCAATTGGCTGCTGGCCCGGCGCACCGGCGGGCAGTTCGTGCTCCGCATCGAGGACACCGACCAATCCCGCCACGTCGAGGATTCCACCGCCAAGATCCTGGACGATTTGCGCTGGCTCGGTCTGCCATGGGACGAAGGCCCGGAGGTCGGCGGCGACCACGGCCCCTACTTCCAGAGCCAGCGCCTGGACGTCTACAACCGCTATTGCGAGCAGCTCATCGAGGCCGGCCGGGCCTATTACGCCCTGGAAACACCCCAAGAGCTGGCGGCCATGCGCGAAACCGCTCTGCGCGAGAAACGCCCCGTCGTGTATCACCGGCCCGATCCGTTGCCCACGCCCGACCAGGCCCGCGCCGCCAAAGACGCCGGCCGCCCCGTCACCGTGCGATTCATGATGCCCGGCGGTGACGTCGTCGTGACCGACGAGATCCTCGGTGAGGTCCGCCTGGCCGGTCAGGAACTCGATGACTTCGTCATTCAGAAGAGCGACGGCTGGCCGACCTACCACTTCGCCTGCGTGGTCGACGACGCCCTCATGAAGATCGACTTCGTCCTTCGCGGGCAGGAGCATCTCATCAACACGCCCAAGCACGTCGCCTTGCAGAGCGCCCTGGGATTCGACACGCCGCGATACGCTCACCTGCCCATCATCTTCAACGCCGACGGCAGCAAGATGAGCAAGCGCACGGCCATCAAGGAGTTCGGCCACCGGCTCCTGCAGGTGCGACAAAGATCGGCCGACGTCAGCGACGAGGACTTCGCCCGCAACGTGGCCGACGCGACCGGCGTGCCGGCCGACACCGTGGGTGAGCTTCTGGCCGGCAAGCACACCGTGATCGATCCGGCCCTGCAGGCCGTGGCCGGGCATCTGGGCATCGACCTGCTGGAGATCAACGTCCACGACTTCCGCGTCTCCGGGTATCTGCCCGAGGCCCTGATCAACTTCATCTCGCTGCTGGGCTGGTCGCCGGGCGAGGACCGCGAGCAGATGACCATCGACGAAACGGTCGAGCTGTTCGACATCGCCCGCATCGGCAAGACCAACGCCCGCTTCGATCGCGGCAAGCTGGCGGCCTTCAACACCGACTGGGCCAATCGGACGTCGCAGGATCGGTTGGCCGAGGCCTTCGACGACTACCTCCACTGGGGCGACTCGCCGATGCGGTCGGCCGACGCCGCGACCCGTCGGCACCTGCTGAAAGTCTGCGCCGGGTTCCGCACGTTCAAGGAGCTGGACGTCAAAGGGCGCAATCTGTTCGTCGATGACGAGGCGATCACCTACGAGCCCAAGGCCGTCAAGAAGAACCTGACCCGCAACGACGACCAGGGCTACCACATGCTGGAAACGCTGCTGCCCCGACTCGAATCCTGCGATCCGTGGACCGGCGAAACGCTGGAGAAGCTGTTCGAGCAGGTCTGCGCCGAACAGGACATCAAGCTGGGCAACGCCGCCCAACCCGTGCGCGTGGCCGTCACCGGCACCAGCATCAGCCCGCCGATCTTCGACACGCTGGTCCTGCTCGGTAAGGAGCAAACGCTGGCCCGCATCCGCCGCTGCCTCAGCGCCCGCGCCTGAAACGCCGCCCATTCCGAGCCGCGCCCGTAAGGAAGCGGCCCATCCCAACCCGCGCCCGCAAACAGCTTCATCGCACCATCAAGTTCCCATTGGCGGTATTCCGGCATGATGGCAGCCCGGGCGGGCGCACAGCACCGTCAAGCAGACCGGCACCTTCGGTGCATCAAGATGCGCCCTACTACTCCCAATCGAAGTTCTTGAGGACTTTCGTGATCTTGCTGCCCTCGGTCCAGAGCTTCTCCCAAAGCGACTTGGTCTCCTGCTTGATGTACTCAGGATCGTGATCCGGCTCGTCGTCTTCATTCACACGGAGTCTGCGTGTCGCGCTCGCGATCCTCGTAAACTTGGCGCCGGGTGCAAACGAGTGCTTTTTGATCGAAAAGCCGGCGTCCTTAATACTGGTGAGCAGGCGCCGGCGCAAGTCGCCGTCAGCTATCGGCCCAACCTCGATCACCGCGTAGAGCCTCCCGTGTTTCTCGAGATGTTGGCACCAACACATAACAGGGACTTTTCGAGAAATAACAGCGCCTTTTCGAGAAAGGAAACGCCACTCTGTTAAAGGGACTTCGGGGAGCAGTGTTCCCATTTCGCTCGGTAAGAACCACACGGCCCGACTTCCCTTTCTGAACATGAATTCGCATTCGACCAGACTTCTCAGACACTCTTCGCACGCGTCCATGACTTCCGAGGACGACCCGTACTCCACGATCAAGTCGATGGCCTCCCGATGCTTGCGGTAGATGGTCTTGCACAGATCGACGAGTCCTGCGTCTTGCATCGTGAGCCTCCGCAGTATGGTCAGGTAATGTTCGAGAAACGTAGCCGCGTCGCGCGGAATCCGAGATCGGTGCTGCTCATACATCCGTTCGCACAAGTCGAGTACTGCAACGTGGCTCAATGAGATGTAACCCGCTTCTCGGGCTTCCTCCGATGGCTCGTCTCCCTCGAGGGTCAGGAAAACGGGTATAAGGTGCTTTGGTGCCAGTTCCTTCTGGACCACGTTCTTGCACTTCACGAGTTGACCTTTGGACTCCTTACTGCCAATCTTGTTTTCGATCAGCAGACACCAGTCCGCGGCCGGACTTCGGGCGACGATGTCAATGTTCTTCCATTCCCGGTACACCTCGACGTCGTCAAAGCTCATCAGTTCGACCTGCGCGGGCGTGAGCCGCACCTGCGCATCCTCGTTCTCCATCAGCAGGCGCGACAGAAAGCGGCGCAGGAACTGAGCACCCAGCCCGTGTGTCTCACCGGGCGTAAGCAGCCAGGCAAGTACGTTGCTGTGACGAATCTCGACCCTCTCGATCCGTAGGACGCGGAACAGGTTGAACGAAGCGAGGCGCGCGTTGAGTGTCTCCAGCTCCTCATTGTCTACCAGGAATGCGTCGAGGTGGCGCCGGGCCGGAACCACATCGATATCACTCGATGCTGTCATGGCTGAGCTCCGCAACTGTCCGGCACCTCAAGACCTACGCTAGCCCTTCTTGGCGATCTTCGCCCAAGTATCCCTGAGCGTCGCCGTCCGGTTGAACACGAGACGCTCGCCGGCCGAGTCCGGGTCCAGGCAGAAGTACCCCAGACGCTCGAACTGGACGCGGGCGATACCGTCCGGCCAGACGACCACCCCTTCGGGGTTACGGTCTGAGCGGAGCGACGCATCCCAATTCGGTTCCAGCTTGCAG
>DATKXO010000122.1:0-29016 GCA_035528995.1 Phycisphaerae bacterium | reverse complement strand
GAAGCGTTGATGTTCACCCCGAGAAGCGAGGCGATCCGGACCGCCGAGTCGGTCACGTGGATCGCGTCGCAGGCCTTGCCGGCCCCGACCGCCGGCAGCAGCAAACCGTCGCCGAAGCCGAACGGATCGTCGCCCGCGGCCTCGGCATTCGGATCGCTCAGACCGTTTTCGCTCCGGGCGTAGACGTACACGCGGTTGAGGGCGCCGCCCAGGTCGGACACGGCCAGCCCCGCGGCGCCGGTCAGGCCGCTCAACTGGAGGTCCGGGAGCCCCGAGAGGTCCGGTCGGCTGGCACTGCCGGGCAGTTGCGTGGCGAAGTCCTGGGGCGGGCCGTCGAACGGCTCCCCGTCGTAGAAGGCCACCGCCGAGTCTGGGCCGGTGGGCGCGACGGTGATTTTGTTGTCGCCCGTATTCCCGATGATCTGGAACCTGTCATCGTTGTTGCCGCCGCCGTCATAGCGGAGGGTCTCGACCTCTTCGGCAAACAAGGAGACGCCAAGGCCGCCTACGATGACTCCGTCTGGGGCCTGGTCCGTGGCGCTCAGATTCGTGCGGGTCAGATCGGCGGTCTCGTGGAGATTGACGACGTCACGGCGTCCGGAGTCATTGTCGCCCCCGTAGATCGCCAGATCGGCGCCGAGGGTTGCGGCGTCGACATAAACGTTGAACGTATCGTTGGCGTTGCCGCCGAAGAACAGGTTGTCGGCGCGGAGTCCGCTGCCGGTGACGTAGTACGTGTCGTCGCCGTCGCCGGAATCGAGTGTCGTGCGGATGCCGGCGGTGGTGTCGTACACCTCGATCTCGTCGTCGCCCCGCCCGTCGCGGACGTTTACGTATTCGAAGGCATCGTCCTTGCCGGTCCCGTTGTAGTAGAAGACGGTCGCCGTCGCGAAACCGGCCAGTTCGGTGGCAAACTGCCGGAACTCCTCAACCGTCGCGGGCACGAAGCCGGCCGGCTGCGATACGTTCAACTGCCCCCCGCCCAGATCGACGATCGCGGCGACGTCCGGCTGGACTGAGCCGCTGTCGTCGACGTTCAGCGTATCGACGACAGTATCGTCGGTATCCGAGTCGGTCTGGGGAAGGATGTAGAGGTCCCCTTGGAGGGCGTCGAGCGTGCCGCTGGTTTTGTCGAATTCCTCGTTCGTGTTGCCAACCGTGACGGTATCGCCCCCGGCGCCGGCATCGAGGCCCGTGACGGCCGAGGTGCCGAGCACGTCCAGGGTGTCGCTGCCGGAGCCGAGCGAGATCCACAGCTCTTCAATCTCGTCGTACTCGATGCCCAGCGCCCAGTCGACCGCACCCGGGTCCGGGCCCATCCCCAGGCCCAACAGCTTGCCGGCGGTCAGGACCCCGGCGTTGTCTTGATCCTCGCCGGAATCATCCACACGGACTTGGTCGTCGTCCAACCCGCCGTGGATGGTCAGGAGTCCGTCGATGGCGTTCAGGGTGCCCCCGCTGTTTGACTCGGCGGTAGCATTGCTACCCACGTGTATCGTGTCGTTGCCGGCGTAAGTGAGCACCGTGGTGGGCGTCTCGGCGATCACGTTCGTCAGGCTCACGATGTCGTCATCGTCGCCGCCGGTGATTTCGACCGATTCGCCGTAGATGCTGCCGGCCACGTGTATTTTGCTGCCGCTCGCCGGGTCGGCATCTGCGTGATCGCCGCGGATCGTAACCGCCGCGGTTGCCTGGACCCAGGCGCCCTGCTCGATCCGGACGTCGTCGCCGGCCTGCAAGGTGACCCACCCGCCCGCGGCTTTGATCGCCGACTCTTCGCCCATGAGGAGGTCGTCCCCGCTGCCCGGCCCGTCGTGAACCGTAAGCCATACGTTCCCCTTGGCAAACACGGCGTCGACGTTCAAGGCACCCGCTTGCTCGGTGACGTAGATGTCCTTGCCCGATCGGGCCGTCAGGGTCGAGTCATCGGCAAGGTCAATGGAAAGCGGATCGGTGCTGCTCCCGATACTATCTGTTGCAGCTTCCAGAATCAGATCGGTAGCCTCGACGTTTGTCGTGCCGACCACCGCCATATCGAAGATGCCTCCCGCCCCTTTGATGCGGACCTTCTCGCCCGCAAGGACCTGGTCAATATTGAGGTCCTTTTCCGAACCCAAGAACACGTTCCCGCCGGCTTCGACCAGGATTACCCCGCCGGCCTCGACGTCGACGTCTTCGCGCAGGGCGATGACGAGCTTCTCCGCACTCGGATCGCTCGGGTCGACGGGATTGCCGCTTGCGTCGTAGAAGGTCAGATCGTCCTTTTCGGCGGCCAGCAGGGCGATCTTCCCGTCGTCCGTCAGATCGGTCACCGGGAAAACGAACTCGACGTATCCCGCGGTCGTTCCCAATCCGCCGGCGAGCGCGATCAAAGTGACATCGTCCCCTTTCGCATTGGGCGCTTCGATTCGCGTCTCGGTATCGGACGTTTCTTTGAGCAGGCCCAACCCAATGGAGTTTTTCAGTTCCTCCACGGTCCACAAAAAACCGTCGGTGACCTCCGTTTGTTCGGTCGCACTGGCGGTAAAGGCATAGTCGGGATCGTAAGTATCGGTGAGTCCTTGAAGTTCCAGCTCTTCGTGGATCCGGTGAAAGTCCTCCGTCTTTGCGTCTTCAAAGCCCTCAATCCGCCTGGCGACTTCTTCGGCCACTTGCTGATCGGTCCAGTCCGGATGCTCTTCCCGGACCTGCGCCTCGAACTCCGCTTCATAGTACGGTCGTTGGTCATCCGGCAGGCGGTACTGGAAGCTCGCATCGTACGGATCGGCCTCGTAGACGATTCCGCCCGCACCGTCATCCACGGCGCGAACGTTCCGATACTGCCAATAGGTCTCGTATTCCTGCGTCTTCTTCTGCTCGAAGGCCGTAACGCTGTCTTCGGCACTTTGATCTGCCGCGTCGCCGGTCAGCCGCGCGTCGTTCCAGAGGCCGAGCAGCTCCGTTTCGGTACGGGTATCCCTTTCCTGTTGGGTGTTATGGTCCAGGAGACTGCCGTCAGCGACTTCGATGGTCACGTTCCCGGCGAGGGATTCCGCGCTGATCAGGAGGAGGTCGCCGTGTTCCTCTTTCAGGTAGACGTCGCCGACGGCCGAGGCCCTGAGCCCGTCGTCTTCGGCCTCGCCGCTGTCCATCACGATCGGCAGGTCGGCCGTGCCGATCCCACCCGTCAGACTCGTCAGTTCGACGAGGCCGCCGGTGATCTTGGAGTTCTCATCGGCTGCGACGATGTCCGACTCCGCCGTGATGTAGACGTTGCCGTCCGGCGTGCTGACCGTGCCGATCTCGACCCCGCCGTCCAGCTCGATAATCTCGACGTCGCCCGTTCCCGTTACCGCGTCCACCGTGCTGGACAGCAAGTCGACGCGGATGGGCCCTCCCTCCCCGTCACCAATCCCGTTGGCCGCGCTGAGCGAGATGTCCCTGGTGATGATCATTGCCGTATCGGACACCTGCTCGATGGCGCCGTCGGTGCTGGTGATGACCGTGGGCCCGTTCCTGCTGACGATCGACCCCTTGAGGAGCACGTCCTTGTTCGAGTTGATAATGACCGAACTCGTGTCATAGCCCGTGAACTCAATCGCGATGGGGTAATCGGCCTTGACGCTGTGGGTGTGGAAGTTCGTGAAGCCGTCCTGGGTGATCTTCCACAGGTGGTGGTAGGTTGTGGAAAAGATCCACCACCCTTTGGTTTCAGTCCGCGAGATAATATCCACCTGACGATCCAAGAGTACGTTCTCGAAGTCGTACGCGTACCCGTCGTTGGTGTGGTTCCCCGTTTCCCGGCCCACGTAGGTGCCGTCGTTCAATTGGACGATCGGCCCCAGCGCTTCCACCCAGACCTGGGTAGGCTGTTCCCCTGGGTCTTTCGCCGCCCAGTCGATGCCCATCCATGATTTCTTGATCCAGTACTTGGTGATCTTATTCTGTTTGCCCTGCGCGCGCACCCAGTAGTATCGCAGCCCATCCTCTATCACGTAGGACGTGGTTCTGGAAGTCGTCCCCTCGGGCTGTGGGAGGGGGTTCCCGGCGACGTCAGTGACCTGGATCTCATCGCCGATTCTCGTGTATTTCACGGTCCGGGGTATCCCGCCGCCGATGTCGGTGATGATGATGGTCCCTTCGATGCCGTCGTTTCGCTCGCCTCGGATCTCGAGCCCCTCGTTCCAGGACGAGACCACCATGTCGGGCAGGACGTTGCCTTCGGCAAGCGTCACGACCTCGTCGCTCAGGGATGCGATGGTGCAGGTCTGGCTGAAGCCCGGCGCGGTGACGGTGATGGCTTGGCCTTCCCGGAAGCCGTCCTCGATCCAGCTCCCCGACGAGCGGGTGACCGTGTCGCCCGCGGCGTCTTGCTGCAGGACCAGCGAGGGGGCTCCGGCGACCTCGAGCCGCCCGGCAACCCGCAAGTCCGGCGAAGCCGTACTGCTCTCGTCGGCGGGGAGCTCCTGCTTGAGCTCCAGGATATGGACGTTGTTGGCCTCGTCGTCGATGACCCTGCCGATCTCGTAGAGCCCGTCGTTGCCGTTCTGGGACCCGGAGAGGGCGATCACCTGGCCGGGCTTGAACCCGTCGGCGGCCCAACTCCCCTCCGAGCGGATGATCGTGTCGGCCGCGGTCACCACGGCATCGACCCAAACGGGCGGGCCGGTGAGGCGAGAGACCTCATCCAGCACCAGGGTCGTTCCGTCATCGGAAATGGTGGCGATCTGATACACGCCGTCGTTTTCCGGCGAGTACGAAACTGTGATGAGCTGCCCCTCCCGGAAACCGTCGTCTCGCCAGTTGCCGGTCGAGCGCACGATCAAGTCGGGGCCGTGCGGATCATCCCAGAACAAAACCTTAGTGCCCGCAGCCAGCGAGACGTCCTGGAGCGTCAGTGTAGGAGCGCCGGTTACCTCGATCTCCGCGACCACGACGTCGGGCGACCACGTCAGCTCGTTCTTCAGGTTCCCGCTGCCCTGGAGTGCGAGGACCTTTCCATCTTGGCTGAGGGACTCGACGGTGTAGATCCCGTCGTTGAGGGCCGACCCGGAGATGGTGACCTTCTGCCCCGCCTCGAAGCGGTTGAGGAACCAGCTTCCCGAATCGCGCGTGATGGTATCCGGGGCCAGTCCTCCGCCGTCCGTGAAGGTCAATACCGGCCTGCCGGTGACGCGGGCCGGGGTGCTCGCGCCGGTATCCAGGCGTTTGAGCTCGATGGGGTACTGCGTCTGGTTGTCCACCTGGATGTGCCCGAAGCCGTCCACGACGCGGAGCTGCCCCATGCCGGTGCTGATGATCTGGCCGGTGAGCTGCATGTAGCCCCCCTCGACCGCAACCGAGTCCACTTCGATCACGCCTGTATCGCGGTTGAATCTGGCCGCAATGTTCGACGCGGACACGACGACCGTCTCGTCCGCCAGGTCGTCGCTGTCGCTAAGTGTGAGGGTCCCGGGGCTGATGCTCTTGATGAAGTAGGTCCCGTCATTGTCGCTCGCGGTTCCGAAAACGTTAACCGACATGCCCGCCTGCAAGCCGTCTTCGATCCAGCTTCCCTGGGACCGCGTGATCGTGTCGTTGCCCGGGCTCTGATCCCTGAACGTCAACGTCGGGACGCCGCTCATCTCAACAATCTTCGGCGAGGCTCCGCCGACCACGCCCCAGACGACCGCGCCCTTGTTGGTTGACAACTGGTAATACTGTTCATCGGGGTTGGCTTGGGCCCAGGCGGCGATGTAGGCATCCCAGCCGGTATCCAGCACGAACGCACGGTCGGGCCGGCCGCTCTGAACGAGTCCGTTGATGTTCAGGATGCGAGCCGTGATGAAGACGTTGTTGCCGGCCACAACGGGCCCGCCGGCTCTCATGCCATCGGTGGCGTCTGTGGGATTCGGCGGCGTATCATCCGGGGCAGCAACGGCTGCGTTTAGTGCTTCGTTCTTCTGCCGTTCGTCGAGCCACTGCGCGTCCGGATCGCCTCCGGTGTGGGCGACGTCAGTAGCGATGACCACGTCACGGCCGGCGCCGATGTCCACGGTCTTGGCCACGATCCTGCCTTCGCCCGTCTTGAGGCTATGAACGCCTACGCCGCTGTCGATGATGTTGATGGCGTTCGTGTCCTCGAGGGCATCGAGCTCCGTGGGATGCAGGGCGATCTCGTCGTCGCTCACGTACCTGACATAGTACTTCACGTCCTCGGAAAGGCCGCCCGGCAGTGCGTCGGTGCTGGAGACCCAGACGCCGTCGCCCGTGGTCAAGCCATGATCCTCGCACGTGAGGTGGTTGCTCCCGGGGTCGGCCTCGAACGTGGTAAGGGCGGTCTTGATGAAGATGCTCCCCCAGTTGTTCTGCACGCTCACGGTCCCGTTCACGTTGGACACGGTGCCGACGATTTCGATGTCCGGGGCGGCCGCATCGCGGAAGCGCTCATCCTCGGAGTCCTCCGGGTCGAACGTGTTCTCCACGTGGATCAGCGGCTGGGCCGAGTTCTCCCCGGTGACGATCAAACTGAACGTCGCGGAGGCAGCGCCGACGTTCTGCTCGTCGATCTCGTCGCAGGTCGCAACCGGCACGCCGTTGAGCGTGACGTGCCCGCCCTGCTCTTCCGGGATCCACAGCCGGGGATCCTCCGGGTTCGGCCCGGAACTCCCGACGCGCAGGTAGTAGGGGCTGTGGTTCACGACCTTTATCGTCGTGTCGCCGGGCGCTTGGAGCTGTCCCGAACCGACCAGGACGTCGCCGACGACGTTGATATCTGCGGACCGGGCCGTGATCTGCGGCACGTTGATGTACGTGACCTGATACCCCGTGATGGGGGTGGCCGTGACCTGATTGTTCAGGTCGTTGTCTGGGTGTCCAGGATCGCTGTCAGCCACGAGCTTCAGGTCGACGAGCTGGTACTCCAGTTGAGTGATCTGCGCGTTGTAGATGGCTATCTTGGCCGCATTCCCCGCGTGCTCCACCTTCAGTTCCTGGAGGTACGCGATCTCGTCCGTGATGTTTCTGGCAAGGTCCTCCACCGTCAGGACGGGATCGTCCACGCCCCCGCTTTGTTCCTCGATGATGATCGCCATGGGCCGCACCTCCACGCTGGACACCTGCACCCCGGCGGTCGCGGGCCCTGACGCCGGCAGGTCGTCCTCGAGTTCGATGACGGTCTCGGCGACCGATTTGATCTGGTAGGTCCCGTCGTTCGAACTGGAGCCGTCCACGCGGATGAACTGGCCGGCTTCGAAGCCGTCCGCGATCCAGCTCCCGGAAGTCCGCGAGATCGCGGCCGGGATGCCGTTCTGCGGGTCCGCCGGTGTGAACTGCAACGGGCCAGCCCCGGTGGCCTGGATGGCCCTCGGCACAACGTCCTGATCGAGCGCGAGCACGTGCGCGCCGGACGGCGCGGTGGTTTCGCTGCTGCTGAAGTCATAGGCAGCTTCGATCTCGATGACCGTAGGGCTGACCGACGCCGTCCTGTACGTCCCGTTGTTTGCCGGGTCGGCGGCGCCGGTGATCTTGATGAACTGGCTGTAGGGGCCCTGCTCGAATGCGCCGTCCGTCTGCCGGCCGAAGCCGTCGACGCCCCAGGACCCGGACGTTCGCACGATCCTGGCGGGGTCCCCGCCCGAGCTGGGGATGAACTCCAGTCCGACCGCGCCGGTCGTCTCGACCTTCTCCAGCGAGTCCGCCCCCAGCACTGACGACGATAGCGAAGTCGCATCGTACAGGTCGTCGTCCGCGATCGCGATCACCGTGGAGTTCACGGTCGCGATGGTGTACGTTCCGTTGTTCGAACCGGAATTAGACACTTGGATGGTCTGGTCCGGCCTGAAGCCCTCGGCGACCCAATTCCCCGACGACCAGTGGATCTCCGCATTGTCGTCGCTGCGTGCCTCGAACGTCAGGGTCGGGCCACCGGACGTCTCAATGAGTGAGGTCGCTTCAAGCGTCGGCGAGGCGTCGACCTCGGCCTGAACCAGGTCTTCCACGAGCTCGATGACCGTCGCGCTGACCGATGCGATCGTGTAGCTGCCGTTGTTATTTGCCGAACCGGAAATCGCGATGGTCTGGCCCGGGCTGAATCGGTCGTCGAGCCAGCTCCCGGTCGACCTCGTGATCTTGGCCTCGACGTTGTTGATGGCGTCCGCCAGGTCGAACGTCAGCGTCATCCCGGGGCTGCGGGTCATCTCGATCGGCGTGGTCACGCTCGCCGGTGAGGCCCCCTCTTGCACCAGGTCTTCCCCGGGCGCGAACCGGATGACGTTGCCGTCGATCGACTCGATGGTGACGGTCTTGTTGTTGCCGGCCGCGCCCGCGCCAGAGATGGTGATTTCATCGCCCACCTGGAACCCGTCCCCTGTCCAACTCCCGGCCGAACGCGTGATCTGGGCCCGCTTGGCCTCGAATTCGAGCGTTTCGTTCTGCACACTCACGGGGGCGTTCAGGACGGTTTGCGCCACCACGGCCTCGAGCTGGGGGGCAGCGAGCGTCTCGTCGGCCAGGTCCTCTGTGGTCGCGAGCTCGATCACGTTGTCCGTGACCGATGCGATCTCGTAGGCGTCCGTGTTACCCGACGAACCTACGAAGCGGATGAACGTGCCTTCCTTGAAGCCGTCGGCGATCCAGCTCCCCTGGGACCGCGTGATCGTGTCGGGATTCGCGCCACCTTCCGTCAGCTCCAGCTCCGGGCTGCCGGTCATTTCGACCGCTGCCGGAACCTGTTGGGAGGCAACCACGTAGATCGCCAAGTCAGGTGAAGGCGCGTGGGCCTCGGTGCTCGCCAGATCGTCCGCGAGCGTGATGATGTCTTCGTCGACCGACGCGATCGTGTACGTGTTGTCGTTGGCGCTGGTACCGGAGACCACGATCAACTGGCCCGGCCGGAACCCCTCGGCGGTCCAGCTTCCGCTGAACCGTTGGATCGTGTCCGGGCCGCTGGGATCCTGGGTGAAGTCCAGCTTGGGATTTCCAGTCATCTGGATCCCCGCCCCTTCCGGGATCGCCTCCGCGATGGTCAGGTACTGCTCGTTCCGGATCCCGACCCGCACGGTCCCGTCCACAGTCACGCTGCTATCCGCATTGACGGTCGTGGATCCGCCGTGGATCTCGAGCGAGATCTTCTTGACGCCGAAGATGCTCCCGATGCCGTTGAGGATTTCCTGGGCCAACTGGCGATAGAGGTCCTTGCCGATCCCTTTGCCGAAGGCCGTGTAGTTGCCCTTGTCGGCGATCAGGTTGACGTTCTTGACGCTGGCGATCTCCGCGCGGGCTTGGACCTCGATCGTGTTCGACTGGTTGATTTGCGCGTCCGCTTGGGGACTGGTCTTGACGGGAAGCGCGGTCTTGTTCCACAGGTCGGTGCGCGCGGAAACGTCGATCTCATTGGGCGTGCCCTGGGCGTCCCGGCCGGCCCGCAGGTTGACGTCACCCTCCGCCTGCAACCGGGCGTCGCTTTGAACAACGATCTTGTTCTCGGCCGCCATGCTCGATACGGCGCGGCCTTGGGCGGCGCCGGCAAGGCCGTAGGTCTTGGCGTCGGCCTTCGTCTGGATGAGGGTTTGGGTGCGAGCGGCCAGATCGATGTCGCCGACGCTTGTCAGCTCGGCGCGGGGACCGATCTGGACCGTCGCGTCGTTCTGGTCGCTGTGGATGACCGACGCCGCCTTGGCGATGGCGATCGCGCCGCCTGAATCCAGCTTCGCCTTGTCGTGGGCCTCGACGTCGTTCAGCGCGGTCAGCTCGAACTTGCCGGGTTGCTCGGGATCTCCGACGAGGCGCAGCTTGGCGTCGGCGCCCACCATGACGCTCGTGCTGTGGTTGATGGTCGTGTTGCTCTCCGCGGCCGGCGCGTCGATCACACCGCCCGAACCGGATTGGACCGCGTATCCCGACTCCGGCTTCTCCGTTTTGTTGATTGCCTCGACAACGATATTCTCCGCTTCGACGTCGTTTTGGGCACCGAGGTTCACCTCCACCGTTGAGTTGACCGAGTTGTCGGCATAGGCGCCGCTGACGCCGACCAGAGCGGCGTTGACACTGTTGGCCTTGCTGTCGAATTTCGAGGTGTGATCGGCGGTGATCGTCAGGTCGTTGACCCGGATGGTTGCGGCGGATGGTCCGTCTTCGACATAGGCTGTGGTGATGCTGGTACTTTGGGTCTTCGCGCTGGCCGCGGCGCCGGATACGATCGCCCCGCTGCCGGACTCCGAGTTCGCAAGGTTGTCGTCGGTCCCGGTTGCGGAGATCTCGAGGGCGCCTCCCGTCACCGTGACCCCGCTTCCCAGAAACGCCTTGGTGATGCTGTTCGAAGAAGCGGTGGCCTTGTTCGCACCGGCGGCGACCAGGCCGGCGCTGAACCCGTCCGCGACCGCGTTCTGTTTGCTGGACGTCTCGGCAAAGATCTTGGCTGTGCCGGTGACGTTCAACGTGCTGTTCTGGCCCACATAGGCGGTTACCGTGCCGCCGCTGTGCGCCTTGCTCTTCGTGGCGCTGACGCCGATGAGACCGCCGGACGACCCGGTGGCGCGGGACTGGGCGGAATAGCCGGCGACGGGGGACGACGCCGCAATCACGGACAGCGTGCCGGCCGTGATCGTCGTGTTATCGCCTCCCGCGCATGCCGTTACGTTGGGCGCGACCGTCGAGTTTGCTTCGGACACCCCCACGGCCAGCACGCCGGCGCTGACGCCTTGAGTGTCCGTCTTGCCGGTCACGAACGCCCGGGCGTCGACCAGGACCGCGATCTCTGCGGTGACGGTGGCGCCGCCCTTGATTCGCGCATCGACAGACGGGTCGACCGTCGTCTCGCTGACGTTGCCCGAGCCGCTCAGGATGCCCCCCGCCACGGCAAGCGACTCTGCGTACGCCTCGTTATGGCTACGCGAGGTCACTTCCACGTTTTGGCCGGCGGTCACGTCCGCATCGCCGACGTAAGTCGACGTGCTGCCGCTGGTGGTGGCATAGGCCAGGCTGACGCCGACCCCCACCAACCCGCCGCCGACGCCGCTGGTGTCGCTTTCCGCGTCGCTATTGACCAGCGACAGCAGGCGGACGTCCGTGCCGGCAGTGATCTGCGCGTCATCGGCGACGTAGGTCTTCACAACCGCCGAGGTCTCCGCCTCGGCATAGGCCCCGGCGGCGCCGAGTAGGAGCGCACCGGACGCCGTCGTGGCCTGGGCCTCCGCGCCCTGGTGAAGCCTGATGGGGTTATTCGGGTCATCGCTGTAGTTGTGCACGGATCTCAGCGTGACGCTTCCGCCGGCCGTCACCGCGGCGCTGCCGATCGCGGTGGTCATCGTCGGCTCGTTTTTCGCAATCGCCACCGACGCCCCCAGCGCCGCGGCGCCGGCTACGTTCACGCCGTAGGCGTCCGTGTCCACGTCGGCCCGCGAATGGGATTCAACGCTGACATCATCGGCCGCCGTGACGTCGGCGTCGTTAGTGATGGACGCCTCGATGCTGGGATTGTACTCTGCCAGGGCGATGGAGCCGCTCAGACCGAAGGTAAGGCCGCCGGCCACGGCGACGGTGAACGCCTCCACGTCGGCCACGGATTCGGCCGTGACGCTGACGTTACCGACGGTACCCCCGGCCTGTGCGATGCGGGCATCGTCGACGTGGGCGCTGGTGGAACCGCCCGCGTTGGCAATCGCCACGGAAGCACCAATGCTGCCCCCGGCACTCAGACCACCGCCGATGGCCAGGGCCTTGATGGTGCGGTCGGCTTCGGCTTCCACGGCCACCGTCCCGCCGGCCTGGTCGATGGTGGCGCGGTCCGGCTCGTTGTCGACGGGGCGCCCGATAAAGGCCTTTTGGGTGCTGTTGTCGTTGAATACCACGACTTGGGCCCCCAGCGAGATACAGCAGCTGATCTGTCCGGAGATGCCCAGTCCGTAGAGGTCTTCAACGGAACCGGCATGGACCAGGACGTCGTGGCCCGCGCCGACCGTTGCCTTTTCCGAAATGAAGGCTTCGACGTTGCTGTTTACATTGAGCACGGCCACGGAACCGCCCAGGCTCAGCCCGCCCAGGGCGGCACTGCCGACGATGACGTCGAATTCGAGGCGGTCGGTCGCGCGGATGTTGACGTCGTTTCCCGCATGGACCGTGGCGTCGACGCCGACATAGGCGGTGGTCCCGGCCGTTTCCGTCCCGGACGACCCGGACGTGGAGTCAGACAGCAGCGTATCAGACGTGTTATCATCAACATGGGCTGCGGCCTCACTGGTTTTGGCTGCAAGAAGCTGCGTATTGTCGGGCGTGTCATCCTCCTCGCCGTTCTGGTCCGTGGCATCGTACTTGAGCAAGTTGGCGGCGAAGGCCGCGCCGGGATCGCCCTCCTTTCCGCTGTCCTTGTCGTCTTGGGACGACAGCGTGTATTTGAGGTCGTTCTGCTTCAGAGGCTCGTCCGACTGGCTGGAGGTCTGTCCGGTGTCCTGGTCTTTCTCTTCGTAGGAATACTTGCACTTCAATTCGCTGCCGATGGACCACACGGAGACGGAGCCGGAAATGCCGACAAGCCCCCCTCCGAGACTGAAGGCGTAGCTGTCAATGTCTTTGCTGGACAGCGCATTGACGTCGACGTCGTGGCGGGCCTCGACCACTGCATCGTCGCCGATGTAAGCGGTGGTGTCATTGCGGATGATGCCGACGTCGACCCCGCCGGCGACGCCGGCGGCCCCGAGACCCAGGCCGCCTCCCAAGGCGAACACGGATAAGCGATTGGCTGCCGACACGTTGACAGCTTGGCCCGGGTGTTCGTTCTCGGTGTCCTGGTTGACTTGGGCCCCCTGACCGATGTAGGCCTGCGTGTCGGAATCGATTACCTCGACCGCGACGCCTCCCGCCAGGCCCGCGTAGAAGCCGCCCCCCGCACTGGCGCCGATGGCGAACAAGTCCTCGCTGGACTGGGCCTGCACGGCAAGTCCCCGGAACTGGGCTTCGGCTCCGAACCCCGCGGCCGTGTTGCTGCCGTCCAGGATGCCGGTCAGGTAGCCGCCGTTGCCCTTGGCGTCCACCGTGGCGTAGCTACCGACAAAGGCCCGGGTGTCTTTGTTGATCACTGCGACGGACGCGGCACCGCCGATGCCCGCGGCACCGAACCCCACGCCGAGACTGCCGGCGACCACGAAGGTCTCGGTGGTGTCCGTGGCCGAGACGAGGATATTGCCGCCGGCGCTGGCCGTGGCGCCTGTCGTGCAGCCGATGTAGGCGTAGGTGGTGTTGTCGATCACGATCACCGACGCCGCGACGCCGATGCCCACGGTGCCCGAGCCGCCCACCCCGGCCGCGATGGAGAGGACGTCCTCGCTGGAGTTGGCCACCACGGCGATGTCCTTCTCGGCCTTGACCAGCGCGCCGTCGTCGACGTAAGCCTTGGTGTTGTTCGTGATCACCGTCACGTCGGCGCCCGGGGTCACGGCGACCGTTCCGGCGATGGAGATCGCCCCCCCAATGCCCATGTGGTAGAGGTCGTTTCCCGCCGCCACCAGCACCGACTGGTCACTCGTCGTTCCGTCCGTGGTATCGGTGTCTTTGTTGACCTTGGCGCCGCCCGCCACATAGGCCGAGGTGTTGTTGGTGATGACACAGACGGAGCCGCCGATGTTGACGGCCACGGTGCCCGCCCCGCCGCCGCTGATCGCGATGGTCTCGATGTCGTCCTGGTTGACCGCGGTGACCGCGACTCCCTTGAAGCCGGCCTGGGTCCCGGCAACGGACGTGCGCTGCTTGGTCTGGGTATCCTCATCGGGCGCGAGATCGTTACCGCCTTCGTTGTCAAAGTTGGTATTCGCACCTGACTGGAGCTGCTGGCCCGGCGCGGTGACGTCGCCGTTCGGGACGCTGGGAATGCCGTCGGTGAGGCTGTGCGTGCCGGATAGAGTAGAGGGGGCCAGATCAATGGCCTTGCCCTCATGCGCGTCCTCGTCGGTCGCCGCCAGCTTGATCGTGGCGGAGTCCAGCGTGTTGTCAGTATCCTCGGCGATGACGTAATAGGTTTGCCCGTCTTCAAGCTTGCCCCCTCCCTCAATACCGACGTCGCTGGTGCCCTTCGTGTATATGACCGCTTGGCCCGTGGCAAAGCCGTGAGGCTCGTCGAAGCGAATCGTGTCGTTGGCTTGGCCGACTTCGGTAATTGTGGCCGCGGGGACCTCGCCAAAGTCCTCCGAGCCGGAATCGGCCACGGAGCCGACGGCAAACTGACCGGTATGGGTCGTCACTCCGCTGCCCCCGCCCTTGCCGGTGACGTCGGCGTTGGGACCGAGGAAGGCTTCGGTGGTCTTGTCGACGACCGTGACGCCGGCGGCCACGCCAACACCTGCCGTGCCGCCGCCCGAGATGTTCCCCGCGATGATATCCATCTCGGTGTCATCCACCGCAGAGACCAACACGCTGCCCTCTGCGACGACGGTCGTGGTGGTGCCGGACAGGTCGATCGTGTCGTGCGGATCATCGCCGATGAACGCGCGGGTGGTGTTATCCACGGTATAGACGCCCCCCGAGCCGGCAATACCGGCCGTCCCCCCCACGCCCAGGGCCACCGAGATGGAGAGGAAGTCCTCCGCGGAGTTGGCGCGGACCTTCACGTCCTGCCTGGCGTCGACCGTGCTCGCCCAGAGGTAGGCCCTGGTCTCCTTGTTGACGACGGCGACGTCCGCGCCGGCGCCAACGCCCGCAGTGCCCCCGCCGGCCAGGCCGCCGGCCACGCTCAGGATCTCCGTCTCAGCGGAGGCCAGCACGTTGACGTCCTGGGCCGCGTTCGAGCCGGCGTTGGCGCCCTGCGTATTGTCGTTAATGACGGCGCCCTGATCGACGTAGGCGAGGGTCGTTTCATCCAGGACGTTGACGGCGGCGGAACCGGCAACGCCCGCCGTGCCGGCCCCGGATCCCGCCACCGCAAAGCTGCGGATCTTCTCGTACGAGGTGGCCGTCACGGCCAGGCCCCGCATGGGCTCGGTTTTCTTGTTACCGTTGCCGTCCTTGGTGCCCGTGAACGCGCTTACGGCATCGCCATTGCCCTTGGCCCGCACCGTGGCGTCTTGGCCCACGTAAGCCTTGACCGTGTTGTCCGTCACCAGGGTGGTGTTGGCCACGCCTACCGCGGCGGTGCCGGCGCCATTGATCACCCCGGCGATAAGGAGGAAATCGGCGTCGTCCACTGCCTGCACCGTCACACTTCCCTCGGCTTCGACGGTCACGCCCTGCCCAAGATACGCCTCGACGTCGTTGCCGTACTCGTTGATGGACACGGATCCCCCGATCGCCACTTTGCCGGCGCCCTGGCCACCGGCCGCAATGGACCGCACGTCCGTGCTGGAATCGGCCAGCAGGTGGACGTGGCCCGCCGTGGAAGTGACCGAAGTGGAGGAGCCGTCGATGTGCGCCTTGACCGTGTTGTCGACGTCGTTGTAACCCACCGACGCGCCCAACGCGGCTTTCCCGGCCCCGGCTACGTTGCCGGCGATCGCCCAGATGGTCGAGCTGTCGTGGGCCTCGATGGAGATCGTCCCGGCGGCGTTGATGACCGAGGCGCCCGAGACGCGGGCATCGATGGTATTGCTGATCTTGTTGAGCGAGACGGCCCCCGCCAGTGCCAGCGTCTGGGCCCCGCCGCCGCCTGCCGATATGGTCTTGATCGTCGCGGAGGACTCCGCGTGAACGATCAGGCTGCCCGCGCTATTGAGGGATGAATCGTGGACGTAAGCCTCGACGGTGTTGTCGATCTTGTTGTAAGCCAGGGACCCTCCGAAACCCACCGTTTTCGCGCCCCCCACGGCGCCCGCAAGCGACATGATGAGCGAGTCATCCTCAGCGTAAAGCGAGACCGGACCGCCGTCTTGGGGGTTGCCCGTGTTAACCGTGTTGGAAATCGACGCTTCCACGGTATTGTCGATGAAATTCAGCGAGACCGCGCCGGAGCCTCCGAGTGTGCCCCCCGATGCCGCGATCCCCGCGGCCGCCGACTTGATCTCGTTGTCGTTGATCGCCGAAAGCGTCAGGTTGCCGTCGTGCTTGAGCGTCGACTCGTTGACCACGGCCCTGGTGGTGTTGTCGATCTTGTTCAAGGCGACGGATGCACCGATCCCGGCTTTGCCGCCGTAACTGAGCGAGCCGGCAATCACGAGCATCTCGGAGGTGTCCGTGGAGAACAAGGAGACATTACCACTGAGTGGATCGGTGCTCTTGACGACGGTGGCCTGTACCCTGTCCAGAAAGGTTTCGGTTTCATTGTCGATCTTGTTGAGCGAGACGGAACCGGCAATGGCAATCCCCTTCTTCCTGGGCGTTACCCCAACTCCGGCCGTCAGTGCGAATATGTCACCTGTTCGTTCAGCGCTCAAGGAAAGCTGATGCGTCTCGTGGATCGTAGCGCCGATGATGTACGACTTCGTCTTGCCTTCCAGAGTGTTCTTGCCGAAGGAACCGGCAATGCCGCCCGAGAGCCCCTGCGTCGTCGTGACGGCGGCCGCGCCGGCTACCGCTCTAAGACCTGTCTCATTGAGGCTTGACAGCGTGAGTGCTCCGGCCGTGAAATTCCCTGTGTCGTTGATATAGGCCTGAGCATTATCAGTGATGGTGTTGATCGAGACAGCGCCCGCGATGCCGATTCCGGTTTTGCCCTGTCCTTTCGATTTCTTCTTCTCCCCCGGATTTTCGGGATCATCTTCATCCGTGGGCGTGCCCTCGGCATCCCCAAACAGGGCGGGCAGCGAGACACCGTCTAGAGGATCCTCATCCCCATCACCTTGTGGATCTCCCTGTCCATTGCCGCCCGTGATCAAACTGCCCGACAGGGAGAACGTGTAGAGAACTCCCGTCGACTCAGCCTCCAGAGTGACATCGTTGACATCGATCGAGGTGCCTGCCGTGCCGGGGGCCTGACCGTCCTCGTTTCCGATGAAAGCGGCCGTATCGCGGTCGATGTCATTGATGGCGATCGAGGCACCGATACCGATGGTTTTGCCGGTCTGGATGGCGCCCGCAATGTTGATGTGGGTCATGGTATCTGAGGCGTCGACGTCCACGGGCCCGCCGGTTACAGATGCCCCGGATGTGATGAGAGCGTGCGTGGTGCTCTCCTGGTCAACGACAGCCACGCTGCCGCTGAGCCCGAAAGTGCCGGCATCGCCACCCGACTGGGCAAAGGAGAAGCTCATGATATCCTCCTCCGCCTTGATTTCGAGCCCGCCCTGTTCGGAAGTGTGGACACTCGCCGCCTCCACACTGGCGATCGTGTCGTTGTCCAGGAACGTCAGCAGGAACGAGCCGCCGAGACCACCCTTGCCGGATTTGTTGCCGACTGGGTTGACAATCTTCGAGAGGCCACCACGGTTCCCGCCGTCCTTCTTGAAGGCGTTATACAGTCCAGTTTCGTTCAGATTCAAAGAGAACTGTCCGACCGTCTGAACCAGATTCATCTCCGTCCGGGCCCAGACCTGGACGGTCTGCTCGCCGGTGCGGAACGTCGGGGTGGGCTCCTGGCTGTCATCAGTCTGGTTGATCCGCGCGCCGTTCTGGATGGTGGCCTCGGTGAAGTTGGTGAAGTCGGCGACCGAGAAGCCCCCGGCGAACGAGAACGTGCCTTTGGTTGAGCCACTCGTCATCACGGAAGTGTTGAAGAGCTTCCTTCGAAGCCCGAGATCGCCTTCAAGAAAAGTGGCAAGGCCGGTGAGACCGCCCTTGAAGAACTCGACCGGGTTCAGCACGTCGAGTGGCTTACTCAGGAGCGGGTAGGTCAGAATGGCGTTGACGTTCACCGCACGGGCCGCATCCACTTCCGCGCCCCCCGCACCATCGCCGGCGATGACGGCCTGGACGTGGTTGTCGTAGAAGCCGAGCGCGACCGCACCAGCCCCGATGCCGAGCGTACCCGTGTCATCGCCCGGCTTGGTGATGCTGGCCGCGGCCCTGATCTGAACCTTCTGGTTGGTAGTCGCTTTTACAGTCACGTCGGCCCCGGACTCGAGGTCGGCGGTCTTGCCCACCTTGGCAAGGACATCGTGATCGAATTTCAGGAGGCCGAGCCCCCCCGCCAGACTGATCTTGGATGAATTCTGGCCGCCGAGATTGTTGTCTTTCGCGAAGTCGACGCCACTCCAAGGAAAGAGCTTCGCGACCGCCGGCACCAGCTCCGGATTCCATCTCAGATCCCTCCAGCTTGGATTCCCGCCGACGGAAGGTCCGCCGAACGCCTTGTTCGTCGCATCAAGCGCGGCCTGGATGCCGATTCCCCCGACGAGTCCCTGGCTGAGAGAATGCGCCGTGCCGGCGCCGGTACCGGTGAGATCGACGGCTTTGCCGGCAAGGGCATCTGGATACGAGTCGATCAGCCGAATGGTCGTGTCGTCGACGACGATGACGTTGTAGACCTGACCGTCCTCGAGGCCGCCAACCGGCCGGTCGGCGATGTTGACGACGGAGTCGGACGTAGTTTTCTTGAGGAGGCCGTGCGTGCCGTCGGGCATCGTATCGGACTGGATGTCGACGACGGTACCGTGGTCGGGATCGATGAGCTTCAGCTTGTCGGCTCGGTCCTCAAGCGGCAGGGAATCGAGATCGACCTCGTACTCTCTGCCGTCGACAAGCCCCGGGACATCGTCGAAGCCGTTCGACTCGTAGAACACCCGCTCGCCGTCGGCGAGGCCGTGGTCCGCGATGGTGATGGTGTCGTTCTCATCGTCGATCGCGCCGGCAGAGGGCTCGAAATTCTTCAGCTCGAAGACGTTTCCGCTTACGACCTGGTCGGTCAGCCCTTTGCTCGGATCGGTCCGGTAGACGATCGCATCGCCATTCTCGAAATCGTGGGGCCCGCTGAAAGTGATCGTGTTCTGGTCGCTGTCGACGCTCGTCTCCGCGTCGAACGACTTTTGTGCGCTCTCGTCCTCGAAGCCGAAGAAGTGCTGGCCCATGGAGAGCGGCCTCGCCGGATCCTGAGGGAACAGGTCGACGGGTTCGTCGTGCAGCTTCAGTTTGAATAAATTGGCCTGATCCGCCGGGTCGATGCCGGT
Source organism: Phycisphaerae bacterium (assembly GCA_035528995.1). GTDB lineage: Bacteria > Planctomycetota > Phycisphaerae > UBA1845 > UBA1845 > DATKXO01. Next base: position 10,039 of record DATKXO010000122.1, on the reverse strand, counting down.
GAAGTCGACCTCGTACTGCTCGCCCTGCTGCAGGTTCTCGATCGGGTTGCCGGTAGTCTTCCTGGCCAGGTGGTGCGCGCCCTCGGGTTGGGTGCCGGGCAGAACGTCCACGACCGTTCCGTCGTCGGGATCGATGAGCTTCAGCTTGTCGGATTGGTCTCCGACCGGCAGGGAATCGAGATCGACCTCGTACTCTTTGCCGTCGACAAGACCCGGGACCCCGTCCGAGTCGTTCGAGTCGTACAGCACCCGGTCTCCGTCGACGAAGCCATGGTCGTCGATCCTGATGGTGTTGTTCACATGGTCGATGACATCTGGTGCCGACGGCTCGAAGTCCTTTTCGAAGGCACCGTCCGCGCTGTACGTGACCAACTGCCCTTGGCTGAAGCCGTGGCCGTCGATCCGGATGGTGTCGGCGTCGGTGTTGACGACCCCTGACGTCGCCGGCCTGAAGGTCTTCAGGCCAAAGGGGGTGAGGCTGTGCACGGCGCCGGAGTTGACCGCCGAGTTGTCGAGATCGATGTGCCCGCCGCTGGCGAGCTGAATGTGATCGCCGTCGACCACCAGAATGGTGTAGGTCCCCCCGTCCTCGAGCCCGCCGACGGGCGTCCCGAGTCCACCGACCGCGAAGGGGTCCTTCCCGGCGCTGTACACTACCTGATCACCGCTAGAGTAGCCGTGGCCGTCGATCTTGATTGTGTCGGCGCTGACGCTGACGATCCCGGAGGCCTGCGGGTCGAAGGTCGGCCCGGCCACGCCCTTTGCCTTCACGGTCCCGTCGACCTGGGCCGTCACGTCCGAATCGTCGAAGCCGAGCGCAACCCCGATGCCGCCGGCCCCATCGCCGTATTGGGCGGTCCATGCGGTCGGGTTATTGGTGACCGCGCCTTTGGCATCGACGTTGACGTTGCCTTCCCGAGAGACGATCGTCGCGCCCTCGGCCACGGTCGCGGTCGAGTCAAGGTCGGTCTTTGCGAACGCGAAGGCCACCGAGACGTTCTTCGAGCTGACGTCCTGCAAGCCGCCGGGTCCCAGCTTCCCCAGTTGGGCGTTGGTCCGCGCGCTGATCGCGGCGATGGCACTGGCGTCGGAGAGGATCGTGACGTTGCCGGTGGCGGTAATCTCAGACGTGTCGGCAATTTTTGCCCGCGTCAGCGCCGTCGATTCGCCGTAGCCGACGGCGGCCGTGAACGGGACCGGACTAAGCCCGGGGCCCACGGCCACTGCCCACAGACTTGCGTCGGCAATCGACTTTGCCTCGATGTCGACGTTGCCGGTGGCGTCGATGAGGGTGTCACCGAACAGATCGACGGTGGCGTCGGCCGCACGGATGAACACCGACGCGTCGATGCCCAGGAACTGGCTGATCGCGATGCTGCCTAGCTGATTCAGATAGCCCATGATCTCGCCGACGAAGCCCTTCGCGTAGACCGGTAGCTCGTTGAGCAGAGGCCTGTCCGCCGCGTAGGCCCGAACGGTGACGTTCCTCCCCTTGAGTGTCGCCCCGTCCGTCGCGCTACCGAGAGTGATGCTGGCCGTCTTGTGAGCGATTTCGACCGGCGAGAACTGGAACAGTCGATGCTCCACGTCCTCCGCGGTGATCGAAATGTCGCCTCCGGAGAACGCGTTGGTCCCATGGGCCAGGAGCTTGGCACCGGAGCCTATGCAGATCGTTGCAGGCACGAGCGTGTCGATAACGGCACTCTCACTCTTCGCCTCGAAAATGATGTTGCCCGAATTCCCCATGGACGCTGCAGTCGCATGATCGCCTCCGCTGGCGATCTGGCGAGTCGAAATCGTGACGTTAGCCTGAACCTCAACCCTCTCGGCCTTAACCGTCAGGTTGTGCCCGATGAGGTTCAGATCGCCCTTGAAGACGACCTTATCGGGCCCCCCCCCACCATCGATGGTCAGATCCGCGTTGAAATCGCCGAGATTCTCAAGGAAGACATGCTCCTCCGTGAGGATCACGTTGAAGCCGAGGTTGATGGTCAGGGAGTCGCTCGGATCGTCGAAGTCAACCGACTCAAAACTTGCCAGGTTGTTATCGCTTTCGATTGTGAGTCTGCCGTTAACCCGCTTCAGCGTCACCCTATCGGCGATAGCCGTACCATTGAATTCGACATTCGCAGCAGTGACGTCATTGGACGTGACCGGCTCCATGCCCGCGTAGGTAATGACGTCATCATCGCGGCTGATCGTGCCAGAGTCCGGGCCCGTCGCGGTGTAGGTCACCTGGTCGAAGGTCCCACCGTCGAGCACGACGCTATCGAAACCACCCGCGCCACCCTCGGCCAAGCCGCTGAGGCTGCCGCCGGCCTCGAAGAAGAATGTGTCCTCGTTGCCCGCGGCGCCGGTGAGATTCTCGACGCCGCGGAAGCTGATCCGGCTGTTCAGCGTCCCGGCGTTGGCCCCAATAATCCCCCAGGCGCTCGCGATCTCGGGCCCCACCAGCGTGTCGTCCCCGGCACCGCCTTCGAATTCCAGGTCAATTGAGTCAGAGAACTGAATGATGAGCGTGTCGTCACCCCCCGCCAGCTCCACCCTGATCAGGGTGGACGGTGTGATGGTGAGCGTTTGGTCCCCGGTAGTGGCGGGGTCGACATCGCGCAAATAGGCGTCTCCGCCCGCCGTCTCGCTGAACTCCAAGACGCCGTCCGCGGCCACACGCAGATACAAGTTGTCCGCGCCGTGGCCGCCGAAGAATGCTGCGGTATCGTTGTCTTGCAGCGCAGGGGTGACCGATAGTAGCTGCCTTTCCTCCAGCGGCTCCATAGCCAGGTGGCGGGATCGAAGACTATCCAGGCAAGCCGGCCGAGACCGTGGCCAGTTGTTTCGCTTCCTGCACTTTCGACTCGCCGACGATCCGCGAAGGAATGGGAGAATCATGGCTGTATCTCCTCAGAGGAAAGGAACCGCTTTTGCGCAGGGGCGGACGCGAGAAGAAGCCCGTCGATGAGCAGCTCTTCGAAATCGTGCGATGGTCCGTCGCCTTTCGTCCCGATGGTGGATTGGGACTTTAGCCACACCGTCCTGCCCAGCCGCAGTCCGCGTCTGTTTGTCGCTGGACCGCAACAGTACCGCCCCTCGGCACTCGTTGTCGACGAGCGGACGATATCTAGAAGGCAACTCAAACCTTGGGCCGCACCGCACACACGCTTGGCAGCTTAATCACAGCACCGAGCGAAGTTCCCGGAGACTGGGCCTATTGAAAGAAGGGGCCGAAAGAAGCACGCTTTCCCGCGGTACTTGTACGGGCCGCGCCCGAATCGCATGCGAACAACCGCCGCGTTCCCGGTAGACATCGAACCGCCTGCCCATCGCCAGACGAGTCGCAGAGAGCGACATATTTGTCCCCGAGCTTAACCGTCGCCAGCGACGAGTCAATGCTCCGTCAGGGTTTTTGGGGAAGATTTTTCAGTCCCGGCATAACACCATCGAGGGGGGCGATGGTCTGCACCGCGGGAGGAGATTCATGGTTGACGCCCCGAAATCCTAACCTGTTTTCGCAGAGAGACTCAGGTCAGACGGTTGGCGGTAGTGCCACGCCAGCCGCGGTGAATATCCTTCTCCGGTCGCTTCAACACTAGCGAGGCAGGGCCTCAGACCGAGGCGAGCGTCCAGTGGTCAGGGTTCGGGGTTCGGGGTTCAGGATTTACGTGTATACGTGGAACTTCAGGTCCTGAACCCCGAACCCTGAACCCCACAAACTTGACTCATTTGCAGCAAATGTCCGAAGCCAAGTGCCCTAGCAGGCAAGCTGTCAGCGGCGCCAGGCAGGCCGACAGCCACGCCTGGGCCTGTACCTGCCGTCGGTTCGACCTCCGCTCGGCCCGCTCTCATCTGCTTGACTCCTCCACCAAGACTGTGGCCAGCCGGAAGCCGAGGGTGCCGTGGCGCATGCCCGGCGGGTGGCGGTACCGAAGCGCCGACCGGCAGCTCCCCGAGGGGCTGTACCAACAGCCGCCGCGATACATGCGGTGCGAGCCTGTAGGTGGACCACTCGGATCGGAACGTGTCAACCGGTTTGAGACGACTCCTCGTCGAGATTAGTATAGCGCGATAACTCTAAGGTGCGTGGTTCGGGCCCGTCGGCCGGGGGGGTGATCCAGACTTCGATGGGCAGCTTGAGCGGCCGTGGTGGCTTGCGGACGAATCGCCGGGGCTGGGCGGCGTAAGCCGCGTCGAGCACGGCTTGTCGCGCCGCCAGGACCGCACCGGCCTGGCCGTGGTGGACCGTCGCTGGCGTGAGCAGCCCCGGGCCCCCGTGGTGGTGCTCGAAGTTCTGCCAGTGGAAGAACGTCGGGCAGAACTCGATCGCCTGGTGGTACGAGGCGAAGCGGTAAGAAAACTCCGGGCAGTACTTGAGGGTCTTGAACGGGCTTTCGGAGAAGGGGTTGTCGTTGGAGACGTGCGGCCGGCCGTGCGACTTGGTGATGCCCGGCGTGGCCAGCAGTTGAGCCACCGTCTGGGATCGCATCGACGGCCCCCGTCCCCCTGCTCAGGAAAGCGAATGGAGACTCTGAAGCCTTGCGGTAAGCCGGCGCTTCTGTGGCTGCGTCCTACCGCGGAGCCGGTTGCGTGCCCGAGAGCGTGCGGAACTGGACCGCGTGAACTCGGCGATAGATCCCTCGGCCGAAGCAGTCTGGGCCTTTCTTGCCCGTGGGAAAAAGCAGCCAGGGGGCGTTTGCGGGATAATGGCCGGTCGGGCGCTCGATGTCTCCGCGACCTCCGCCCGTCCCTCGCGACAAGCCACCATAGCAACTGCCGGCCCTGCCACCAGAGGTTCGCCGGCCTCGCGCGAATCGAGCCGGCGCTAGTCCCGCCATTTCGGGCCCGTGTGCAACCGAGTGAATCGGTTCTCCTCGACGTCGTAGCGATACAGGTCCGCGTTGACCGAAGCGCCGCTTTCGTCCGCCGGCTGCCAGCCGCCGAACAAGTAGATGTTTTTTCCATCGGGGCAGATCGGCTGCACGAAGCCGCGTGCGCCGGGGATCTGCCCTTCCGGCGACAGCCGCTCCCAGCGACCGGCCGCGAGATCGTACCGATACAGGTCGTTCAGGTACCCGTTGCCTCCCCCGCCGAACAGATAAAGCGAGTCTCCCGCGCGAAGCAGTGAGTGGGCGTACCGGGGCGTCGGAGCGTTCTCTGAGCCGCCGGGAAGCCGGCGCCACGTCTGATCCTCCAGATCGAATCGGTAGAAGTCCCCCAGCCTGCCGCTGCCGGTGCGTGTGCCGCCGAACAGGTAGAGCGAGCCGCCGTGATACGCCAGACGTGAGCCGTAGCGGGTACCGGGCGCGTCCCCCTTGCTATCCTCGATCCTTTGCCACTGGTTCTCCTGCGGACAATAACAGCACAGATCGCCCAGGTCGCGATGATCGTAGGTGAGCCCGCCGAAGATCCACATCCGGCCCTCCTCGTCGGCGCACGCGGCGTGGACGAACCGCGGCTCGGGGATCGGCCCGGTGCTCTCCTCGACGAGCGCGAACTCGCGGCCCTGTTGGTCGTACACGTAGAGGTCGTTGTCTAGCGATTCCCAGCCTTTGGACGTGCCGCCGAAGAAGAGCACCTTGCCGCCGATGGGCACGGCCGAATGCCCGCAGCGAGGCGGAATCAGCTCCGAGCTCGGCGAGACGCGCTCCCACCGGTTGTCCGGGATCGAGTACCGATAGAGATCGCTCAGGCATGCGCCCAACGCCGCCTGCGCCCCGCCGAAAATGAAGAACGCGTCCGGTGACTCGGAGGGAAACACCACGCCGGAGTAGCGCGCCGGCGGAGAGACGATCGGCGGCAGGCCCGTCAGGCCCCGCTGTCGCGCGCACGACTGGAGCAGCTCGACGTACTTGGCCACGTCGGTCAGCCCCAGCTCGACGTAGAAGTGCCGCGTGGGCGGGATGTAATCCGGCGCAACGGTCCGCCGATACGCGTGGTATCCGTCGCGCAAGTCTTCCAACAGCAATCGCGCCAGCTCGAGCCTGTCGTCGAGCGTCGCCCGGAATTCCGCGGGGGCCGGCACCTCGTGATACACGAGCCGCGTCAGGTCCAGAAGTACCCGGTTTAGCTGCCCCATGGTGCGACCGCCCTCCGGCCCAAACAGCCCGTCGCCGATCACCGCCTCGCTCTGCTTCGTGCCGTGCTTCTCGGGGTTCCAGCCGTAGTGGCCCCACAGGGCGTACTCGACCGGCCCCTTGAAGACCGAGTCGCTGTAGTTGGCGATGTTGCCCAGGAGCGTCGACCGGGCGGTCTCGCGGGGGATCACTTCGTGGAACGTTCGCCGGACGTCTTCCCCCGTGTTGACGAACCATCCCGCGCCCGGGTCATACTGAGCGGCGTGCCAGCCGAAGTAGATCGGAAAATAGAGGGCGTTCCGGGCGAACGGGTCGAGCGCTCGCCGCGTCGTCGCCGACCGGCCCCGAGCGTAGTAGGCGAGCCAGCGCGGGCCGTTGTAGAAGAGGGCGTAGCGCAGATGGGGATACTCCTGCTTGCGCCGCTCGATGATCTCCTCGGTGAAGTAGGTGAACGTGAGCGGGACGTTGCGGAGCTTCGGGTCGTCGTTGAACACGTTCAGGTAGCCCTCGACCGCGTTCACGTCGTAGTGGGTCGGGCAGAACAGAATCCGGTCCTCGAGAAACTCCCGCTCGCGGGCCAGCTCGAGGATCTCGTGCAGCATGAACTGCTGCTCTCCGGCAAGCCCGCCGAATCGCGCGATGCACTGGGGGCAGTGCCCTGCGAGCTTGTCCTGGTAGTAGTCGTCGGCCATGAAGTAGAGCGTGTCGCAGCCGGCGTCGACGAACTGGCGGTAGAACCCGAGCACCTTCTGCACGTCGGTCTCGCTGGTGTAGCACGGGAAGGTGCTCCGGTCGCCTTGCTGCGAGCCGACGGGCCGGAACCCGCCTACGACCCGGATGCCTCGGCGGTGTGCCTCGTCGACCAGGTGGGCGAGCCGCTCCGGGAGCTGGGCCTCGTTCTCCATGCCGGCTAGGACGTGGAAGCAGTTGACGCGGTTGCGGGCGAGGAAATCGAGGCACGGCAGCACGAGCGCGTCGTCGTGGATCTCGTCGCCGGTCACGTTTCGCCCGTGGTACCGGGAGAGCGTGTGGACCTGGAGCTTCATGCCCAGGGCTTCCCCGACGCCCCTGAGCGACCGGACCGCGACGGTGGGGAAATCGCGGACCGACGAGAGCTCGACCTCGGTCGTCCCCTCCACCGACTTCAGTAGCTGCACGAGCGAGAAGGCCCCGTGAATGCACCCTACGGGATCGCCGCCGGCGACCAGGATCCAGCGTCTCCCGTCGGTCTCCTCCGAGACGAAATCGATCGCGTAGCTCTCCCCGGCGGCGAGCGCGTCGCGGTCGATCTTCGCCAGCCCGGCCAGTCGCGCCACGTGCGGGTTGCCGGTGGTCGTGCCGAGGCAGATGATCGGATTGCCCGTCTTGATCTCGTCCGCCGAGTCGACGATCTCGCAGCCAAGGCCCAACCTCCCGGTCAGCTCCCGGCGGAGCACGTCGCCGGCGTACGCTTCCTGGGCCGTCGGGCTTGGCCCGAGGAGCACGACGACCGGCTCGTCCGCCGAGAGCTGCCACCGGCGGCCCAGCGACCGGCAGACCTTGGGCGCGGGGACAATCGGACTCGGCGCGGCGGGCCAGCCCCACCAGCGGGATTCCAGCTCGGCGAGGATCCGGCGATGGGCCTCGGAAAGCCGCTCGGACGCCGCGGTCCGGCCGCCCAGCACGGCCCCAAGAAGCAAGACGGCGATCAGCACCGGCCCGGAACGCCGCACGGACGTCTTGCACACCATGTTCCCTCCACCCGTCTCGCAAGAAGATCTCGATCCTCGATCCACCGGCCCATTGTAGCCGGCGCCGCGAGCCGGTGCGCTCCCGCCAGTGCTCCTTTTCTTGGGGCGCGGAGCGGCTGTCGGATTGGAATCCCGCTCGAATGCCCGGTAGGATGGGCTCCCGGTGACCCGATTCATCGGAAGCGTACAGACACCCTCAGAATCGGCTCCCGACCGCATGAATGCGGTCACTGCCAGCCTGTCCATCACAAATACCCCCTTACCCAGCGAGAATGAGGTCTGCTCATGCGACGATACCGCCGGCCCGGCTACCCACTTTCGCCCGCTGCCTTCCGACTGTGCGTGGCGGCGGCCGTCGTCGTCGGGGTAACGGCGGTCGCCGGCGCAGAGGTGATCGAGCTGGAAGCGAAGGACACGCTCACCGCCCTGGAGATGGACCACGGCGACGAGCTGCGGTTCCAGCTCCGCGACGGCCGGCGGTTCGCGTTGGTCCTCGAAGACACCGACGCGGCGATCGTCGAGCGGGTGACGCCCGGCGGGATCATCTACCGCTTCGGGGCGCGGGTCCGCGTCGATGGGCAGCCGATGACCCTAAAGCGCTACGTCTGCTCGCAGGAGTGCTTCTACGAGCCCTACGTCGTCGACGGCGTGAGGATCTGGCTCGACACCGTCCGGGACGTGTTCGACCTGATCCCGATCCGCTACCCTCGCAAAGGCAACCTCCAGTGCCTCCCCCGCAAAGCCGCGCGCCTGGCGATTCAGGACGCTGCGCTGCGGATCTGCCCGGACGAGATGCACCCTTGGATCGACGACGAGCGGAACCGGCTCGACGTGGGGGCGTGCTACAACGGCGACGACTGCTACCTGGGCCCCTATCTCGGCCAAGCGTGTCACGTGGGGATGGACGTCAATCACCCCAAGGGCAATCCGCTCTTCGCCCCGATCGACTTCGACACGCAGGCGTACTTCAACAGCCTGGCCACCGGCCACAACAACAACCGCTGGCGGGGCGTCCGCCGCTGGCCGAACGGCGACGTCTGGGCCCTCCAGACGCACCACTTGATCGACCTGCTCGTCACGGAGCGCACGCCGCTGGCCTCGGGCGCCCGATACGCCACCACGGCCGGCGTCCACGTGGGGAGCCACGAGCACACGCACTTCGAGCTCAAGATCGGCCGAAAAGGGGGACTGTCCCAATTTTCGCGCAGCGAAAATGGGACTGTCCCCTTTGTCCAGGATACGGACGACCCGGCCTCGATCGCCGTGCCTATCGATTTCGACGACGAGTCGCCCTTGGCCCAGGAGCGGCCCGAGGTGCTGCACCTGGACCCGTGGATCGTCTTTTGGCAGATCTTCGAGGATCGCAAGGCCCGCACGGGCGAGATCCGCGCGGCGATGAAGCCGCTCGGGCCGGCACGGGCGGGCGAGCCGGTGACCTTCTCGGCCGACGGTTCGCGCCCGGGCTCGGATCGCGATCGGCTCGCGCTCTTCTGGGCGTTCGGCGACGGCGGCTCCGGTCGCGGCCGGGCGCCGAGCCACGTGTTCGCTCGCCCGGGCGTTTACCCGGTCACGCTCGTCGTCGACGACGGCGCCCGGCGCGCGTCGACCACGCAGCACGTCAGCGTCGGCGGCGATCCGGTCCGAGAGCCGATGCTCGCGCTGGCCGCGCCGGACGAGCTTTCCTTCCGCCCCCGGCCGGTCCATGCCATGGACGTCTACGGCGAGCCGGTGCGGATCGTGTCCCACACGCTCGAGTTCGTCGCCCGAGCGTCGCGCCCGGTGCCCCGTGCGAAGGTCGTCCGGCTCGTGAACTCCGCGGTCGGCGAGCTCGCGCCGGCAAGCGTTCCCGAGATCGAGTACGAGCGCGGATCCGGCTGGCTCAAGCTGGACGGCCCAGTGGTCCGTCCACCTCGACTTTGCACGTTGGGTGCCACTGCTGGCTTGTCCAGCAGTGCCGGAAGCACGGTTGGACAAGCCAACCGTGGCACCCCTCAACTCGACTTGGACGGACCGCCAGGGCAGAAGGGCCGGCAGTCGTTCGAGGTGAGCGTCGACGCCGCGGGCCTGGCGCCGGGGACGTACTCGGCATGGGTCGAGGTCTCGTGCCCCGGCGCGATCAACTCGCCACAATGGTTTCGCGTGGAGCTGCGCGTGCCGAGCGACGAGCCCCGGCGTGACGTGACCGTCGACGACCGCGACCCGGGCTTCTCGGCCACGCCCTACTTCTGGGTCGGGCACCGC